>MNIR01000012.1:44929-63158 GCA_001919865.1 Gemmatimonadetes bacterium 13_1_20CM_4_69_16 | reverse complement strand
TCCCGGAAGTTCGACTTGATCGGGCTCTCGATGATCTCGCCGATGCCGCCGGTGAGCTTCTTCTGCGGCTTCGCCATCAGGCCGCGCATCCCCGCCAGCTGCCGGATCTGGTCGCGCGAGCCGCGGCTCCCGGAGTCGAACATCATGAACACCGGGTTGAAGCCGCCCTTGGACCGCTGCATCGTCTTGACCATCGCGTCGGCGATGTCGTTGTTCGCGTGCGTCCAGGCGTCGATCACCTTGTTGTAGCGCTCGCCGAAGGTGATCTGGCCGGTAGCGTAGGCGCGCTGGAACCGCTCGACCCGCGCCTCGGCGTCGTGCAGCAGCGACGCCTTCTCCGCCGGGATCTCGAGATCCTCGACCCCGATCGAGACGCCCCCCATCGTGGCGTACCGGAAGCCGAACTCCTTCAGGAGGTCCAGGAACTGGACCGTGCTGGCCAGCCCGGCCCGCCGGTAGCTCTCGAACACCAGCTCCGAGAGGTCCTTCTTGCGCATGACCTGGTTCTGGAACCCCTGCTCACGCCGCAACCCTTCGGGGAGGATGCTGTTGAAGATCACCCGCCCCACGGTCGTGTAGATCCACTCGCCCGGCGGCTCGCTCCAGTGGTGCAGTGGCGAGTGGTAGGCGAGCTGCTTGGTCGCGAGCCCCATGTCGAGCTCGGCGAGCGTCGCGACGCGGGGCGCCCGCGCCTTGACCTCCGGCTGCTCGAAATCGGCCGGCTCCTTCGTGAGGAAGTAGCAGCCCAGCACCATGTCCTGCGACGGCTCGGCGACGGGCCGCCCGTCGGACGGTTTGAGGACGTTGTTGGACGAGATCATCAGCAGCCGCGCCTCGATCTGGCTCTCGAAGGAGAGGGGCACGTGCACGGCCATCTGGTCGCCGTCGAAGTCCGCGTTGAACGCCGCGCACACGAGCGGATGGATCCGGATCGCCTTGCCTTCCACGAGGACCGGCTCGAACGCCTGGATGCCCAGACGGTGCAGCGTCGGCGCACGGTTCAGGAGCACGGGATGGTCCTCGATGATCTCCTCGAGGATCTCGTACACCTCGGGCGACTCCTTCTCCACGATCTTCTTCGCCCGTTTCACGGTCTCGGCGATACCCTTCTCGACGAGCTTGTGGATGATGAAGGGCTTGAACAGCTCCACCGCCATCGCCTTGGGGAGCCCGCACTGGTGCAGCCGCAGCTCCGGGCCCACCACGATCACCGACCGGCCCGAATAGTCCACCCGCTTGCCGAGCAGGTTCTGGCGGAACCGCCCCTGCTTGCCCTTCAGCATGTCGGAGAGCGACTTGAGCGGCCGCTTGCCCCGCCCGCGAATCGCCTTCGAGCGACGGCCGTTGTCGAACAGCGCGTCCACTGCCTCCTGCAGCATCCGCTTCTCGTTCCGGAGGATGACCTCCGGCGCCCGGTGCAGGATCAGCTTCTGCAGCCGGTTGTTGCGATTGATGACGCGGCGATACAGGTCGTTCAGGTCCGACGTCGCGAACCGCCCGCCGTCCAGTGGCACCAACGGCCGCAGGTCGGGCGGGATGACCGGGATCACATCCAGGATCATCCAGCGGGGGTCGTTGCGCCCCTCGCCCGCGGCGCCCGAGTTGCGGAACGCATCCACGATCTTGAGCCGCTTCAGCTGCTGCTTCTTGCGGTGCTGGCTCGTCTCGCCCGCGACCGCCTCGCGCAGCTCGTCGGCGAGCTTGTCGATGTTGAGCCGCTCCAGCAGGGACCGCACCGCGGGCGCGCCGATGTCCGCCTTGAAGGCGGCATCGCCCTGGGCCTTCGCCTTGGTACGGAGCTCGAGGAAGCGGTCCTCGTCGAGCAGCTCCTTCTCCTGCACTTCCTGCTCGCCCGGGTCGATCACCACGTAGTTCGTGTAGTAGATCACCCGCTCGAGATCCCGCAGCGTCATGTCGAGCAGGTTGCCCATCGGCGACGGCAGCGTCTTGAAGAACCAGATGTGCGCCACCGGGACGGCGAGCTCGATATGCCCCATGCGCTCGCGCCGCACCTTGGACAGCGTCACCTCGACGCCGCAGCGGTCGCAGATCACGCCGCGGTACCGGATGCGCTTGTACTTGCCGCAGTGGCACTCCCAGTCCTTCACCGGGCCGAAGATGCGCTCGCAGAACAAGCCGTCCCGCTCCGGCTTGAAGGAGCGGTAGTTGATGGTCTCGGGCTTCGTCACCTCGCCCCACGACCACCAGGTGCGCTGGCCCTGCAGCTCCAGACGCTCGCGCTCCTTGGAGTCGCGCGGGCCCCGGATCTCCTCTGGGGAGGCGATCCGGATCTGGATATAGTCGAAGCTCGAGCTCTTTGGCTCGCGCCCGCTCCGGAAATCGATCATCGAGTCTCCCTCCCCTTACTCTTCAACTTCCTCGGTGGTGCCCAGGGTCACCTTCAACCCGAGGGCCTGGAGTTCCTTCACCAGTACGTTGAAGGACTCGGGGATGCCGGGTTTCGGCAGGTTCTGCCCCTTGACGATGGCCTCGTACACGCGGCTGCGGCCGTTCACGTCGTCCGACTTGACGGTCAGGATCTCCTGCAGCGTGTGCGCCGCGCCGTACGCCTCGAGCGCCCACACCTCCATCTCACCGAACCGCTGGCCCCCGAACTGCGCCTTGCCGGCGAGCGGCTGCTGCGTGACCAGCGAGTACGGCCCGATGGAGCGCGCGTGGATCTTGTCGTCCACCAAGTGCGACAGCTTCATCATGTAGATCGAGCCGACGGTGACGTCCGACGCGAAGAACTCGCCGGAGCGTCCGTCGCGCAGGCGCGCCTTTCCCATCGGGGAGAGGCCCGCCGCCTTGAGCACCTCGTTCACCGCCTGGTCCACGTCCGCCTCGGACTTGGGCCCGAGTAGGGCCGCCAGCGCCGGAAACCCGACGGCCTCCAGCACCTCGGCCGGCTTGCCGTGCTCGAGGAACTTCTCGATCTCCTTGAGTCCCGCCTTGAGCCCGGTCTTGTCGCCCTTGGAGAGCTCCTCCGCCTCGAGTCGCGCCTGGTGCGCCTCCTGCTCGATGCGACGTTGCTCGAGCTCCCGTTCGGCGAGTTGCTTCGCGGCTGACTTGAGGAAGTCCACGACGCGATGGTACACGTCGCGCGTCTCCTGCGAGAGCGCGCGGTGCCCGAGCACGCCGATCCCGGCGGTCGCGACCTCCGGCCGCGCGCCGTTCCCCGACGGCAGGCGCCGCAGGTCCCGCACGATCTGCCGCACGGTCTCCGGGTCGAGGCCGGGGAGCCGGACCTCGAGCTGGAGCGCGTCGGCCGCCCAGGTGAGGCCGGCCAGACGGAGCAGCACGCCGATCTCGGTCTCGTCCGCGCCCTGGAACACGGGGGTCTTGGATTCGAAGCCCAGGATCCGCGCCGCCCAGCCGAGGTGGGTCTCCAGGATCTGACCGACGTTCATGCGCGAGGGCACCCCCAACGGGTTCAGCACGATGTCCACCGGCGCCCCGTGCGGCAGGAACGGCATATCCTCCTCCGGAACGATGCGCGCGATGATGCCCTTGTTGCCGTGGCGGCCCGCCATCTTGTCGCCCACGGAGATCTTGCGCTTCTCGGCGACGTACACCTTCACGAGCTGAATCACGCCCGGAGGGAGCTCGTCCGGCTGCAGGATCTTGTCGATCTGGTCCTCGGACTTCTCCTCGATCTTGGCACGCTCGGCCTGCGCGGCGTCCAGCACGGCCCGGAACCGCTCGTTCACCTGCTTGTTGGCCACGCGCAGTGTTTTCAGGTCCACGTCCGCGAAGTTGATGCCGTCGAGCTGCGGCTTGGCGAGCTTCGTTCCGGCCGGGAGGTATTCCTCGACCGTTCCGGCCTTGAGCATCAGCCCGACCTCCTGGTTCGCGAGCAGGTCGCGCAGCTCGGCGAACATCGCCTCGGAGATGCGGGCCTTCTCCTCCGTTTCGAGCCGGCGTACTTCGCCGATCCGCTCGCCGCGATCCTTCTCGACGACTTGGTCCTCGATGCGGGAGAAGATCTTGACATCGATGACCACGCCCTCCATCCCCGGCGGTACCTTGAGCGACGAATCCTTCACGTCCTTCGCCTTCTCGCCGAAGATGGCCGTGAGGAGCTTTTCCTCTGGGGAGAGCTCGGTTTCACCCTTGGGAGTGATCTTGCCCACCAGGATGTCGCCGGCCTTCACGTGCGCCCCGATGCGGACGATGCCCCGCTCGTCCAGGTCGACGAGCGACTCTTCGGCCACGTTGGGGATCTCGCGCGTGATCTCCTCGCGACCGCGCTTGGTGTCGCGCACGTGCAGCTCGAGCTCCTGGATGTGGATCGACGAGTAGACGTCGTCCTTCACCAGGCGCTCCGAGAGGACGATCGCGTCCTCGAAGTTGTGCCCGTACCACGGCATGAACGCCACCGTCACGTTGGCGCCGAGCGCCAGCTCGCCGTGCTCGGTCCCCGCGCCGTCGGCCACGATCTGCCCCGCCTTCACCTTCTGCCCCACATGGACCAGCGGCCGCTGGTTGATGGCGGTGTCCTGGTTGGTGCGCCAGAACTTCTTAAGGCGGTAGCGGTCATGCTGCTTGAGCCGCGCCAGCGGGTGGTCCCCCGTCTTGGCGTCTTCGTCGCCGGTGTCGATGATGATCTCGTCCGCCGTGACGCGCGTGACCACCCCCGCGCGCCGCGCAATCACCACCGCGCCAGAGTCGCGGGCCACCTTCTCCTCGAGCCCGGTCCCGATGAGCGGGGCCTGCGGGAACAGCAGGGGCACCGACTGCCGCTGCATGTTCGAGCCCATGAGGGCGCGGTTGGCGTCGTCGTGCTCGAGGAACGGGATCAGGGCCGCGGCGATGGACACCAGCTGCTCGGGCGCCACGTCCATGAAGTCGATCCGGTTGGGCGCGAGCAGCGGGTAGTCGTCCCGCTTGCGGCACAACACCAGCTCATCGGTAAAGCCGCCGTCCTCGGTGACGTGCGCGTTCGCCTGCGCCACCGCGTACTCCTCCTCCTCCGACGCCGAGAGCCAGCGGATCTCGTCGGTGACTTTGCCGCTCTTGACCACGCGGTACGGCGTCTCGATGAAGCCGAGGTCGTTGACGCGCGCGTAGCACGACAGACTCGTGATGAGCCCGATGTTCGGTCCCTCCGGCGTCTCGATCGGGCACATGCGACCATACTGGCTGTAGTGCACGTCCCGCACCTCGAAGCCCGCGCGCTCGCGCGTGAGGCCGCCCGGCCCCAGGGCCGAGAGGCGCCGCTTGTGCGTCAGCTCCGCCAGCGGGTTCGTCTGGTCCATGAACTGTGACAGCTGTGAGCTGCCGAAGAACGCCTGGATCACGGCGCTCACCGTGCGCGCGTTCACGAGGTCGTCCAGCGTGATCCGCTCGGGATCGTTGTTGATGCTCATCCGCTCCTTGATGAGCCGCGCCATGCGCGACAGCCCGACCGAGAACTGGTTCGCGATCAGCTCGCCCACCGAGCGCACCCGGCGGTTGCCGAGGTGGTCGATGTCGTCGGTGTAGCCGCGCCCCTCGCGCAGCTCGATCAGGTAGCGGATGATGGCGATGAAGTCGTCCTCCGTGAGGACCGTGTGGTCCTTGGAGACGTTCACCTTGAGGCGCTGGTTGATCTTGTAGCGCCCCACCCGGCCCAGGTCGTAGCGCTTGGGGTGGAAGAACAGCCGCTCGAGCGCCTGGCGCGCGGTCTCGAGGTTGGGCGCCTCGCCCGGCCGCAGCAGCGCGTAGATCTGCTCCAGCGCCTCGGCCTCCGTGTGGGTCGGGTCCTTGAGCAGCGTGTTCTTGATGAGCGGCGACTCGCTACGCCCGGCGGGCAGGAGCACCTCGACTTTGGTCACCCCCGCTTTGAGGAGCTTCTTCTTGAGCGTGTCCGACAGCTCACGCCCTCCTTCGGCCACCACCTCTCCGGTCTCCGGATCGGCGACGTCGAATGCCAGGACGTGCGCCCCCTGCCGCTCCCGCGTGCTGGTGGGCTGGGCCTCGTCCCGCAGGTCGAGCGAGGTGTAGCCCGCGAACACCTTGACCTTGCTGATGCCGGCTCGCCGGAAGGTGTTGAACTTCTCCAGGGTCAGCTCGTCACCCACCCTGCCGAGCGGCTCGCCCTTCTTGTTCTCCGGGTCCGGCACGTCGGCCGCGAGCAGGGTCCCGAGCACCTCGCGCTTCTGGGCGCGACCCTCGAGCTTGCCCGTGATATCGATGTCCTTCGTCGCGTAGAACAGTTTCAGGATGTCGGCGTTGGTGCCGTAGCCGAACGCCCGCAGCAGCGCCGTCGCCGGGAACTTCTTCTTCTTGTCGATGTGGACGTAGATCACGTCATGGATATCGATCGTGAACTCGACCCACGAGCCCCGGAACGGGATGATGCGCGCCGAGAACAGCCGCTGGCCGTTGGGGTGGATGCTCTCTTCGAACACCACGCCCGGAGAGCGATGCAGCTGCGATACGATCACGCGCTCGGCGCCGTTGATGACGAACGTGCCGAGCGGGGTGAGGATCGGCAGCTCACCCAGGTAGACCTCTTTCTCGATGATGTTCTTCGGCCGCTTGGTCTTGGTGGTCTCGCCGACTTCCTCCATGACCACGAGCTGCAGTGTCGCCTTGAGCGGGACCGAGTAGGTCATGTCGCGCTCGATGCACTCCTCCACCGAGTACTTCGACTCCCCGAGCGCGTACTTCACGAACTCCAGGGAGTAATTGCCGTTCACGTCTTGGATCGGAAACACGTCCTTGAACACCCGCTCCAGCCCGATATCCGTCCGCTCCGCGCCCTTGCCGTCCGGCTGGAGCAGCGACTGGAACGCGCGCGTCTGGATGTCGAGGAGGTGCGGCATCGGCATCCCCTCGTCGAGCTTCGCGAACGACAGCACCGGCATCGTCTTCGTCATGTCGAGACCTCAGGCAAAACGCGAAAAGGCCCCTGGTCCCCGGCCGGCACGTCGGTCGGGGACGGACAGAGGGCTCGGAGAAGCGAGCAGGAGTGTGTCAAATTGCGCATGTCGTCGACCAAAGAAGACCCGAGTTTCGGCCGGCGGGCCCCCATGGCCCGCGGCGTTAGCCTCAGCGTCTACTTCAGTTCGACGGCCGCGCCCTGCGCTTCGAGCTTCTTTTTGATTTCCTCGGCTTCCTGCTTGGACACGCCTTCCTTCACGGTTCCGGGCGCAGCTTCCACCAGGTCCTTGGCCTCTTTGAGGCCGAGGTTGGTGATCGCCCGGATCTCTTTGATCACCTGGATCTTCTTCTCGCCGGCGCCCTTCAGGATGACCGTGAACTCGGTCTGCTCCTCGGCGGCGGGCGCCGCGGCTGCCGCCCCTGCCCCGCCCGCGGCGGGCGCCGCCGCTACCGGCGCAACGATCGTGACGCCGAACTTCTCCTTGAACGCCTCGATCAGCTCTGCCAATTCAAACACCGACATGTTCCCGATCGCCTGGAGAATGTCGTCCTTGCTCGCACTCGTCTGAGTCGCCATTTCCGTATCTCCCACCGGGTTAAGATCGGCGCCCGCCGGGGGGGCGCGCTTGGTCCGCAGCGCCTCCAGGGCACCCACCAGATTCATCAGTAAGCCGTTTAATGCGCCGACGAAGCCAGCCATCGGTGCTTGCAGCGCCCCGCCCAGCCGGGCGAGGAGCTCGGTGCGCGGGGGGAGACTGGCCAGCCGTTTGACCTGCTCGGGCGTGACCGTCTTCCCGTCCACGAGGCCCGCCTTGATGGCAGGCTTCTCGAACTCCCGCGCGAAGTCTCCCAGCACTTTCGCCGCGGCCACGGGATCCGCCCCCCCCAACACGAGTCCGGTCGGGCCCGCGAGATGGGGCTCGAGCCCCGGCACCCGGGCGTCGCCGAGCGCGCGCAGCGCGAGGGTGTTCTTCACGACGACGTACTCGACGCCTGCCGCCCGCAAGCGGCGCCGCAGCTGCGTGAGCTTGGCGACATCGAGCCCCGTGAAGTCCGTGATGTACACGGTGGGAGCGCGCCGCAGGCGGTCCGCCAAGGCCGTCACCACTTGCTGCTTCTGCTCCTTGGTCCGGATCATGCGAACACCGCCGGGTCGAGATGCACACCGGGGCCCATCGTGCTCGACACGGTGACGGACCGGATGTAGTGGCCCTTGGCCGCCGCCGGCTTGGCCCGCACGATCGCCTCCATGAACGTCTGGAGGTTTTCCGCCAGCGCGTCGGCCGAAAAGGACTTCTTACCGATCGGGGCGTGCACGATGCCGCTCTTGTCCACCCGGAACTCGATCTTCCCGGCCTTGAGCTCCTTGACCGCGCGCGCCACGTCCATCGTGACGGTGCCCGCCTTGGGGTTCGGCATGAGGCCACGCGGGCCCAGCACCTTGCCCAAGGGCCCGAGCTGGCCCATCACGTCCGGCGTGGCGACGATCATGTCGGTGTCGAGCCATCCGTCCTTGATCTTCTGGATGTACTCGACGCCGACGAAGTCCGCTCCGGCCGCCTCGGCCTCCTTCGCCTTGTCGCCCTGCGCGATCACGAGCACCCGCACCTTCTTGCCGGTGCCGTTCGGCAAGCTCACGGTGCCCCGGACGACCTGGTCGGCGTGCTTGGGATCGACGCCCAGCCGCACGGCCACGTCCACCGACTCGTCGAATTTCGCGTAGCCAGCGGTCTTGACGCGCTCCACTGCCTCGCGCGGGGGATACAGCTTGCGCGGCTCGATGGTCCCGACCGCCGCGCGGTAGTGTTTGCCGTGCGTCCGCATCAGTCCACCACCTCGAGCCCCATGGAGCGGGCGGTGCCCGCCACCATGTTCATCGCCGCCTCGATGTCGTTGGCGTTCAAGTCCGGCATCTTGAGCTCGGCGATCTTGCGCAGCTGCGCGCGCGTCACCTTGCCGACCTTCTGGCGGTTCGAGGTCGGGCTGCCCTTCTCGATCCCGGCCTCCTTTTTCAGGAGCACCGCCGCGGGTGGCGTCTTGGTGATGAACGTGAACGTGCGGTCCTTGAAGATCGTCACCTCGACCGGCGTGATCATCCCCTGCGCCTGGGCCGTCTTGGCGTTGAACTGCTTCACGAACTCCATGATGTTCACGCCGTGCGGCCCCAGGGCGGTGCCCACCGGCGGGGCGGGCGTCGCCTGCCCGGCCGGGACCTGGAGCTTCACGACTGCCATAATCGGCTTGGCCATTTGTCCCTGTGCGTCTGCGCGTCTCTGCGTCTAGCGGTTCAGTGAGCCTTTAACTGGAGGTAGTCGAGCTCCACCGACGTCGGCCGGCCGAACAGGGACACTGCGACGCGCACCTTGCCCTTGTCCGGAATCACCTCTTCGACCGTGCCCGAAAAGTCCGAGAACGGCCCTTCGGTGATCTCCACGACCTGCCCCACCAGGAACGGAATCTGCTCCTGCGGCTCCTCTTCCTTGACGGCTTCCTCGATCCCCAGGAGGCGGTTCACCTCCTCCGGGCGGAGCGGCATGGGGAGCCGGCCCGTCCCCACGAACTTGATCACGCCCTGAATGCCGTTGATGACGTGGATCGTCTCCTGATTCAAGACCATGTTCACGAGCACGTAGCCCGGATAGATCTTGCGCTCGACCGTCACCTTCTTGCCGTTCTTGATCTCGACCACTTCCTGCGTCGGGACCAGGGCCTGGCGGATCGGCTTCTCGTCGTCCGGGCGCGGGTCGTCCTTGATGCGCCGGTCGATGAGGGAGCGGACCTTGTTCTCGTGTCCCGCCGTCGTCTGGATCGCGTACCAGCGATGGTCCGTCATTTGAACAGGTTGGCCACCGCCGTCACGAACACCAGCTGCAGCGTCGAGTCCATGAGCCCGATCAGCACGCCCAGGCTGATCACGAACACGACGATCACCCCGGTCGCCTTCTTGAGCTCGTCCCAGCTGGGCCAGGTGACCTTGCGGACTTCCGCCGGCACCTGCACCGTCACGAACTCCCAGGCGCGACGCAGCCCGCCCGACGCGGGGCGTTCGAGTGCCTCCGTCGACACTACTTCGACTCCTTATGCGCCGTCTGTTTGTTGCACCGCGGGCAGTACTTCTTCCACTCGGCCCGCTCGGGATGCTTCCGCCGGTTCTTGGTCGTGAAATAGTTCCGGCTCTTACAGGCGGTGCATTCCATGATGATGTTCTCGCGCGCCATCTATGTGTTCTCCGTTGTCCGTCCTCCGTCATATCCGCCGGTCCGGTGCGTTACGGACCACGGATAACGGACGACGGATGACGTCTTACTTCAAGATTTTCGTCACCACGCCCGCACCCACCGTCCGGCCGCCCTCGCGGATCGCGAACCGCAGCTGCTCCTCCATGGCGATCGGCGTGATCAGCTCGATCGTCATCTTGGTGTTGTCGCCCGGCATCACCATTTCCACCCCCCCCGGCAGCTCGACCGTCCCCGTCACGTCCGTCGTACGGAAGTAGAACTGCGGCCGGTATCCCTTGAAGAACGGCGTATGGCGGCCGCCCTCTTCCTTCGTGAGAACGTAGACCTCGGCCTCGAACTTGGTGTGCGGCGTGATCGAGCCCGGCTTCGCGAGCACCATGCCGCGCTCGATGTCGGTCTTCTCCACGCCGCGCAGCAGCAGACCGACGTTGTCCCCCGCCTGCCCCTCGTCCAGCAGCTTGCGGAACATCTCGACCCCGGTCACCACCGTCTTCTTGTCGGTGCCGAAGCCCACCATCTCCACTTCCTCGCCCACTTTGATCTTGCCCCGGTCGATCCGCCCCGTCGCCACCGTGCCTCGCCCCGTGATCGAGAACACGTCTTCCACCGGCATCAGGAACGGCTTGTCCACCTCGCGCTTGGGCACCGGGATGCTCTTGTCCAAAGCCGCCAAGAGCTCCCAGATCTTGTCGACCCACTTCTTGTCCGCGTCGATCGCCTTGAGCGCCGAGCCGCGGATCATGGGGACATCGTCGCCGGGGAACTCGTACTTCGACAACAGCTCCCGCACCTCCAGCTCCACCAGGTCCAGCAGCTCCGCGTCGTCCACCAGATCGCACTTGTTCAGGAACACCACGATGGCGGGCACGTTCACCTGGCGCGCCAGCAGGATGTGCTCCCGCGTCTGCGGCATCGGCCCGTCCACCGCCGACACCACCAGGATCGCCCCGTCCATCTGCGCCGCCCCCGTGATCATGTTCTTCACGTAGTCGGCGTGGCCCGGGCAATCCACGTGTGCGTAGTGGCGCTGCTCCGTGGAGTACTCCACGTGGGCGGTGGCGATCGTGAGGATCTTCGTCGCGTCACGCCGCCCCTGCGCCGCCGAGGCTTTCGCCACCTCGTCGTAGCTCACGTAGGTGGCGAGCCCCTTCTCGGCCGCGACTTTGGTGAGCGCGGCCGTGAGCGTGGTCTTGCCGTGGTCCACGTGCCCGATCGTCCCGACGTTCACGTGCGGCTTGGTGCGCTGGAATTTTGCTTTCGCCATGGAACCCTCGTTGAGATGTCAGACGTCAGACGTCGGACATCAGCGTTGCCCTCCACAGAGCTCGCGACCGGAATCGAACCGGTGACCTCGTCCTTACCAAGGACGCGCTCTACCGACTGAGCTACGCGAGCGAAAGCGGGCGACGGGGCTCGAACCCGTGACCCTCAGCTTGGAAGGCTGATGCTCTACCAACTGAGCTACGCCCGCGCGCCCCGGGAGTGGTGGGGGAAGGATTCGAACCTTCGTAGGCTGTCGCCGGCAGATTTACAGTCTGCTCCCTTTGGCCACTCGGGCACCCCACCGCGCCGGTCGCCGCGCCCTCGTTCGCTTCCCCCTGCCCCCGTCCCCAACCACCACTGACAACTCACCCCGCGTTTCCCAAAGCGCGGGGTGTGTTGGTCCCTCCGGTCTCGGAGTCGGGGTGGTCCTGCTCCTCTTCGGCAACGTGAGCTGACGAAGGGACTCGAACCCTTAACCTGCTGATTACAAATCAGCTGCTCTACCAGTTGAGCTACGTCAGCTGGTCGATCGCCAAAATCTCCAGACCCGTAGCATAAACGGGGATGGCTATAAGGGCAAGGGACGGGCCGGGAAGAACTTACACCACCCGCCACTTGGTGCCGGAGGGCGTGTCCTCGATCTCCACCCCTCTCGCCTTGAGCTCGGCGCGGATCCGGTCCGCCTCCTTGAAGTCCTTGGCTTTGCGTGCTTTGTCACGGGCGGCGATGCGCTCCTCGACCCAGGCTACCAAACCGGAATCCAGCTGCTTGGGCGTGGGCAGGACATCGAGCACGCTCATGACCTCGGCCAACGCGGCCTGGGCTCGCTGCGCGTCCTCGCTACCGGCGGCCTCCCTGTCGAGCTCGCGGTTGGCGGATCGCATGAATTCGAACAGTGCGCCGCACGCCCGAGGAGCATTGAGGTCGTCATCCAGGGCCGCGCGAAAATCCGCTTGAAGACGTTGTGCGAGCTGGGCTAACGTCCCTCGACCGCGGGCTCGCGTTGGCCCGCTCCCGACGAACCGAACTCGCTCGTGGAACTCGCCCAGCCGCTTCGCGGCTTCCTGCGCGCCTGCGAGCGCGTCGTCGTTGAAGTCGAGGGGCTGCCGGTAGTGCGTCTGCCAGAACAGGAGGCGTACCGCCGCCGCGTCGACCCCTTGCTCCCGCAGGTCACGCGCCGTGAGAAAATTCCCGAACCGCTTGGACATCTTGGTGCCGCCCACGTTGAGAAATTCGCCGTGCAGCCAGTAGCGCGCGAACGGTTTCCCGGTCGCCGCCTCCGACTGCGCGATCTCATCCTCGTGATGCGGGAAGATCAGGTCGACGCCCCCGGCGTGGATATCGAGCGTCTCCACCCGACAGCACTGGCCGATCTGGTCGAGCGACATGGCGGAGCACTCCAGGTGCCATCCCGGCCGCCCGCGCCCGAACGGCGCGTCCCACGCGGCGCCCACCTGCTCATCGATCGGCTCGGCCTTCTTCCACAGCGCGAAGTCGCGCGGGTCGTCCTTGGCGTATTCGTCGCTCGCTACGCGCGCGCCGACCTTGATCTCGCGGCGATCGAGCTGCGACAGGCGACCGTAATTCGGGAATTTTGTGATCGCGAAGTACACCGACCCGTCCTCACCCCGGTAGGCCACGCCCGTGTCGAGTAGTCGCTGGACCAGCCGGACCATCGCCGGCACCGACTGCGTCGCCCGCGGGTAGACGTGCGCCTTCCGGATGCGCAGATAGTCGCAGTCCGCGAAGAACGCCGCCACGAACGGCGCCGTGTGCTCCTCGAGCCGCTTCCCCGCGGCGGCCGCCGCCTTGATGGTGCGGTCGTCCACGTCCGTCAGGTTCATGACGTGGAAGACGTCGTAACCCGAGAGCTCGAGGTAGCGCCGCAGCAGGTCCTCGAACAGGAACGTCCGGAAGTTGCCGATATGGGCGTAGTTCCACACCGTGGGCCCGCAGGTGTAGAGCGTGACCCGGGGTGGGGCGAGCGGCTGGAATGGTTCGAGGCGGCGGGTGAGAGTGTTGTGCAAAGAAAGTGGCACGGCTGAAACGTAGAAACCCCCCGCGGGAGCGTCAACGCGCGTCGGGGTCGACGGCGTCGAGCACGGTGTCCTCGAGGGTGCGGAGACGCACGCGCGACGCCCGCACCACGAGCCGGTGCTCGCGGCACAGCGCGAGGGCGGCCTCCGCACTGCGCGCACCGAGGTCAACCTCGAGACCGTAGGGCGTGACGCGAAACCCGGGAGGCGGCGTAGCGGGCGGGGCATCGAGCAAGATTTCCAGCACGCGCTCCCGCACCAGGGCCGCGGTCGGCGCCTCCCGCACGACGCGGCCGCCCCGCATCACGATCACGCGCGCCGCGAGGCACTCGACGGCGACGAGGTCGGAAGAGGCGAGCAGCACCGCGACGCCGCGCGCCGCGAGCTCCCGCACCCGCTCGCACATCGCCCGGCGGCCGACCGCGTCCACGCCGGAGAGGGTCTCGTCCAGCAGCAGCACGCGACGATGCCCGAGCGCGGCCTGCGCGAGCGCGAGCCGGCGCGCCAGCGGGAGCGGCAGGCCCCCGGCACGGCGCGCTGCCGCGGCCTCGAGGCCCCCGCGCTCGAGCGCCGCCGCCACCAGCCCCATCCGGCCGGCGCCGACGGCGTGAAACCGGGCGAAATACCCCAGTACCTCGCGCACGGTCAGGGTCGGCGGGAAGACCGGCACTTCGGGGGCGTACCCGAGCGCGACCCGCGCGGCGTGCGCTCCGGCCGCGACTCCCGCCACGGTCACCGACCCCTCGTCCGGCGCGAGCAGGCCGGCCGCTATCGCCAGCAGCGTCGTCTTGCCAGCGCCGTGCGGCCCGACGAGCGCGGCGATTTCCCCCGCCGCGAGCTCGAGCGAGGCCCGCGCCACCGCGGGCGCGGCCCGACTGTGTCGGGGGTGGCGACGCGTCACGTCGGTAACGCGTAATACGGGCGCGTTCACCGGGCGCGTCGCGCCAACAGCCGGGCGGCGAGTACGACGCCCCCTGCGGCCCACGCCGTGGCGTGGGCCCACCCCGCTGGGTCGCCGGTCGCCAGGGCGTCGTAACGCCACGCGCCCGGAAGCAACTCGAGGATGGCGATGCCGATCCAGGTGACCGCGCCGGGCTGCTGCGCCACTCGCAGCGCGTCTGCCGACAGGACGCTCGGCACCGCTATATAGAGGAGGAGCGCTCCCGCCAACGCGTTCCCGCCACGCGCGACCACGAGCAACGCGCACCCCGCGGCTCCGGCGGCCGCTCCGAACCCCGCGACCGCGGCGCGGACCACGGCGCCCGTAGGGAGCGACGACTGCGCCCCGGCCACGAACAGGAGGGCCAACACGACGATGCCCGCGGCCGTCACGGCCGCCAACCAGCGCCCCGTGGCCACGGCGAGTGGTGTGGTGGGGTGCGTCAGGGTGAGCGCGATGGCGGCGCGATCGGCGTCCGAGCCGACGGTGAAGGCTACGCCCAGCACGGCGCCGAGCATGGCGATCTGGGGGGCAAGCACCGTCAGCGATGCGCCGCGGGCCGCCAGCCACGCGCCGCCCGCGCCGAGCAGCAGCAACCAGATGCCGAGGCGCGAGCGCACCAGACGCGCCCGCACCAGTTGCCACTCGGCGAGGACGCAGCGGAGCCAGTGCACGGCGGGAGGCTACAACCGAAACCGGCGACGATCGGTATCCGATCGCCGCCGGCGGGCCACCGAAAAACGCGTCTCTACCGCGTCGCGACTGCTTCTCGCACGATCGCGTCCGCCAGGGCGCCCGGTCCGAACCGCACCGGGTCGGTGGCCGGGAGGCCGGTGTCGGCAGCGGCTTGGGCCACCGCCGCCCGGGCGGCGGCCTCGGTCATGTCGAACGTGTTCAGACAGATCCCGATCACCTTGGTGGGGCGCACCGGAGCCGCCGCGCGCTCGTAGATCTCCACCAGCTCGGACAGCGGCGGGATTCTGACCCAGGGCTCGCGGCCGTGGTAGTCACCGATGTACTCGCGGGTGGCCTGGTGGCACAGGATGAGCGCGTCGGGACAGGACCCATGGAGCAAGCCGAGGGTGACGCCGGAGTAACCGGGATGAATGAGACTTCCCTGGCCTTCCACGAGGACGATGTCGGCGTCCTGCGCCCCCTCGAGCACCAGCGCTTCGGCGGCGCCGGCGACGAAATCGGCCACGACCGCGTCGACGGCGATGCCCCACCCTTCGATGAAGATGCCCGTCTGACCGGTCGCCACAAAGCGCGCCCGGTGGCCGCGGCGCACCAGCTCGTCGCGCAGCTGGAGCTGCGCCGTCATCTTCCCGACATTGCAATCGGAGCCCACGGTGAGGATCACGTAGGGCTCCACCTCCGCGGCACGGCCGTCGGCGATGGGGAGCTGCGCCGGCGGCTTGCGCACGTCGAGGATGCGGACCCCCTGGGCGCGGGCCAGGCTGCCGAGCTCCGGGTCGTCCGCGATGAAGCTGTGTAGCCCGCTCCAGATTTCGAGTCCCCGCTCGAGGGCCGTCTTGAGCCAGCCCCGCCACTCGGCCGGCAGCTGGCCGCCGATCGGCGCGATGCCGATGAGCACAGCCGTGGGCCCGAGCGCGAGCCCGCGCGCGAAGTCGCCCACGACGGGGATGGCCCCGCCGAAGCCGAGCACGTGCTGCACCGTTTTGCCCGCCTCGGTGCGATCGAACACGGCGACGATGCGGTCCGGGAAATAGCGGATGCACGAGTTCGCCGTCTTCGACGTCAGCGGGCCGAACTGCCCGTCCGCGATGATCAGGAAACGCTGCTGGTTCGGGGCGAGCATCAAGCTGCGGTCTGGGTCTTCGAGGTGCGGTGCTCGCCGGTGGCGCGCAGCACGGCGGGCTCGAGGTGGCCGGCGTCGCCGTAGATCTCCGCCTGCACCACATGCCGGATCACCACCATGCTGACCGCGAGCACCGGGACCGCCACGACGAGGCCCACCACGCCGAGCAGGGTCCCCATGATCAACACGCTGGCGATCGTGAGCACCGGGGGCAGCGCCAGACGGTGTTCCATGATCCGCGGCACGACGAGGTTCGCCTCGACGACGTGCACCACGACCCCGAGGGCGATGACGGCCACGACCTTGACCCAATCGCCCGACTCGATCACGAACAACGCGGGCAGGAGCGTGGACACGAGGGTGCCGAAGAAGGGCACGACCGCGACCAGTCCAGTGAATATCCCGAACGCGAGCCAATAGGGCACGTTCAGCGCCCACAGCCCGATCGCGCTCAGCAGGGCGAGGACCATCATGGCGAGCAGCTGGCCCACCACCCAGGCGCGCAGTGTGGCGCCGGCGTCGTCCAGTACGCGTGCGCCGAGCGCACGGTACTTCGGGGCCACGAGCGACAAGATGCCGTCGCGGTACATGCGGGGCTGCCGCGCCAGATAGAGCGCCATCACCACGACACTCGCGCTCTCGATGAAGAGCTTGCCACCGGCCGTCACATACGGGAGGATCGAGCTTCGCAGAAAGGCCGCCGCGTCGTCCACCAAGGCGGTCACCAGGCCGGATTGGGGGTCGGCGAGCTCGGTGCGCCGCAACACCGGGTATTGCTGCGCCCACGTCGCCAGCACGTTCTGGATTTTCGTGAGTGTCTGCGGCAGACCCGAGATCAGCGACTGCGTCTGGTCGATCACCGGCCCCACGAGCAGCGCGCTGATCCCGACTACCGCCGCGAGGGTCGCTAGGACCGCCGAGGCGAGGCCGATCCAACGCGCCACGCCGAAGCGCCGCTCCAGTACGTCGGTGATGGCGGAGAGGTAGACGCCGCACAGCACGGCGATAAACACGAGCAGCAGCACCTCGACCACCCGGACGATGAACCAGATGGCGAGGGCCGCAACGAAGAGCGCCACGAACGTGGCGCCCGACAACCGTGACCCGGACGGCTCAGTGTTCAGCGGTGGTGCTCGGCGTCGTCATCCTCGACCAGCTCCGCATCGGCCGCTCCCTTCCCGAGCTGCTTGGCTTCGGCAGGGGAGCCCGCCGGCAGGAGCCCCAACTTGCGCTTCAAGTCCAGCAGCTGCTGGTCGGCGTCGGCCTTCGTCTCGAGCGACTGGAACTGCTTGACCAGCGTGTCGCCCGAGAGGTCTTCGTTCACTTCGGCCGCGGCGATCAGCTTGCGCTCCTCGTGCTCGATCTGCTCCGCCATCTTTTCGAACGTCTCGAACGCGCTCTTATCGCCGATCGAGGACATCGTCTCCTGAATGCGCTTGTGCGCCTCGGCCCGCTTCTGGCGGGCGATCAGGATGTTCTTCTTGCGCTTCGCCTCCTCAATCCGGTCGTTGAGCTGGCGCAACGAGAGCTTGAGCTTCTCCGTCTCCTCGCGGTGCTTCACCCACGTATCGTGCAGTTGCAGCGCACCCTGGGCGTGCTCGTTGTGGCGCAGCAACGCCTGCTTCGCGAGATCGTCGCGGCCTTCCTGGACCGCCAACACGGCGCGCTTCTCCCAGTCCTCGGCCGCTTTCCTCTCCTGGTCCACCTGGGCTCCGAGGCGCTTCTCGTCCGCGATCGCGGAGGCCACCTGTTGCTTCGCCTTCGCCAGCTGGCTCCGCATGTCGACGATCAGCTGGTTCAACATCTTCTCGGGGTTCTCGGCGCGGGAAATCAGGTCGTTGATGTTCGACCGGATGAGCGTCGAGAGACGGTCAAAAATCCCCATGGCAGCCCTCTGCGTGGTGGCGGGCCCTCACGGACCCGCGCCTATCTTGCGGTCCCGCCGCTCGGCGAGCATGCGCTCCGCGAAATCTACACGCTCGGCGAGCTCCGAGAGCTGGCCCTGAAGCGTGCTGACCTGCTCCTCCAGCGCGGCCACGCGCCGGTCGTCGCCCAACCCCTCGCC
>MNIR01000012.1:0-44652 GCA_001919865.1 Gemmatimonadetes bacterium 13_1_20CM_4_69_16 | reverse complement strand
CCAGCTCCTCCTGCTTCGCCTCGCCGGCGGCGCCCGCCTGATTCCCCACCTGCAGCTTCGCGGTGTACGCCTTGCTGATGGTCCGCACGATCATCAACGTGAAGAACCCGCCGATCGCGACGATGGGGATAAAGACAGCCAGGGCGTCCGGGACCATCAGCTCCTCGGCGGCGCCAGCCGCTCGCCCTCGCGCTGCTTGGCAAGGAGCCGCTCGGCGAAATCCAACCGCTCGCTGAGCTCGTCGACCTCGTGGCGTACCTGGCGAAGCTCCTGGAGGATGTCCTCGCGCCAAGCCTGGAGCTGCCCTGGCGGGGCCTCGGCCTGCGCACGAATCCGTGCCGCGAGCGCCCGGACCACGGGGAACAGCAGCACGAAACCGCCGATGACCGTGATCGCTGACAGGAAGACCACACCTTCGCTGGGCATTACCGGGCCCCCGGCGGCGCGAGACGGTCGCCCTCACGCTGCTTCGCCAGCAGCCGCTCGGCGAAGTCCAGGCGCTCGGCGAGCTCCGCCACCTCGCGCCGCACGGCCTCGAGGTCCTGGTCGAGCGTCTCTTTATGCTCGGCGAGCTCGTTGCGCAGCTCGCCGGCGTCGGGGTGTGCGCCCTTGCCGCGGATACGCTCGGCGACGGCCTTGCCGATCGGGGAGATGGCGAGCAGGAACAGTGAGCCTCCCCCAAAAATGAACACGATTGCGAGCACGCCTTCGATGTCCACGATCAGCGCGGCGGCGCGAGCCGCTCCGGGTCGCGCTCTCGCGCCAGCAGGCGCTCGGCGAAATCGAGGCGCTCTTCGACTTCGGACAGTCGCCGCTTCAGCTCGTCGACTTCGGCGAGCACGCTCTCCGATGGACCAGGAGTGGCACCATGCTTGGCCGCCTCGACGGCCAGCCAGTGCTCGTCCGTCTTGGACCACCCACGGATCCACTCCGCGAGTGCCTTTCCCATCGGCCCCCTCAAGACGAGCGTAGCGCCAATCACCAAGGCCAGGCCGATCATCCCGACGGCGGGTGCCCACTCTCCCATGTGACCGTGTCCTCCCTCTCGTGAACTTACCGACCTAGTCGCCGACCGCCAGCACCTTATGCAAAAACTGCCCGGTGAACGAGCCTCTCACCCCGGCCACGTCCTCGGGCGCCCCGACCGCGACGACGGTACCGCCCGCCGCTCCCCCCTCGGGCCCCAGGTCGATCACCCAGTCGGCGGTCTTTACGACATCGAGGTTGTGCTCGATGACCACGACCGTGTTTCCCTTGTCCACGAGCCGGTGCAGCACTTCGAGCAGCAGACGCACGTCTTCGAAGTGCAGGCCGGTGGTCGGCTCGTCCAGGATGTAAAGGGTACGGCCCGTGTCGCGCTTAGCCAGCTCGGTCGCGAGCTTGACGCGTTGCGCCTCGCCCCCGGACAGCGTGGTCGCCGATTGGCCAAGGTGGATATACCCGAGTCCTACGTCGTTCAGCAGCTCCAGTTTCGTCCGGATGCGGGGTTGGTTCTCGAAGAAGTCGAGTGCCTCGGCCACCGACATGTCCAGTACGTCGGCGATCGACTTTCCTTTATAGCGCACCTCGAGGGTCTCGCGGTTGTAGCGCCGGCCCTTGCACACCTCGCACGGCACGTAGACGTCGGGGAGAAAGTGCATCTCCACCTTCACCAGGCCGTCCCCCTGGCACGCCTCACACCGGCCGCCCTTGACGTTGAAAGAAAATCGGCCCGGACCGTAGCCCCGGATCTTCGACTCCGGGAGATAGGTGAACAGCTCGCGGATCGGCGTGAACAGCCCGGTGTAGGTCGCCGGATTGGACCGCGGGGTCCGGCCGATCGGGCTTTGGTCGATGTCGATCACCTTGTCGATGTGGTCGAGGCCCTCGATACGGTCGTGCGCGCCCGGCATGACCTTGGCGCGATAGAAGTGCCGGGCCAGGGCCCGGTAGAGGATGTCCGTGACGAGCGTGGACTTCCCCGAGCCTGACACGCCGGTCACCGCGATGAACAGCCCCAGGGGCAGCTCCACCGTCAGGTTCTGCAGGTTATGGTCGCGCGCGCCGACCACGCGCAGCACGCGCTCGGGGTCGGGAACCCGGCGGCGCGGCGGCACGGGGATGCGCAGCTCACCGCGCAGGTACCGAGCCGTGAGCGAGTCGGGGTGCGTGAGGACCTGATCGAGCGGCCCCAGCACCACCACTTCGCCGCCGTACAGCCCGGCCCGCGGGCCCAGATCCACGACGTGGTCGGCCGCGCGGATCGTTTCTTCGTCGTGCTCCACCACCAGCACCGTGTTGCCGAGGTCGCGCAGCTCCTTCAGCGTTCCCAGCAGGCGCGCGTTGTCCCGCTGGTGGAGCCCGATGGACGGTTCGTCCAGGATGTACAGCACCCCCACCAGCCGGCTGCCGATCTGAGTGGCGAGGCGGATGCGCTGCGCCTCGCCACCCGACAGCGAGTCGGCGGGGCGCCCCAGTGTCAGGTATTCGAGTCCCACGTTCTTCAGGAAGCGCAGCCGGTCGGTCACTTCCTTCAGGATCGGCTTCGCGATGCCGGGGTCGAGCCCGCTGCGCCCGGCGGCGCGCAGCGGGATGCTCTCGAAGAACGCGAGCGCGTCGCTGACCGGGAGATCCACGACGTCGCCGATCCCCTTCCCGTGCACCAGAACCGAGAGGCTCTCGGGCTTGAGGCGCTTGCCGCCGCACGCGGGGCAGGGCTGCTCCACCATGAACTCTTCGAGCTGTTCGCGCACGCTGTCGGACGCGGTCTCCCGGTAGCGGCGCTCGACGTGCTTGAGGATGCCATCCCACCCCGACTGGTACTCGCCGTGCCACTTATCGCTGTCATAATGGAACGTGAGCGTACGGCCCGGGGCACCGCTCAGGAGCACCTTGCGCGCGGCTGCGGGGAGGTCCTGCCACGCCGCGTTCAAGTCGAACTTGAATGCGCGCGCGAGGCTCGGGAGCACGACCTTGCGGAGGTACCCCCCGGGCTCGCCCCACGGCAGGACGACACCCTCGAGAATCGAGAGGCTCGGGTCGCCCAGCACCAGGTCGGCGTTCACCTCCCGCCGAGTCCCGAGCCCGGAGCACTCGGGGCACGCGCCGAACGGCGAGTTGAAGGAGAACTGGCGCGGCTCGAGCTCGGGCAGCGAGAGCCCGCACGTGGGGCAGGCGTACCGCTCGGAGAACAGGGTGGTGCGTGCGCTTCCCGACCCCTGTCGGGCGACTTCCACCGTGCCGTCCGCCGCCTTGAGCGCCGTCTCGATCGAGTCGGCGAGGCGGCTGCGGTCCGCCTTGCGCACCACCAGCCGGTCGACCATGACCGCGATGTCGTGGTTTTGCCGGCGGTTGAGCTTGGGCGCCTGGGACACGTCGTACGTTTCGCCGTCGACGCGCACGCGCACGAACCCCTGCTTCTTCGCCGCTTCGAACACGTCGCGAAACTCGCCCTTGCGGCCGCGCACCAGCGGCGCCAGCACTTCGATCTTTGTCCCCTCGGGCCACTCGAGCACCAGGTCGGTGATCTGCGAGGCGCTCTGGCGCTGGATCGGGGACCCGTCCTTGGGGCAATGCGGCGTGCCGACCCGCGCCCACAAGAGGCGCAGGTAGTCGTACACCTCCGTGATCGTGCCGACGGTGGAGCGGGGGTTGTGGCCGCCGGCCTTCTGCTCGATCGAGATGGCCGGGGAGAGGCCCTCGATCGCGTCCACGTCGGGCTTCTCCATGAGTCCGAGGAACTGGCGGGCGTAGGCCGAGAGCGACTCGACGTAGCGGCGTTGCCCCTCGGCGTAGATCGTGTCGAACGCGAGCGACGATTTCCCGGATCCCGAGAGGCCGGTGATGACGGTAAGGCTGTTCCGCGGGATGTGGACGGTGATGTTCTTGAGGTTGTGCTCGCGGGCGCCGCGGACGATCAACGCATCACTGGACATAGACTCGTAGGCTAGAAGGCAGACGGGTTCCCGGTCAACTCTCGGGAGCAGGCGGCAAAGGGCGGCAGCGCCGGCAGGGGCGGCAGAAGTAGCACGGCACCTCGTTGCCGCCGTATGCCGCCCCATGCCGCCTTCGTCTTGCTTAACCCCCGCCCTTTCCCTACGTTAGCCCTCCCCATGGCTTCGACCGCGCTGGTGGTGCTGACGACGCTGGCAAACGACGACGACGCCCGGGCGCTCGTCACAGCCCTGCTGGCGGATCGACTGATAGCTTGCGGCACCCTCCTGCCGGGCGCGCGCTCGATCTATCGGTGGGAGGGCGCGGTCAGCGAGGAGAGTGAGGTGGTGGTGCTGCTCAAGACCGACGTGTCGCGCTGGGAAGCGTTGTGCCGGGCGGTGGGGGAATGGCACCCGTACGAGGTACCCGAGCTGCTCGCGCTTCCGGTGGACCGCGGGCTGGACCTATACCTATCGTGGCTGACCAGCGAGGTGGTCGTGTGATGCGAAAGCGCGAGCCGCGGTGGCAGTCGGCGGCCGAGCGGGCCCGCGTCGCGGCCGAGCTACTCGAGGAAGCGGAGTCGCTGACCGAGACCAGCACGATCGCGACGCCGGCGGACGTACGACGCGCGGGTCTCCCGCCGCCGATCCGAGTGGAGCTGCCGCCCGAGCCCGCCGTCCCACTGCCGATGGCCCCGGCGGCGCAGCCGCCCCCCGTCCCGCCGAGCCTCGATGGCGCCCTGGCGGACGATCCGGAGAACGTGGCGTTGCTCGTCGAGCGCGCGCAGCGATTGACGGCGGCCGGCCACCACAGCGCGGCGCAGCGCGACCTCGAGCGGGCTTTGGCGCGTGATCCGGCGCACGCCGACGCCCTCGCGGCGCTCGGCCTCGTGCTCTCTCGCAAAGGTCTGTGGGGCGAAGCGGTGCTGCAGCTGCGGCGCGTAGTGGAGACCGAGCCCGGTCGCGCGATCGCGTGGTATCACTTGGGCGAGGCCCTCAACAAGGTCGACGATCTCCCGGGCGCCCGCGCGGCCTACGAACGCGCGGTCGAGCTCGAGCCCCGCAACCCGAAGGCGCTGTACGGCCTCGGCATCGTGCTCGACCGGCTCAACCGGCCCGACGAGGCCACCCGGATGTACCGCCGCTCGCGGGAGGCCGCGGGCAGGTGATCCGTGTGGTCGTGGACGATCTCGCGTTCCTCGCTTCCGACGCGATCGTCCGCCCCGCGACGACCCGACTCGATCCCACGACGCCGGTGGTACGGCGACTCGAGCAGGTGGGTGGGCCAGAGTTCACCGGCCATCTCCGGATCCAGAAGGAGTTGGCGGTCGGCGCTGCGGTCGTGACCGCCGCCGGGGGGGACCTTCCCGCTGAATTCGTGATTCACGCCGTGATCCGGAGCGATACCGAGCCGGTCACGCGGGACGGTGTGGCGCGGGCCTGGCAATCGGCGTTGCAGCGGGCGCAGGAGTGGGAGTTCGCCAGCCTCACGGCGCCCCCGATCGGCACCGGCGCCGGCAACCTCGCGATCGAAGACGCCGCCGAGGTCATGGTGCAGGTTCTGAAGGCCCACGCCGGGAACGCGGCGTTTCCATCCGACGTATCCATCGTCGTAGAGACCCCGGAAGACCGGGAGGCGTTCGAAGCCGCTCTCAAACGTCGGGGAGCGGCCGAGTCGTGACCCGTCGCGGCTGGGCAGGCACGATCCTGGTGGCGTGGGCGGCATCGCTCGGATGGCTCGCCCGGCGTGAGTTCTTCCGCTCCACGGGCACGCGTGTAACCGAGGCCGCGCTGTCGGTGCCACCCGGGGCGGTCTACTACCGCCTCGACGTCGGCGGCCAGCAGGTCGGCTTCGCCTCCTCCACGATCGATACCGCCGGCTCGAGCATCCTGGTGGAGGACGTGCTCGTGCTGGACGTCCCGGCCCTGGGTGTGCTGCACCGCACGACCGCGAAGAGCCGTGCCACGCTGTCGCGGGCGCTGCGGCTGCAGGATCTCGATGCGACTGTCGACGGCGACATCGGGCGCTACTCCGCGCACGGGACCGTGGCCGGCGATACCGTCTTTTCCGTGTGGCTCGTCGCGGGCAGCGATTCGCAGTTCACCCGAGTCCCGCTCAGCCGCCCGATCGTGCTCCCGACGCTGTTGCCGTTGCGCTTGGCGTTCGGCGGCGAGCTGAAGCCCGGCAAGACTTACTCCGTCGGCGTGTTCGATCCGCTGCTGCTGGCGCAGCGCGACGTCAAGGTGACGATCGCCGCCGAATCGACGCTGGTCGTCGCGGACAGCGCGGACTACGATTCGACCGCGATGGCCTGGGTCGCCGTCCACTCGGACACCGTGCGCGCGTTCCGGATCGAGCAGCAGACGGGCGGGGTCAGGAGCAGCGCGTGGATCGATGCCGCGGGCCACATCGTGCGTGCCACGAGCCCGGTGGCCTTCACGATGGAGCGCTCGGCATTCGAGATCGCCTACGAGAATTTCCGTCACCGCGACACGGCGCGCGTCGCCCGGGCGAGCGCCGTGCCCCAGGTGGGCGACGTCGTACCGGCAACCGCCATCGCCGCAGGCGTGCGGCTCCCTGCCTCCCCCTCCCGCTCCGCGCTCAACGAGCTGCGCCTGCGGCTCAGCGGCGGGGACGTGCTCGGCCTCGATCTCGGCACGGGGCGCCAGCGACTCGCCGGGGATACGCTGGTGGTACGCCAGGAGACGGCGGCCCAGCTCGCGGCGCGCTACACGCTTCCGGCGCGGGACACCAGCCTGCAGGCGTATCTCGAGCCAGCGCCGCTGATCCAGAGCGACCACCCGCGCATCCGCGCGCACGCCCGAGCGATCGTCGGTCGCGAGGGGGATCCCGCCCGGGCGGGCGAGCTGCTGTTACGCTGGGTCGCGGATCACGTGGATAAAACCGTCGCCGTCCGGCTGCCCAGCGCCGTGCAGGTGCTGGCGCGACGGCGCGGGGATTGCAACGAGCACACAGTGCTGTACGTCGCGCTCGCCCGTGCCGCCGGGCTGCCCGCGCGCCCCGTCGCGGGACTGCTGCTCGTGGACGGCCGCTTCTACTACCACGCGTGGGCCGAGATCTATCTGGGCGACTGGGTCGCCGTGGACCCGACCTTCGGTCAACTCCCGGCCGACGCGGCCCACGTGCGGCTGGTGAGGGGCGGTCTGGCCAGCCACGTGGAGCTGGCGCGCCCCATCGGGCGGCTCAAGCTCGAGGTGCTATGATCCGGCTGGAGAATCTGACGAAGCACTACGGCAGCTTCGTGGCCGTGGACGACATCTCCCTCGAGGTGCCGCGCGGCGTGCTCTACGGGTTCCTCGGGCCGAACGGCGCGGGCAAGACGACGACGCTCCGCATGATCGCCGGGATCCTGCGTCCCACCGACGGCCGGGTCCTGCTCGGCGGGGATAACGTGCAGCAGAACCCCCTCGCCGCGAAGATGCGCCTCGGCTTCATCCCCGACCGGCCGTTCGTGTACGACAAGCTCACTGGGGCCGAGTTCCTCCGGTTCGTCGCGGGCCTGTACGGCCAGGAGGGGGAGGCCGTCGAGCGCCGGATCGCCGAGCTGCTGGAGGTGTTCGAGCTCGCGAGCTGGAAGGATGAGCTGGTGGAGGCCTACAGTCACGGCATGCGCCAGAAGCTCATCATCTCGAGCGCACTGATTCACCGGCCCGAGTGCATCGTCGTGGACGAGCCGATGGTCGGGCTCGATCCCAAGGCGGCGCGCCTCCTGAAGGACATCTTCCGCCAGTTCGTGGGGCGCGGCGGCACGGTACTGATGAGCACCCACACGCTCGAGGTCGCCGAAGCGATGTGCGACCGCGTCGCCATCCTCCAGCACGGGCGGATCGTCGCGGACGGCGCGGTGGACGACCTGCGACGCCAGCATCGGGCCGGCGACGCCACCCTGGAAGAGCTGTTTCTCAAGCTCACCGGCGGCGCTCACGTGCGCGAGCTGGTGGAAGTGCTGGGCGGATGAGGCAGCCGTCGCTGTGGCATGTGCTGCAACCGAAATGGCGCACCGCCCTGCAGCGCGTGCGCGAGGAGCGGTCGCGCGGCGGCAGCGGGAAACTGCTGCTCCTCACGAGCGTGGCTCTGCTGTTCTGGGTCGGGGTGTACGGAGTGTTGTACCTCATCTTGAAGCACGTGCGCGGCGCGGAGGAGCTGGGGCCGTTTCTCGCGGCGAAGATCCTCGGCCTGGTGTTGCTTTCGTTCGTCACCATCCTGGTGCTGTCGAACGTCATCACGGCGCTGTCCAGCTTCTTCCTGGCCAAAGACCTCGACCTGCTCGTGTCCGCGCCGGTGGACTGGCTACGGCTCTACCTCGCGAAGCTGGGCGAGACCCTGCTGTACTCCTCCTGGATGGTGGCGCTGATGGCCGTCCCGATCCTGACGGCGTACGGCGTCATCTACCGGGGCGGCCTGCTGTTCATCCCCTACGCCGTGCTGGCGATCCTGCCCATGCTCGTGCTCCCGGCCGTGGTGGGCAGCGCCGTCACGCTGATCCTGGTGAACCTGTTCCCCGCGCGCCGCACCCGGGATCTGCTCTCGATCGTCGCCCTCGGCGCGGCCGCCGGATTGATCCTGCTGCTGCGACTGATCCGCCCCGAGCGGCTCGCCCGTCCCGAAGGCTTCCGCAATCTGCTCGACTTCCTCGCGGTGCTGCGCACACCGACCTCGCCGTTCCTTCCCAGCGAATGGGCGACCAACGCCATCATGGGCTACCTCCGCCACGCGCCTGATCCCCTGCCCTTGCTGCTGCTCTGGACCACGGCGGCGGCCTTCGTGACGCTGGGCGCGATGCTGCACCGCGAGCTGTTCGCGCAAGGGTTCACGAAGGCGCAAGAGGGGGCGGAGCGGTTCGTGCGTGGGACGTTCTGGCGCTGGACGGTGGGTTGGGTGCTCGCGCCGCTCCCGGTGGCGAAACGAGAGTTCGTGCTCAAGGATATCCGGCTCTTCTTCCGGGACACCACTCAGTGGAGCCAGCTGATCCTGCTGGGTGCCCTGGTGGTGGTGTACCTCTTCAACATCAACGCCCTGCCGCTGCACCGCGGCGAGCCGGTGGGGTTCTTCTACGTCACGCTGGTGTCGTTTCTGAACCTCGGCCTCGCAGGGTTCGTACTCGCGTCGATCGCGGCGCGGTTCATCTTCCCCACCGTCTCGCTCGAGGGCCGGCAGATGTGGTTGTTGCGCTCGAGCCCGCTCGATCTCCGAACCTTGCTGTGGTCCAAGTACTGGGTCGGCACGGTGCCCCTACTGCTGCTCGCGCTGCTCCTCACCGGGCTCACCAACGTGTTGCTCCAGGTGGGGCCGTTCATGATGGCGGTCGGGCTGGTGACGATCTGCGGGCTCACCTTCGCGATCGCCGCCCTGGCGCTCGGCTTCGGGGCGCTGTACCCCCAATTCGAGACGGAGAATGCCGCCCAGATCCCGACCTCGTTCGGCGGGCTCGTCTACATGATGGCCACGATCGCGCTGCTCGCCGCGGTGATCGTCGCGTTGTGGCAAGCCGTTTACGCCTACGTTCGAGCCGTGTACGTCGGGGAGCCCGTTGTGGTGGACGCGTGGATGATCTTCTGGTTCGCCGTGGCCGCCGCGATCTGCGCGGCGGCCACGGCCATCCCACTGCGGATCGGCCTGCGGAGGATGGAAAACTTCGAGTTCTAGAGCGGGAAGTTGAGCCCGCCCAGGATATTGAACGAGGTCCGGTCGGCGAACACGAACCGTGCCTCGAGGAACGGCTTCACCGGCGAGTAGCGCCGGCCTTCCCACCCCGCGAACAGGTTCGCCCCCGTGCTGGTGTTGCCCGTCGCGTGCAGCACCGCGAGCCCGCCGCCGAAGTAGAAGAACCCGTAGGCGGTCGGCGGATGGAACTTCACGTCCACGTTCAGCCGGTACGGCGTGCCGGTGGCGCCGAGATAGAAGTCGGCCGACGGCGCGAGCGCCCAGCGGCGTCCGACCGGGAAGTCGAACTGCCCGCCGAGAAACGTGTGCTGCGCGTCGAAGTCGTACCCGAACCGCGCGCCGACTCCCGGGCGCGCGACCGACACGGCACGGCCTCCCCGCATGCGGCGTTGCGCGTCCGCTCGTGACCCCACGAGCGCGAGGCCGAGCGCGACCAGCGCAATTCGGAGTGTGAGGCTGCTCACAACGTGGATCCTCGAGTGAGTGGACGCACACTGATAGGGAGCCAGGTCGGCAAACGCAAGGGCGGCAAGGGCGGCACGTATCGGATGCCGTGCCGCCCCCGCCGTCCGTTGTCGCCCCTGCCGCCCTATTCGATCCGGTACGGAATTGCCACTTCGTTCGTCCGGTAGTTGTCGGGCGTGCCCAGCAGCAGTGTGGCCGCATCGAGCGCGTCCACAACGAAGCGGTCGATGCCGCTGCGGCGCGCGATCCAGGCGCGCTCCCATGTGCCGTCGCCGTTGTCGGTCATCTTGAGGCGACGCCACGACGTGCCCGATGGATCCAGATGGCGTACGTGGAGGAACATGAAGGTCGACGGCGTGAAGCCGCTGTTCGTGGTGTTCGAGACCGCCGCGACCACTTTCACCGTGTCGCCCAAGTGGAAGTGCGGCACACGGTTCGTCACATCGTACAGCGCGCTTGGGTCGGCCACGTCCACGAGCAAGGTGTCGTTCCGGTACACCTTGACGTCCTTGACGGCGACGGTCTGGCGGCCGAGGTCCACTACGGTCCAGTCCTGGGGCGACAACTTGACCACTCGCCACCCGCGGCCCACGGCCCGGTCGCGGACCAGCACGGCGTGCTGGGTCATCCGGTCGGCGAGCGGCTTCGCGCTCGGGTTGAACACTCCGTCGGCGCTGGTGTCGACCAGGAACACGCCGGCGAAGCTGACGTCGTGCTCCACGGTCGCGGTGTCGTTCGCGATCGTGACGTCACGATGGTAGACCGGCCGCGGACCGCCCGGTACCACGCGGAGCCGGCCCCAGAAGGTCGGTGCGGTGTCACCCTGCGTGCCGCTCACGGCGAAGGACGCCCCCGAGCCGGGCGTCACGATGGAGGCGGTGGCTGAGGCACCGACGGCGCCGAAGTCGCTGTCGATCATCGCGCCCAGCTGTTCCTGCTCGGCCGCGAGCACCTGCGCCTGGTCCGACGAGGGCGCCACGCCCTCGGTACACGCGAGCGCCGTAAGCCCTGCAACGACCGCGATGACGGTGATGGGAAGTGTCGTACGCATGGACGGCCTCTCCTGTGCGAAGTCCCGAAAGGATGACCCCAATTCCGAGGTAGGGACGGCGCGGAGGGCGCAATGTTAAGAATCCCAGCGATTCGATCGAGCGAAGGTAAGCCTGAACGCGACCCAGCAGCCCGACGAGCCCGGCTACGCCGCGACGCGGGCCCCGCAGGAGTGACAGTACTTGGCCTCTCGCTCGAGCACGGTTCCACAGCGAGCGCAATAACCGGGGGCGGCTCCGAGCCGACGGCCGCACTCGGAGCAGAAGACGGCAGCCGGTTCCGGGCGCGGACCGTGCATCGGACAGGCGGGCTGGGGGATGCGGGATACGGGATGCGTTTGCGATGCGGCCGCGTCTCGCATCCCACTTCCCGCATTTCCCATCTCGGTGCGGAGCGCCGCGACGGCTGCGGCGGTGTATTTGCCCTTCAGCTCATCGTAGTCGGTATCCGACAGCTTGCCGGTGGCCCGGTCGAACTCGATCTCCTTGAGGGCGCGCAGCGCCACGGCGCGGGGACTCAAGTCGTCCTCGGGGTCCTCCCCGTCATCTACGTCACCGGCATCGCCGATCGCCCCTCCCGTCAGGGCGGGCCGGAAGATCGGCCTGAGCACGAACCAGACCACTCCTGTCGCGAACAGGACCCCGGCGACGAGCTCGAGCATGCCAGCTAGCTGGACAGCTGGTCGAGCTCGCGGCGCAGCCGCTCGAGCTCTTCCGGAGAAGCGGCGACTGCGGAGGAAAGCGACGAGACGCGCGAGGGGGTCGGGGGTCGAGCGGCGCGGGACCAGCGCCGCAGCACGAGAGTGAGGATCGCTCCCGCGATCAGAATCACGAGCGATGGGACGAAGTAGCCCGCCAGGTTGAAGCCGCGCTTGGGCGGGGCCATCAGGATCGACACGCCATTCTGCTTCACGAACGCCGCGAGGATTTCCTGGGCGGTCTTCCCCTGCTCGGCCAGTGCGACCACGCGCCGGTGCATCGCCGGGCTCGTGCCGCACGTGAAGTCCGTAGTGCGGCAGGTGTAGACGTCGAGATTGCAGCCGCAGGTGCAATGGATCTGCTTCTCGATCGCCTGGATGGCGGCGTCGTTGTCGGCGGCGCGGACGGGCTCGAAGGGCCGGCCGGCGCGGGACGGGTCCCACAGCTTTCCCGAAGGTCCGGTGCCCGGGAGGGAGTCCTGCGCCTGAGGCGGTACACGACGCCACGACGGCACGTTGCCCGAAACACCAAGCAGTCCGAGTGCCCCGAGCGCGAGGAACTCCCGCCGACTTACGGGGAACGTGCCGTCGTGCCCTCGTGTCACGCCTTCACATCCTCGACCAAGCGCACCGCATATCCCGCCTGGGTCCGCTTGACGGCGGGCGAACCCCCCCCCGGCCACATCACGATCAGCCCGCCGAGCGCCACGATCATGCCGCCGTACCACACCCACCAGACGAGCGGGTTGATCGTAAAGCGGAACACCGCCTGCTCGGTGCCGTTCACGAGCCCCGCCAGCACCACGTACAAGTCCTCGCGCAGGTCGCTGCGGATGCCGACTTCGGTCGAGGGCTGGAATGTGGGTCGGCCGAGCCCATCCACGTGCTGTCGCTTCTCGGTCGTGAGCACGCCGAGCCGCTTCCCGTTGCGCTCGATCTCGAGCGCGGCCGCGGTCACCTGGCGGTTGAGCGCGTCGTACTGGGAGACGCCGAGGTGGGTGAATCGGTACGTCCACCCGTACGGACTGCGGAGTGTCGCCGCCTCTCCCGGCCGGAGCGTGGCTTCCGTCTCGGTCTTGAACGCCATGCCCGCGAAGGCGATGAACAGGATGACGATGCCGACGTGCACGATGTAGCCACCGTAGCGCCGGCGGTTGCGGGCGAGCAAGCGGCCGAGGGCGAGCGGGTAGGCTTCACCGTATTGGCGGTGGCGGGCCCCCGCTCCGCGGCCGAACTCCTGCACGACCGTCGCGGTGACGAACCCGCCCAGCCCGATCGCCATCACGGCGTAGAGGTCCCGCATCCCACCCACCAGCAGCACGAGCACCGTGAACACCCCCGCCGTCACCGGTACCGCAAACTGACGCCGCAGGTTGGGGAGCGAAGCGCGGCGCCACGCGATGAGCGGCCCGATCCCCGTCAGGCCGAGCAGCGCCAGGCCAAGCGGGATGTTCACCTGGTTGAAGAACGGCGGGCCGACGGTGACCTTGGTCCCCTGGACGAGCTCCGAGAGGATCGGGAACAGCGTGCCCCACAGGACGGAGAAGGCGATCCCCACGAACAGCAGGTTGTTGAAGAGGAAGCTCGCCTCGCGGCTCACCATCGACTCGAGCCTCGCTTCGGCCGTGAGCAGCGGCAGGCGGCTGGCGTACACGGCGAAGCTCGCCACCGCCGCCGCGATCAGGAAGAAGAGGAAGAAGTATCCCACGCTCGACTGCGTGAACGAGTGCACGCTCGAGATGACCCCCGAGCGGGTGATGAACGTTCCGAAGATCGAGAGCAGCCACGATCCGATGATGAGCGCGAGATTCCACTTCTTCAGCATGCCGCGCTTTTCTTGGATCATCACCGAGTGCAGGAACGCGGTCATCGTGAGCCACGGTAGGAGCGAGGCGTTCTCAACCGGGTCCCACGCCCAGTAACCGCCCCAGCCCAGCTCCACGTAGGCCCACCACATCCCGAGGCAGATCCCGATCGAGAGGAACAGCCACGACAGCAGCGTCCACTTGCGGATCGCGACCAGCCAATCGACGTCGAGTCGCTTGGAGATCAGCGCCGCCATCGCGAACGCGAACGGGATGGTGATCGAGATGTAGCCGAGGTACAGCATCGGGGGGTGGAACACCATCCCGGGGTTCTGCAACTGGGGGTTCAGTCCGTTCCCGTCGAGCGGCGTGTAGGCGAGGCGGTGGAACGGATTCGCCTGCCCGAACAGCATCACGGAGATAAAGAACGTCGCGACCGTGCACACGACGCCGGCCACATACGGCAACAGCTCGCGGTGCCGGCGGGCCGTGAGGAGCAGCGCCAACGAGCCGAACAGTGAGAGCACGGTCGCCCAGAAGAGCAGGCTACCCTTCTGACCGGCGTACAGCGCCGACCAGGTGTAGAAGATCGGCAGGTTACGGCTCGTGTAGGCGGCGACGTACTCGACATTGAAGTCGTGCTGGAACAGCGCCCACTCGAGCGAGAAAACGGCGACCAGCAGCGCGCCGCACATGGCGAACACGGCGTGGCGGGCACTGTGTTGCAGGTCGGGCCGCCCCTGCAGGCCGCCCACGAAGCCGGCGAGCGCGCCCCAGATCCCCACCAGGAAGGCGAGCCAGAGACACACGCCGCCGAGGATCGTCATCTACGCCTTGGGTACCGCCTCGTAGCGCGACCCGCACTTGGCGAGGACGTTGGTCGCGTACAGGACTCCGTCCTCCTTGTGGAGTCGGCCTTCCACGACCACCTCGACCGAGTCGTTGAAGGTGTCGGGCGGCAGGCCGTGATACAGCACCGTGTACCGGGCGCTGCCGTCGGTGATCTGGAAGCGCAGGGTCTGGGTGGCGACGTCGCGCGTGACCGAGCCCGGCACCACGTGCGCCCCCACCTTCATCCCTACGTTATAAAAGGAAGGGTCCACCGCGATCTTCTGCGACAGCTCGCTCGGGGTCAGGAAGTACTGCCCCGTCTGCTTCACGCCGGAGGCCATCAGGTACCCGACCGACCCGACGATCAAGACGGCCCCGATGGCGAACCTGGTGCCTGCGTTCATGCTCAATTATACCTCGCGGCGCCCCGCCTGCTCCACCGCCCAGTCAACCGCAGCTTGCGGCGTGGGGACCCGGGGGATCTCGATAGTCGACGTGAAGGCATCGTGCAACCCGACCACGGGCGTCTGGATGCGCTGCGCCAGCGCGATCTCCGACAGCGTTCCCCACCCACCCCCGATGGCGATGACGGCTTGGGCGGCGCGCACGATGAGCGCGTTGCGCATCTCCCCCATCCCGGTCGCCAGCGGCACGTCGATATACGGGTTGGCTTCGTTCGGATCCGCGCCCGGCAGCATGCCCACGGTCAGCCCGCCCGCCTGCTGTGCGCCGCGCGCGGCGGCCTCCATCACCCCGCCCAGCCCGCCGCACAGCAGCACGGCGCCGTGCTCCGCCAGGAGACGGCCCACCGTCGCGGCCCACTCCGCTTCTTCCGAGCTGCAGCTGCTTCCGCCGACCACGCCGATCAGCAGGCGTCTCATCGGCGGTTGCCGGCGAGGAACTCGCGCCGCGCCTGCCATACGCTCTGGGCGAGTCCGGCAACCATCAGTCCACGGCGAACGGAGGCTGGCGCAGCCCGCGATCCGTGACGAACGCCGTGACGTAGCGCGCCGGCGTGACGTCGAACGCGGGGTTCAGCGCGGCGACGGCCGCCGGGGCGATGCGGCGGCCCGCGACCGTCTTCACTTCGTCGGGCGAGCGCTGCTCGATGGGGATGCCGTCGCCGTCCTTGAGCGACGGATCGATGGTCGACGAGGGCGCGGCGCAGTACAGCGGAACGCCGTGGTGGCGCGCCAGCACCGCGAGGGAGTACGTCCCGATCTTGTTCGCAAAGTCGCCGTTTCCCGCGATCCGGTCGGCGCCCACGAGGACGAGATCGACCTGCGCCAAGCGCATGAGCGAGCCAGCGGCCGCATCGGCGATCAGTGTGCAGGGGATCCCCGCCTGCGACAGCTCCCACGCCGTGAGCCGCGCGCCCTGCAGCACCGGCCGCGTCTCATCCACCAAGACGTGCAGCTTGCGACCGGCCTCATGGGCCAAGTAGATCGGGGCCCTCCTCCCAAATCGCCGTCGCCCCGGCGCGCAGCCGTTCCCACAGCGCGGCGCCGTCGCCCGGCGTCGCCGCCGCCAGCCGCGCCATCCGATCGAGCGCCCAGCGGAGGTTCACCGCCGTGGGCCTGGCTGCCGCGAGCAGCTCCACCAGCCGGCCCAACCGGGCGAGGAACGCGTCACGGGGCGCGACGCGCAGCTCCCGCGTCCCCGCCACGAGACCCATCGCCGCCGCGATCCCGATCAGCGGCGCGCCCCGCACCTGGAGGGTCCGGATGGCATCGGCCACGGCTTCGACGCTCTCGAGATCGCGCTCGATGCACGCCTCGGGCAGCGCGCGCTGGTCCACGATGCGCACGGCTCCCGAAGGGCTCCAGGCGATGGCTTGGACGGGCATGGCTGCCAACCTACCGCGTGGCCCGCAATTGCGGAATGCGGATTGCGGATTGCGGATTGGATGGGCTAGGCTCGAACCCAAGAATGCGCTTCGGATCCAACCCTGCCAATCCGCAATCCGCATTCCGCAATCCGCAATCTCCCTGTAGGATTCCTGCCATGGGATACCAAACGCTCCTCTTCGAGATCAAAGACGCCATCGCGTTCATCACCATCAACCGGCCCGACAAGCTCAACGCGCTGAACGATCAGGTAGTAGATGAGCTGGCCCACGCCGCCGACCGGGTGGCGACCGAGGGCGCGATCAAGGGCGCAATCCTCACCGGCGCCGGGACGAAGGCGTTCGTCGCGGGCGCCGACATCGGCGACCTCGCGAAGCAGGGGCCGTTCGACGGCAAGGCCCGCGCGCTGCGCGGCCAGGCGATGCTGCGGCGCTTCGAAACCTGCGGCAAGCCCGTCGTCGCGGCCGTCAACGGCTACGCGCTGGGCGGCGGCTGCGAGCTCGCCATGGCGTGCCACCTCCGCATTGCCAGCGAGCACGCCCGCTTCGGCCAGCCGGAGGTGAAGCTGGGCATCGCCCCAGGCTACGGGGGCACGCAGCGGCTCCCGCGGATCGTCGGAAAAGGGAACGCGCTCTACCTCATCCTCACCGCCGAGTTGATCGACGCCCACGAGGCCCATCGCATCGGCCTCGTCAACAAGGTCGTGCCGCCGGGCGAGCTGCTCGCGACAACGGAACAGCTGCTGCGGAGTATACTGTCGATGGGCCCCCTCGCCGTCCGGCTCGCGCTGGAAGCGGTTGACCAAGGCCTCGAGATGACCCTCGAGGAGGGCTTGCTGCTCGAAGCGAACCACTTCGGCCTGCTCGCGGCCACCCAAGACATGAAGGAAGGGCTCACGGCGTTCCTGGAAAAACGCGCACCCCGCTTCGCGGGACGATGACGCGCGCGGCCGGCGCCGCGGCGCTTGCGGCTGTCGGCTTGGGCCTCGCGGCCGGGTGCCTGAGCGACCGGCCCCGCCCAGCACCGCCGACGCTCGCCCTGTCACTCAGCAAGACGACCGTCACGTCGCGGCCCAGCCCCCCCCCGGACACGCTCATCGTCCACGTCCGGGCGGAAGACTCCGACGGCATAGACTCGGTGTGGGTGCAGCTGGGCCAAGAACCGCTGCTCGGCGCGGACGGCTTGTTCGAGACGGTTTTGGACGGCCCCTTCCGCATCCTCGTCCCCACCGGGCTGGCCATGGGCACGGTGCTGACAGTCAAAGTCGAGGCCCGGGACGTGGCCGGTTTCCGGAGCGAGCGGGACACGAGCGTCACGGTGGGCCCCTGAGCCCCAACGACTTAGTAAGTGTTGCCATGACAACGACTTCTGAGTATGTTTGGGGGGTTGTCTGGGGCTCGCGCGGGGCTCACCGCGCTGCGCCACGGGACCCCCCCCGTGGCGCTTCTGGTATTCGGGGCCGGCCGGCGAGCCGGCGGGGGGAGGCAAGGCTGACGCGTGACTAAGCGCAGACAGGGGAAACCGACATCGCTGGGCGACGCCCTGCGAAGCTACCTCGCGAGGGCGGGGTTCGGGACGCGGCTCGCGCAGGCCCAGGTGATCTCGCAGTGGTCGCAGCTCGTCGGCCCGCAAATCGCGGCCGTGACCGAACCGCAGAGCGTCACACCCGACGGTACGCTGTTCGTGCACGTCGCGACGAGCGCCTGGATGAACGAGTTGCAGCTCATGGCGCCGCAGATCATGGCCGCGCTGAACGGCGGCGGCGGGGGCGGCGCCGGACGGATCAGGACGATACGCTGGCTTCTCACACGCTAGAGATCTATGGCTAAGGCGAAACCCGCACCCAAGGACAAGGGGAACGGCGACTACCAGGCCGACTCGATCCAGGTCCTGAAGGGGCTCGAGGCGGTCCGGCGCCGCCCGGCGATGTACATCGGAGCGGTGTCCGGGCGTGGCCTCCACCATCTCGTCTACGAGGTGGTGGACAATTCGGTGGACGAGGCCCTGGCCGGTTTTGCCACCAGGATTGACGTCACCATCCACCAGGACAATTCCATCACCGTGGTCGACAACGGCCGCGGCATTCCGGTCGACATCCACAAGACCGAGAAGAAGCCGGGCGTCGAGGTGGCGCTGACGATGCTCCACGCCGGCGGCAAGTTCGACAAGAGCACCTACAAGGTGTCCGGCGGGCTGCACGGCGTGGGGGTGTCGGTGGTGAACGCCCTGTCGGAGAAGATGGAAGTGTGGGTGGACCGCGACGGCAAGCGGCACCACATGGCGTTCGAGCGCGGCGACACGAAGAAGAAGCTCGAGGTCATCGGCAAGGCCAAGGGCACCGGCACGACGGTCTGGTTCAAGCCGGACACGTCGATCTTCACCGAGATCCGGTTCGACCACGCCACGCTGGCCACGCGGCTGCGCGAGCTCGCGTTCCTCAACAAGGGCCTCACGATCACGCTGAAGGACGAGCGCAAGGGGCAGCAGAAGGAGGAAACGTTCGTCTACAAAGGCGGCCTCGCCGAGTTCGTGAAGTACCTGCTCGGCAACCGCAAGCCGCTGCACCCCAAGCCTGTCACGTTCGAGGCCGAGCGCGACGGCGTCCAGGTCGAGGGTGCGATCCAGTACGACGACGGCTATAACGACAACACCTTCTCCTTCGTCAACAACATCAACACGCACGAGGGGGGCACGCATCTCACCGGGTTCCGCGCCGCCCTCACGCGCACGATCAATGAATGGGCCAAGAAGGACGGGCTCCTGAAGAAGGAGGAATTCACGCTCACGGGTGACGACGTGCGTGAGGGGCTCACCGCCGTGCTGCACATCAAGGTGAAGGATCCCCAATTCGAAGGGCAGACCAAGACCAAGCTCGGCAACTCCGAGGTCGAGGGGATCGTCAAGAGCGTGGTGAACGACGCGCTCGGCGAGTTCTTCGACAAGAACCCGAGCGTGGCCCGCGCGATCATCGCCAAGGCGGTCAGCGCCGCCCGCGCGCGGGAAGCGGCGCGCAAGGCGCGCGAGCTGGTGCGCAAAAAGAGCGGGCTCGAAGGGGGAGTGCTGTCCGGCAAGCTGGCCGATTGCTCCGCCACCGACCCGAAGCTGTGTGAGGTCTTTCTCGTAGAGGGCGACTCGGCAGGCGGGTCCGCCAAGCAGGGCCGGGACCGCATGTTCCAGGCGATCCTGCCGCTGCGTGGCAAGATTCTCAACGTGCAGAAGGCCCGGATCGACAAGATCCTGTCGAACGAAGAGATCCGGACCATGATCACGGCGATCGGGACGGGCGTGGGCGAGGACTTCAAGATCGACGAAGCTCGCTACCACAAGATCATCATCATGACGGACGCTGACGTGGACGGGGCGCACATCCGCACGCTGCTGCTCACCTTCTTTTACAAGGAAATGAAGCAACTGATCGACGCGGGCTACATCTACATCGCCCAGCCGCCGTTGTACCGCGTCGCGAAGGGCAAGGAGGCGTACTACGCCTTCGACGACAAAGAGCGCGAGGCGTTCGTGAAGCGACTGACGAACGGCGCCGAAGGACACGGCAACATCGTGATCAGCCGCTACAAGGGGCTCGGCGAAATGAACCCGGACCAGCTCCGGGAGACCACCATGGACCCGACCAAGCGCACGCTCCTCAAGGTCACGATGGAAGACGCGGTGGAAGCGTCGGAGCTGTTCGAGACGCTGATGGGTGACGAGGTGGAGCCGCGGCGCAAGTTCATCGAGGAGAATGCCAAGTTCGTACGGAACTTGGACGTTTAGACGAGCTTCTCGACGCCGTCTTTGCTCACCCGATGTGAGATCAACGGCAGCGGCTTCACGGACAACTTGTCCTTCACGCCGATGGCCAGCTGCAACGCCTCGAAGCCAAGCTTCATGCCCCCCGGGTCCCGCGCGAACACCGACGCAATCGGCTCCCCCGCGAGCACCTTGTCGCCCGGCTTGACCGTGATCACGAACCCGACCGTCGGGTCGACCTCGTCCTCGACCTTGAGGCGGCCGCCGCCCATCGCGACGACCGCGCGGCCGATGATCCTCGGCTCGACGTGCGTGACGACGCCCGTGCGCGGCGCGGCGTAGACTTCCACCTCCTTCGCCTGGGGCAGCACCGACGGGTCTTCCACCGTCTTGGGGTTTCCCCCCTGTGCCGCGATGATCTGCTCGAACTTTTCCGCGGCGAGACCCGACGCGAGCGCGTTGGTGAGCCGCTGGCGGGCTTTCTTGCTCGTCTTCTCGATGCCCGCGGCCAGCAGCATCTCGACGCCCAGCGCGTAGGTGACCTCCATCAAGTCCTCGGGGCCTTCGCCGCGCAGCGCGAGGATCGCCTCCTCGGTCTCGAGCGCGTTGCCGCACGCTCGGCCGAGCGGGCGGTCCATGGCGGTGAGCAGGGCCACGGTGGGGCAGCCGCGGTCCTCGCCCAGCGCGATCATGGTACGCGCAAGCTCCAGGCTCTGCTCGAGTTTGGGGAGGAACGCGCCGCTGCCGCGCTTCACGTCGAGCACCAGCGCGTTGAGCCCTTCGGCGAGCTTCTTCGACATGATGCTGGCGGCGATGAGAGGAATCGCTTCCACCGTCCCGGTCACATCGCGCAGCGCGTACAACCGCCCGTCCGCCGGAGCGATCTCGGGGGTCTGGCCGATCATGACGCAGCCGAGCTTCATCACCTGCGCCTTCGCCTCGGCGAGCGACAAACCGGTACGAAACCCCGGGATCGCTTCCAGCTTGTCCAGCGTGCCGCCGGTGTGGCCGAGGCCGCGGCCGGACATCATCGGGACGGCGACGCCGCACGCCGCCACGAGCGGCGCGAGCACGAGCGACACTTTGTCGCCGACGCCGCCCGTCGAGTGCTTGTCCACCCGCCGGGTGGTCCATGAGTCGAACGCCAACCGCTGGCCCGACGCGAGCATCGCATCGGTCAGCGCGGCAAGCTCGTGGCGCTCGAGCCCGCGCAACAGCACGGCCATCAGCAGGGCGGCCATCTGGTAGTCGGGGACGCGGCCGTCGGTGTAGGCGGCGACGAGGGCGGACCACTCTTCCGGCGTGAGCGCTCCCCCGTCGCGCTTGCGCTCGATCAGCGGCACGACCAACATTAGCGGCCCCCCTCCCCTTCCCAACGCCGGAGCGTTTGATGCGCGGTGCCGCCTTGCTGCTCGTGTCGCTCGTCGCTCCCCTCCCGGCGCGCGCCCAAACCCATCCCACCGCGGCGGAGCACGTCGTGCTGGGCGACAGCGCCCACGCCGCGCTCGCGCCGGCGCAGGCGCTCGAGCACTATCGGGCGGCGCTCGCGCTGGACTCGACGAGGTACGACGCTCTGTGGAAAGCGGGCCGCGAGCTGGTGGACATCGCCAAGCAGATCGAGGGCAAGGACGACTCGTCCAAGCACCTGCGGGACAGCCTCTATACCGGGGCGCGCGCCTACGGCGACGCGGCGGTGCGGGTGAACCCCACTGGCGCGGACGGGCATTTCACGGTCGGCCAGGCGCTGGGCCGGCTGTCGCGCACGCGCGGCGGCAAGGAGCGGGTGCGGTTCGCCAAGATCATCTACGACGAGGGGATGAAGGCGATCGAGCTCGACTCGACGCATGACGGCGCGCATCACCTGATCGGCGCGTGGCATGCCGAGGTCAAGCGTTTGTCCGGGTTCCAGAAGTTCTTCGCCAAGGCGCTGTTCGGCGGCGGCTTCCTGGACAAGGGCAACTGGGAGGATGCCCAGAAGTACCTGGCGCGCGCCGTCGCCCTCAAGCCGCAGAACATCTTCCACCGCCTCGAGCTGGCCGAGGTGTATGTCGACGTCGGCAAGTATTCCAAAGCGCGCGAGCAGCTCAGCGCGCTCGCCACCCTGCCGATTGCCGACGTGCTCGACCACACGTACCAGCACAACGCCGCACAGCTCCTCGAAGACATCAAGGGCGAGAAGGACGAGACCTAGCGTCCGCCGCGCATCAGGCGCTCGATGTCCGCCGTCGTGCGCGGTGCCTTGGCGGACAGCCACTCGGCGCCCGTGGGAGTGACCAGCACGTCGTCTTCGATCCGCACCCCGAGGCCTTCCTCCACGAGGTAGATCCCCGGCTCGAGCGTGATCACCATCCCCGGCTCGAGCTTCTGCCGCCCGGGCACCGTCACATCGTGCACGTCCATCCCGATCGGGTGCCCGAGCCCGTGAATGAAGTAGGCGTCGCAGGTCTGATCGCCGCACAGCTTCGCCGAATGCTCCCGCATGTAGGTCTGGGCGACTCGATTCAGGTCGCGCATCGTCGTGCCGGGCCGTACGGAGTCGAACGCGACTTGCTGAGTGGCGAGCACGAGGTCGTAGACGGCCTTCTGGCGCGGCGTGAATTTCCCGTTCACCGGCCAGGTCCGCGTGACGTCCGCCGTGTACTGACCCCATTCGGCCGCCGCGTCCACCAGCACGAGATCGCCGTCGCGCGTCTGGCGGCGGTTGACGTCGTAATGCAGCGTGGTCGAGTTCGGCCCGCTCCCCACGATCGAGGGATAGCCCACCCGATCGGCGCCGTTCCTGCGGAAGCCCGCCTCGAGCACGGCTTCGATTTCGTACTCGTACATGCCCGGGCGCGCGGCCTGCATCGCCGCGACGTGGCCGGCCACGCTGATGTCCACCGCGCGCCGCAGCCGGGCCAGCTCGTCGGCGTCCTTCACCTCGCGCAGGGAGTCGGCGAGCTGGCGCAGATTGCGCACGTCCTGGCCGCTGAACACCAGGTCGATCACGCGCCGCTCGTCGCGGGTGGTCACATCGAGCGGCACATAGACCGGCCCGCGGACGCGGAAGCGCGCCGCAAACAGCCGCCGCTCGAGCGAATCGACCGGCAGGACGGTGGCGATGCCGGAGAGCCGCGTCGCCACGCTGTCGGGCCCGAGCCGTAGGCCGGTCCAGCGCTCCTGGCCGGGGTTGCGCGGCGGGAGGAACAGCACCGTCTCGAGGGAATCGGGACCGCGCGCGGTCAGGAGCAGCCAGGCGTCCTGGGTCTCGAGCTCGGTGAAGTAGAAGAACGTGTTGTTCTGCCGGAAGTCGTTGTCCTGGATGTACTCCTTCTCCAGGTCTCGCTCGTGTGAGGCGGGGATGAGCGCGATGCCACGGCCGATGCGTTGCAGCAGGGCGCGTCGTCGGGCGGCGACGGCCGCGGTGTCCACCGGCCGGCCCATGCCGGGGAGCTCGGGCGTCGGCGTCCAGGCGCCGAGCGGCGCGGGGGCCGCGGTCCGGGCCTGCGCCGCCGCGGCGGCCGCGCCACCGCCGCCAGTGACGAGCAGGAGCAACGCAACCACGGATCGCATGGGCCCGGAAGCTACCGTGCGCTCCGAGACGCGGCAACAGCGTCGCGACGCTTGACGGGTTGTCCGTCGGAGACGCAAACTATGCCATGACCGGCCCCTCCACTCTCACCGCTCGCGTGGCCGAACTGGAGCGCGAGCGCAAGCACCTCCTCGCCATCATCGAGATCCTCAAGGAAGTTTCCACTTCACTCCACTTCATCGACATCCTGCAGGCGATCGCACGCAAGCTGGGCGAGGCGTTCGGGCTCGACCGCTGCTCGATCTTTCTCGCCGAGCGGGGCGGCAAGTCGGTGCGCCTGGTGGCGTCGTACGAGGATCCGACGATCCGCAACTACGTGGTGGACCTCGAGCGTTATCCCGAGCTCAAGCGCGCCATGCAGAACGGGGAGACGGTGTTCATCCCCGACGCCGCCAACGACCCGAGCCTGAAGCACGTGAAGAGCGAACTCATCAGCCGGCGCGTGAAGTCGATCACCGTGGTGCCGATCACGTGGCGCGGCGTGGCGATCGGCGCGATTTTCCTGCGCACCTTCCGCGACGGCCCCACGTTCTCCGACGAGGACGTGCGGATCGTGCAGGTCGTCGCCGCGCTCACCGCCCAGGCGCTCCGCAACGCGCACCGCTACGAGCGGCTGGAGCAGCGGCAGCAGGAGACCGGCGAGACGCTGCGCCGCATGGAGCTGGAGCGCGTGGCCCTGCTGGCGTTCCTGCGCCGCCTGCTCGGCGCGTTCGGGGAGCGGGAGGGCGCCTGGGCCGAGGGACTGCTGCCGCGCGCCAGCTCCGACGAGCTCGAACGGCTGGTGGGCGTCGCCATGGCCGTCATCCAGGAAGAAGCCAAGGGTCAGTGAAGGGGGGGGCCGCCGCGGCGCGCGCCGCCGAGCTCCGGCGGCTCATCGAGCGCGCGAACCACGCATACTACGTCCTCGACACGCCGGAGATCTCGGACGCCGAGTACGACCGGCTGTTCCGGGAGCTGCAGGAGCTCGAAGCCAAACACCCGGAGCTCCGCACCCCCGACAGTCCCACCCACCGCGTCGGCGCCGAGCCCGCGAGCGCCTTCAAGAAGCACCGCCACCTCGTGCCGATGCTGTCGCTCGCCAACGCCTTCACCGAGGCGGAGCTCGCCGAGTGGGAAGAGCGCAACGCGCGGCTCTCGCCCGAGGTGACGACGGCGGGCTACACCCTAGAGGTGAAGATCGACGGCGCGGCGGTGAGTCTCACGTACCAGGACGGGGTGTTCGTCACGGGGGCGACCCGCGGCAACGGCGTCGAGGGCGAGGACGTCACCGCCAACCTGCGCACCGTGCTCGACGTGCCGCTGCGGCTGCACGGCAAGGGCTGGCCCAAGCTGATGGAAGTCCGCGGTGAGGTCTACCTCTCCAAGTCCCGCTTCGCCGAGCTCAACAAAGAGCGCGAGCGCTCGGGCGAGCCGACCTTCGCCAATCCCCGCAACTCCGCGGCCGGCGCGTTGCGCCAGCTCGATCCCAAGATCACGCGCAGTCGCGGCCTCAAGATTTTTTGCTTTCACATCGAAGCCCCGGGTAAGAAGCTCCCGGTCGCGACTCAGCACGACCTGCTGCAGCAGCTTGCCGAATGGGGGTTCCCCGTCGAGCCCCACCACACGCTCGCGGCCGACCTCGCGGCCGCGAACCGGGAGATCGCGAAGCTCGAGCCGCTGCTCGACAAGCTCGACTACGGCGCCGACGGTGTCGTGGTGAAGGTGAACCCGCTCGAGCTGCACGCCGAGCTCGGCACCGTCGGTGACCGCGAGCCGCGTTGGGCCATCGCGCGCAAGTTCGCGCCCGAGGTTCGGGTCACCACGCTGAAGGAGATCCGGATCAACGTGGGGCGGACCGGAGCCCTCAACCCCTACGCCGTGCTCGAGCCGGTGGAGATCGGCGGGGTGACGGTATCGACCGCCACGCTGCACAACTTCGCGTTGATCAAGGCCAAGGACATCCGGGAAGGCGACCTGGTGGAGGTCACGCGGGCGGGCGAGGTGATCCCGCAGGTGTTGGGGCCCGTCATCAAGAAGGGCGTGCGTCGGGGCAGGCCATATCAGCCCCCCGAGCGCTGCCCCGTCTGCAAGTCGAAGGTCGAGCACCCCCAGGGCGAAGTGATGGTGTACTGTCCCAACGTCTCCTGCCCCGGCCGGGTGTTCGAGAGCATCGTGCACTTCGCGTCGCGCGGGGCGATGGACATCCGCGGGCTGGGACCCGAGCGCGTGAAGGCGTTGCTCGACGCCAAGCTCATCAAGGACGTCGCGGACCTGTACGAGATCACGCCGCTGCAGCTGCTCGCGCTCGAAGGGTTCGCGGAGAAGTCGGCCGGGCAGCTCGTGGACGCGATCCAGGCCTCCAAAGATCGGCCGCTCTCGACCCTGCTGTTCGCCCTGGGGATCCGCCACGTGGGCGTGCAGGGAGCGAGGCTGCTGGCCCGCCACTTCGGGACCATGAAGGCGCTCGCCCACGCGTCGGCCGACCGCATCAATCAGATCCGCGGCATCGGGGAGGCCATCGCCGAGGCCGTGGCCGGGTTCTTCGCGGAGCCGAAGAACCGCAAGCTGATCGAGCGGCTGGAGAAGCTCGGGCTCAACATGAAGGAGCCGATCGCGGCCGAGGGGGAAGGGCCGCTCGCCGGGCAGGTCTACGTGATCACGGGAACGCTCCCGTCGCTCTCCCGCGTGCGGGCCGCCGAGCTCATCGAGGCGGCGGGGGGGCACGTCACCGACGGCGTCTCCAAGAAGACCACCGCCGTGGTGGTGGGTGCCGATGCCGGCTCGAAGCTCGAGAAGGCGAAGGCGCTCGGCGTGCCGGTCATCGACGAGGCCGAACTCTTGCGCCGCGCACGCGCCAAACCCTAAGTTGGCGTCCCATATGAGCGCCTCCGCTCACCCCACCGCCGCGACCGACGGCTTGACCATCGGTCGCGGGGCTCTGCGACAACTCCATCACAGTTTGCTCCGCGACGCCGCCGATCGCGCGGTGGCCATCCTCCAGGAGGCGGGGTTCGCGGCGGGGGAAGGCGTGTACCAATCGTTTTGCGCGTGGCTGCCGCTCGAGACGGGCGTGCCGCGGCCGGAAGAGCTCGACGCGGGCCAGATGAGCGGCGTGCTGTCGGCCTTCTTCCAGGCGCACGGCTGGGGCACGGTCACGGTGGCACTGCTCGGCAGCGCGGCGCTCAGCGTGGATAGTGAGGACTGGGTCGAAGCCGAGCCCGGGAGCGCGGAGACCCCGATGTGCTTCTTCTCGGCGGGGATGCTGTCGGACTTTTTGGGACGGCTGTCGGGTGAGCCGGTAGCCGTGATGGAAGTCGAGTGCCGCTCGAAGCACGACGCGCGTTGTCGTTTCCTCTCGGCGTCGCCGGACACGCTCAACGCGGTGTACGAAGAGATGACGAAGGGCACTGGTTACGGCGAGGCGCTGGGAGCCGGCGCGTAACCAAAGCTTCAGCCAGGGACTAGCGACGCGCGACGGCTACGCCCTCGAGCAGCACCGACGGCGCGTAGCGTGATCCCGCCCACCGCGCGTCGCTCCCGAAGCCGCCGATCCGCTTGAGCAGGTCGTACGCGTTGCCGGCGACCGCCGCATCCTTCACGCGCCCGGTGATCTCGCCGCGCTCGACGCGATAGGCGAGCGCCACGGGATGGCTGAACGCTCCCGCGATCACGTTGCCCTGCCCGACGCCGATCAGCTCGTCGACGAGGAGGCCGTCCGTGATGTCACGGAGGAGGCCGCCGCCCAGCCCGTTCCACGCTTCACGTTTCACGTTACCCGTTTCCCCAAGGACGATATTCGTGTACGCCGGCACCGGCTTTCCGAAGATGCCGCGCTGTCCGTGGCCGGTGCTCTCGGTCTTGGCGCGGGCCGCGGTTTCCAGATCGTACACGAAGCGTTGCACCACGCCACCTTGCACGAGGCATGTGACTCGGGACGGCACGCACTCGTCATCGAGCGGACGGGACGCGGTCCGCCCCGAGGCGAGAGGGTCGTCGGTCAGAGACAAGCCTGCGTGGAAGACCTGCTCGCCGACCCGGTTCCCGAGCGGCGAGATGCCTTGCACCACGGCTTTGCCTGACAGCCCCTGCGTGACCGGCAGCAGCACGGCCGAGAGGCCCGTAGGGGTGAACACGACCGGCAGGGCTCCCTCGGGGGGCGCCACGATGTGCAGGGCGTGGTCGAGCCTGGTGGTGATCGACCGCACCACGCCGTCGAGGGCGTCGTCCGCGGGAAGGTCGCACCCCTCGAGCGCGTCGCCGATGGCGAGGACGTCGTCCCCGGCAATGCGCCAGAGGTCGGCGCTCAGCGCGACGCCGGTCGAGCGGTACGTGCCCTGCGCCCCCGCGGTGTTGGCGACGCGGGTTTCGGCCACCTCGCGCTCGATGGCGACGTTGACCTGGCACCCCTCGCGCGCCAGGCGCTCGAGCAGCCCCTGACCGATCTGGATCAGCCGCTCGAGCGACGCGTCGGCGGCGCGAGCCACGTGGGTTACCAGCCGGGGGAGCTTGGCCGGGGCTGGAAAGACCAGCGCGACTTCTTCCCCGAGCTCGGCCGAGGCGAGCGCGCGCTCCAGGAGGGGCGCGGCATGCTGCGCCGCTGCATCCCCGACGCCGACATTTGTCGTGCCCGCGATACCCACGCGGCCGCGGTGCAGCACGCGCAGATTCACCCCGCCCTCTTGGGTCACGCCGGCCGCTTTGAGGCGGCCCCACTCGAACGCGATCGAGGTGCGCTCCACGCGACGCTCGAGCGCGTCCGCGCCTCCTCCCCCCTCCACCCGATGTCGCGCCAGCTCCAACAGCCCGTCGATCACGCGGGGACGTCGCCCCCGATCAGGGCCTCCTCGATGCGCACGTGCGGGGCGCCTTCGGTCACGGGGAGGGGATACTGCCCGGCCTTGCCACAGCCACCGCCCATCTGGTTCCAGCGAAAGTCGCCGGCGATGTGATCGATGCGGTCGAGTGTCTGGAACAGGTTGCCTGCGAGCACGACGTCCTTCACCAGCTCCGCGACCGCGCCGTCGCGGATCATGTGTCCGTACGCGGCGGTGAAGGAGAAGTTCTCGAGCAACGTCTGGCCGCCGAACGCCGAGCAGGCGTACACCCCGAGCTTGATGTCCTTGATCAGGTCGTCGAACGTCCCGCGGCCGTTGCCGATGTAGGTATTCGTCATGCGGACGATAGGTGGGTGGCGAAACGAGATCGCCCGCGCATTGCCAGTCGGCCGCTCGTTCATCGCGGCGGCCGTCTCGCGCGAGTGCAGCCGGCCGACGAGCAGCCCTTCGCGGATGAGCGCGCTGTCCTGGGTGGGCGTGCCCTCATCGTCGAACGGCAGCGTGCCCCGCAGGCCGGGGGCGGCCCCGTTGTCGCCGACGTTCAGCACCTTCTTGCCGAAGCGACGGCCCAGGGTCATCATCTCGCGGGCCTGGGGATTCTCGTAGACGAAGTCGGCTTCCGACAGGTGCCCGAAGGCCTCGTGGATGAAGACGCCGGCGAGCTCGGGATCGAGGACAACGGGATAGGCCCCGCCCTGCACGCTCGACGCCTCCAACAGCCCGACCGCCCGCTCGGCGGCGGCGCGGAAGCCCGCCGCCTCGTGCTGGACCGCGTTCCAGCCACGCCGCAGGCCGATCGATTCGAGCCCCTTCTCGATGGTGCCGTCGCGGCGTGCCACCGCCGTCCCCGAAAGCGTCACTTCGGGCCGCAGTTCGTGCAGCACCGTGCCCTCGGAGTTCACGTACCAATACTCGCTCACCTCGTCGCGGTAGGTCGCGAGCGTGTCCACGATCCGGTCGCTCACCGCCAGCATCGCGCCGTTGTAGGCTTCGATGAGCCGCTTCTTGTCGGCGAGCGGGACGCCGCGCACGTCGCCGTCCAGGTCGAGTATCGCCTCGGCCTGCTGCGGCGGGACCGGGGCGAGCCGGATCGGCCGGTCGAGCCGCACGGCGCGCGATAGCTCGTCCGCCCGGACCACCATCGCCTCGAGCTGGTCGAGCGACGTGAACGACGCGGTGCCCCAGCCGCAGCCCCGGTTCAGGGCGCGCACGAACCCTCCTTGGTCCTCGCTCGCGGTGGCGGATTCCAGCCGCCGGCCGCGGACGGAGACGGCGGAGCTCCAGCTCGTTTCGACGCGGATTTCGGTGAAGTCGGCGCGGGAGCCTTGCAGCGCCGCGGTCAGCCGGTCGATCAACCGCCTAGTTCCTTGAGCTTCTCGGCGTAGTCCGGCCGCACCACGATCTCCCCGTTGACGATGATCTCGCGGTCCCAGGGAAGGATGATGAAGTTCTCGGTCTCGAGGGCGTAGAAGTCGGGCTTGTACTCGCCCGTGCGGAACGAGACGGCGGTCTTCACCGCGGCCGGCTGGAGCTCGCGCACGGCGTTCAGGGCGAGCTTCATGGTGTCGCCCGAGTCGCAGGTCTCGTCCACGATGAGCACGCGCCGCCCCGTCACGATGCGCGGCGGGCCCGCCAACACCACCGGCCGCGCCCCCGTCTCCTGTCGCGTGATGGCGACGGACGCGAAGTCGCGTTGCAGGATGCTCGCCACCACGGCGCCCGGGATCACCCCGGCCCTGGCGATCCCGATCACCACGTCGGGATCGTAGTCCCGGAAGATCTTCAGGGCGAGCGCCCGACACAGCTCGCCGAAGAACGGCCAATCCACCTGCAGGACGCCGTGCGGTGTCTTGCGGCCGAAGCCGGTCTTCTTGGGTGCGGGCGTCCGGGGGGCGGCGGGCATGGGGGGAGAAGCTACATTGCGGACGTAAGCGGCCGCAAGCTATTTTCGGCCCATGGGTTTCTGGCGTCGCCTGTTCGGCGCCTCGGGCACCGACGAGGTCCACCCCCAGCGTCTCGATTACCTGAACGAGGCGCTCGCCCTCGAGCGCCAGGGTGACTACGAGGCCGCCCTCACTACGGGCTCGCGTTCCTGCTGCTGAAGCGCGGCGACCCCGACGGCGCGACGCAGCACCTGCGGGCCTTCCTCACGCATCCGCCCAAGGGCCCCGACGCCCAAAAATGGATCGAGCACGCCACCCAAGCGCTGCGCGATCTGGGCGCGTCGGGACCCGCCTCGACGGCCGCCGCGGAGGCGCCCTGAGGGGTAGGGCCAGCACCCTGGTGCTCGCGGCGGCGATTGCGTGCGGCCAACTCGGACCCGACCTCAACGGCGTGGTCGCGCTCTCGGTGGCCGTCCGAGACTCGGTTGAGGAGTTCGACACGTTGCGGCCGCGCGCGTTCGCCCTGGATGGCCGGGGCGACTCCGTGGCGGCGACGATCCTGTGGGCCACGCTCGATACCGCGCTGCTCAAGGTGGTGAGCGAAACGACGGGGGTGATGGTCGCTAAGCAGCCGAGCCCGACGCCCGCCCGCATCCAAGCACGCGTCGGCGACTTCCGCAGCAACCCGATCGAAATCCGCATGCTCGCCGCGGCCGACACCTTGTTCGCGCCCGGCCGGGTAGCGGACACGATCACCATCTCCGCGACCACGCCGCCGGACTCGCTCTCCGACTCGCTCAAGGTGGAGCTCGCCGACACCGTGACGGGGATTAGTACTCCGGTGCCCCTCGCCGGACGCCCCGTCGTCTACACGATCACCTATCCCCCCACCTCCGGACCGGTCACGCTCGTAACGAGCGACACGGCGCACGCGGTCGCGACGCTCCAGACCGTGAGCACGACCCCTGCCGGCGTGGCCACGGTGAAAGTGCGGCTGATCGCGGGCCCGCGCCCTGACAGTGTCGTCGTCACCGCCGGGGCGCGACGCGCCATCGGCACGCCCGTGACCAGTCAGCCCGTCAGTTTCGTCGTACGGTTTCTCCCGTGAGCCAGGGGACCCTGACACGGCTGTTCTTCGACGCGGTCGAGCAGTACGCCCGTCACCCGGCCGCGTTTCGTCGCAAGGTCGCCGGCGTGTGGACCCCGGTCACGCATCGCGAGGCGGAGGAGCGCGTGGGGGCGATCGCACTCGGCCTACGCGAGCTCGGGATCCGGCCCGGCGACCGGGTCGCGATCCTGGCGGAGACGCGCCTCGAGTGGGCGCTGGTCGACTACGCCTGCCTCTGTGCCCGCGCCGCCGACGTCCCGATCTACCCGACGCTTCCGGCGAGCCAAGTCGAGTATGTCCTGCGCGACTCGGGCGCCACGGCGGTCGTCTGCTCCACCGCCGCGCAGCTCGCCAAGATCGTCGAGCTGCGCGGTGCGCTGCCGACACTGCGGCACGTGATCGTGTTCGAGCCCGAAGCCAAGCGGGACGGCGCACTCACGCTCGCCGAGGTCGAAGCGAAAGGGCGGGCGGCGGCTCCGCGGTACCCGCGCTTCCGGGAAGAAGCGTTGGCGGTCGAGCCCGGAGACCTCGCCACTCTGATCTACACCTCGGGGACGACCGGCCAGCCGAAGGGCGTCATCCTGACGCACAACAACATCTGGTCCAACGTCATGGCATCGGTCGCGGCGTTACGGATGAGCGAGCACGACAGCTGCCTCTCGTGGCTGCCGTTGTCGCACATCCTCGAGCGGATGGTGGACTATTACTTCTTCCACGTAGGGGTGACGATCAACTACGCGGAGTCGATCGAAGCGGTGCCCCAAAACCTCAACGAGGTGCGGCCGACGATCCTGATCGGGGTCCCGCGCCTGTACGAGAAGGTGTACGCCCGCGTGCTCGAGAACGCGCTCACCGGGAGCGCACTGAAACGCAAGATCTTCCTCTGGGCGAAGCGCACCGGAGACCAGTGGGCGACCCACCGGCTCTCCGGCATTCCCGTCCCGCTCGGACTCGCCATCCGGCATGCGATCGCCGACCGGCTGGTGTTCTCGAAGCTGCGGGCGCGTACCGGCGGGCGCATCAAGCTGTTCGTCTCCGGCAGCGCGCCGCTCTCGGCCGAGATCGGGCGGTTCTTCTACAGTGCCGGGCTGCCGACCATCGAAGGCTACGGCCTCACCGAGACGTCCCCGGTGCTGACGCTGAGCCCGCTCGACCGCCCGAAGTTCGGCGCGGTGGGGAAGCCGATCCCCGGGGTGCAGGTGCGGATCGCGCCCGACGGGGAGATCCTCGCCAAGGGCCCGAACGTCATGCAGGGCTACTACAACCTGCCCGACGCGACGCGCGAAGCGATCGACGCGGACGGCTGGTTCCACACGGGCGACATCGGGGAGTTCGACGCCGAGGGGTACCTGAAGATCACCGATCGGAAGAAGGATCTGATCAAGACAGCCGGCGGGAAGTACATCGCTCCGCAGCCGATCGAGAACGCGGTCAAGCTCAACAAGTTCGTGGCCAACGCCGTGGTGCTGGGCGATCAGCGCAAGTTTCCCATCATGCTCGTCGTGCCGAACTTCGACAGCCTCGAGCCGTGGGCGCGGGAGCGGAACCTGACGTACGCGTCCCGCGCGGAGCTGATCGCGCTCAGCGACGTGCAGGCGAAGCTGGAGCGCGAGGTGATGGGGGGACTGCGCGACCTGGCGAAGTTCGAGATGCCCAAGAAAATCGTGCTGCTCGAGCGCGACTTTACGATCGAGTCGGGCGAGCTCACCCCGACCCTCAAGGTCAAGCGGCGCGCGGTAGAGAAGAACTACAAAGCGGTCATCGACCGCGTGTACGCGGACGCGGACCCCACGGCGGCGACGCTGGAGGGGTGATCACGTCTTCTCCCCCACCCACAGCCCCTCGCCCACCGCGAGCTGCTTCAGACCGGCGCCAGGTGTGGCGCGTTCGTCTTCGATCACCAGCCGCCGCCCCCGCAACAGCACGCGCAGCGCCTCGTCGATCCAGGGTGGAGCTACACGGTCGAGCCCCACGACCACGCCGCGCGCCATAGCGCGACGCAGCGGAATCAGCTTGTCGCACACGAGCAGACTGAGAACCGGAAGCTCGGCGACGTCGGACGGAGCGTTGATCCCCACGAAGTGAATCCCACCCATCAGCCCCGCGAGCCCGACCGCGTGGCGGGCCGCGGAGCCGACCAGCACCACGTAGCCCCCCGGACCCGAGAGTTCGAGCAGCGCCTGGAGAGTCTGTGCGTCGGGGGACCGGGGCGGGGCTCCCGCAGCGACCGCGTTTGTTGGTCGCGGAGTGAGCTCCCCCCCGGTCCCTGACGCCGAGAAGTGCGCGACTCCCTGGACGATCGGATACTCGCGCTGGCACGCTGGGCATCCCAGCAAGCCCGACCGAACCATCCGGCCCACCATCTCCCCAGTGGACAGCACGAGGAACGCTTCCTCGTGCGCCTCGGGGCAGCGCAGCATCTCCGTCAGTTCAATGTGCACCGGAACCGAACACGACCCACGTCACGCGGCCAGCCTCGACGCGGATCCGGCGGGTGAGCCGCTTGCCGTCGACCAACACCGCCAGGGTATAATCGCCCGGCTCGACGTCGCTCACGGCGAAGTGCTCCCGATACGCGGGATCGGGATGGTTGTGCTCGCCGTACGTCTCCGCGTACGAGAACGGCGTCTCCTGCGGCTCGGCTTTCATGAGCCCGTACACGCGCGCCTGCGGCACGGCGCGACCCTGGGCGTCCCACACCTGCCCCGCGACGATCCCCGTGCCGGGCAACGGGCGGATCCACAGCTCGGGGTTCACCGTGAACTTGGGGTACCGCTCGTTGGGGTCGACGATCAGTGGCACGGAGTCCACGGGGGCGGCGTGCACCTCGAGGTGGAGATGGTCGTTGGTCGCCCGGCCGGTGTTACCGACCGTGGCGATCACGTCGCCCGTCTTGACGCGCTGCCCCAGCGACGCGAGCAGCGTGGTGTTGTGGTAGTAGACGGAATAGATGAACAAGCCCTTGAACCTGCGATCGTGCCGGACGGCCACAGTGTTGGCGCCCTGCTCCGCCGGGCCCGCGAACACCACCACCCCGTCGCCGATGGTGTGGACCGGCGTACCGTCGGGGTTGTTGAACTCGACGCCCTGATGCTGCTGGAAGTTGCCTCCCATGGTCGAGCCGTAGCGGTACGTCTGGTCGATGTACGGCTGATCGGCGGGGAGAATGGGGCGCTCGAACCAGCTGTGCCGCATCCCCTCCAGATCGGAGTCGGGTCGCTGCTGGTACGAGATGCCGACGAGGGTGAGTCCCTGGTCGAAGCGACAGGAGACGAGCCCCGTCGGCCGCCCCACAGCGTACCACCCGGGCGCGAGCGGCAAGAAGCCGGTGGCCGCGGGCACGGGGTCGCACAGGTTGAGCGCGCCGCCGTCCTGCTCGTACACGCCTTGGCGCGTGGCGGCGTACACCCGCCCCGGTGCAACGCGACCGAGCGACTGGATCGGCGGCATGTCCTCGCGGCAGCCCTTCACCACCGGGCCGAGGCCGCACGCCGGGCGCCCCTTGCCGTCGAGCCAGGCGTTGCGCGTCGGGTCGAGCCGGTACAGTCCCCGCTCGGTCCCCACCCACACGATCGCGCCGCTGTCGGGCGCGAGGGCGCGGACGCGACTCGGTGCGGCATACTCCGTCCAGGTGCGCCCACCATCCGTGGAGCGCGCCAGCCCGCGCAGGTGACCCGCCCACACACTCCCGTCCAACCCGGCGACCAACGCCAGCACGTACTGGCTGCGCAGGCGCCCCCATAGGTGCCGCGCGGTGGCCGCACCAGCCGAATCGGTGATCTCGGCCCAGCTCGCCCCGCGGTCCCCCGAGAGCTTGATGCCGTCCGCGGTGCCGATGTACACCGTGTCGCCCCGCGTGGCGATGCCGTTAGGCGCGACGTACTGCCACTCGGGGCCCAGCGCACCGAGCTCCCAGTTGGTCCAAGTCTTGCCGCCGTCGGTCGACAGTCCCCAGCCGTTCCCGACGGTGCCGTACCAAACGGCGCCGTTGGAGCCGAATCCGAAGGCGTGCACGAAGTCCCACGAGATGGAGTGCGCCGCCGAGTCGTTCGCGTAGCGGATGTGCTCCCAGCTCGAGGCACCCGAGCGCAGCACGAAGATCCCCTGCCCATAGCTGCCGACCCAGATCGCGTTATCCGGCGCGCGTGCGACGGCCAGTACGTGTACTCCGAAGCCGGTGGTGTCCGGCAGGGGCGGCAGGGCCTGCGCAGCGAGGCGACTGGCGAGCGCCAGTAGCACGGGCAACGTGCAACGTGTGACGTGTGACATCTAGCCTCTCGCCGTATAAACCGTCGGCATCAACCGAATCTCCGTCACGTCCACCCGCAGCGGCTGGGTGACGGCATACAGCACAGCCGCGGCAACATCCCCCGCCTGCATCATAGCACTCCGCTTGGTAAAGCCCGGCTTCGAATCGGGATCGACGGCGTCCCAGATCGGCGTGTCTACCGGCCCAGGCGAGACGAGCGTGGTGCGTACCCCGGTGCGCGCGAGGTCCTGGCGCAGCACTTCGTGCATCCCGCGAAGGCCGTACTTGCTCGCCGCGTACGCGGTCGAGCCCGAATAGGCTACGTGGTCGGAAACGGAGCCGATCGTCACGAGGTCGCCCGCACCGCGCCGCACCAGGTGCGGGACGAGCGCGCGCGCCACGAGAAACGGCCCGGTGAGGTTGACGGCGAGCGTTTGCGCGAACTCGGCGGGCGACGTTTCCTCGATCCGCTTGATGAAGAAGATCCCGGCGTTGTTCACCACGACGTCCGGGACCCCGAGCTCGCCCAGCACCCGCGCGACCGCCCGGTCCACCGCCGCGGGATCCGTGACGTCGCAGCGCAGGTCGGTGCGCCGCTCGGTCGCCCCGTCCCGGAGGCTACGCGCCAGGCGGACGACGTGCGCGCCCGCGGCGTGCAGCGCGTCGGCGACCGCGAGCCCTATGCCGCGGGAGGCGCCGGTGACGAGGGTGAGCTTCCCGCTGAGGGGAGCCTGGCTCACTCCAGGCCCCGACCGCCGTGCACCAGTCTCAGGAACTCGTCGCGGGTTTTGGCGTCTTGCAGCAGGGCGCCGCGCAGCGCGCTCGTCACGGTCTTCGAGTTTTGCTTCTCGACGCCTCGCATCATCATGCAGAGGTGGTAGGCTTCGATCACCACGCCCACGCCGCGCGGCTCGAGCACCTCCATTAGGGCGTCGGCCACCTGGTCGGTGAGGCGCTCCTGCACCTGGAGCCGGCGGGCGAACACTTCGATCACGCGCGGGATCTTCGACAGCCCCACGAGCCGGCCGTTCGGGAGGTACGCCACGTGCGCCTTGCCGAAGAACGGCAACAGGTGATGCTCGCACAGCGAGTACAGCTCGATGTCGCGCACGCACACGAGATTCTCGTGCCGCTCGCGGTACAGCGCGTCGCCGATCACGTCCGCGACGGCCATGTGGTAGCCGCGCGTGAGCCACTTGAGGGACGCCTCCACGCGGGCCGGCGTGTTACGCAGGCCCTCGCGGGCGGTGTCTTCGCCGAGTTGGGCGAGCATTTCGCGCACCAGGCTTTCGAATGCCGACCGCGCCTCGGGGGAGGACGCCGGGGCGACCGGCTCGGCGTGCTCCTCGTGGAAGCTGTGCAGGCTGGCGGACTTCATCTTGTCACGTCCCATGCTTGTTGAGCCTCCGGGGCAGGACTATCTTCGGCGCACGTGAAACTAAAGCTACTCGCTTTGTTGTCCACGGCGGGAGGCTCCGCGCTGTCCGCGCTGTGGACGTTCCCCAGCATCCTCGCGTCGGCGTTCCTGGTCGCGTGGGGAGCGGAAGCCGCGCAGTTCCTCATCTCCCAGGGCCTCGCCCTCGCGATCCTCGCGTGGCTGCAGACCCTGCCCGAATTTGCCGTCGAAGCCGTGATCGCCTGGGACGCCGGACGCGATCCCACCCGTGCCCACCTCGCGATCGCCAACTTGACCGGCGCCATCCGGCTGCTGCTCGGCCTCGGCTGGCCGATGGTGTACGTCGTCTTCGCAACCGCGGGCCGGAAGACGGCGACGGAGCGACTGCCTACCATCCGACTGGAACGCGAGCACGCGGTGGAGGTCGTGGGGCTGCTGCCACCGCTGCTCTATTTCATCGTGATCCTACTGCGGGGGAGCTTCAGCTGGGTCGACGCGGGCGTGCTGCTCGCCCTGTATGTCGCCTACCTGTGGACGCTGTTCCGCGTCGCGCCCCGGGGCGCTGACCACCTGGGCGACGCGCCGCTGGTGTCGCGCTGGGCCTACCGCCAACCGGGCTGGCGCCAGAAGGCGGCCATCGGCGGGCTGTTCGCGGCCGGCGGCGGGCTGCTGTACGCGACCGCCCACCCGTTTCTGGAATCCATGCTCGCGGTCGCCGGCGTGTTCGGCGTGAGCCAGTTCGTGCTGGTGCAGTGGGTGGCGCCGTTCCTCTCCGAGTTCCCCGAGAAGGTCTCCGCGTTCTATTGGGCCAGACGCGTGAGCCACGCGCCGATGGCCCTCATGAACATGGTCTCGAGCAACATCAACCAGTGGACCGTGCTCGCCGCCATGATCCCGCTCGTGTACGGCTACTCGAGCTTGCGTCACCACGGGGTGTGGCTGGATTTCCGATTCGACGACGCGCAACGCCTCGAGCTGCTGCTCACGCTGCTGCAGTCGGGCCTGGCCGTGATCCTGCTCGCGAACATGGAGTTCGACTGGCTCGACGCGACCATCATCTTCGTGCTGTGGCTCGCGCAGTTCCTGCGGCCCACGCTGCGCGACGAGGTGGCGGTCGCCTACGGCATCTGGATCGTGATCCTGCTGATCGGGTTCGTGGTGCGGGGGCACGCGTTGCTGGCGCCGAAATACTTTTGGGAGACGGTGCGAACGCCACGCGGAAAACACGATCGGCCGGCATCGCTGTAACACGACCCGGCCGACCGGTACATCAGGAACGAAGAGGATTATTGAAGCCCGAAGGTAATGACTGGTCCCTCACCATGGCGTCTGTCTTCCCCTCGAAGGGGGCATGACATCGGTCACAGTATCTGGGTCCACAATCGAGCCTGTTGGCTCAATAATTCTTCTCTTCGTCCCTGAAGTACAATACGACGTGGGCGGGAAACGTCAAGCGCGGGCACGGCACAAAATCGTCACGAAAAACCGTGGAGGCGTTGCATGAACCTGACGCTGGTCGCTGCGATCGGGCTGCTGGCGCTGTGGATAGTTATCGTTTTCGTGGCCCACGTGGGCAACGGGCCGGTGCACCTGTTGTACGCCGCCGCGGTGGTGCTGCTCGCGCGGCGGATCGTAGTGGGGGCGCCGAAGTTCCTGTCTTGATTACAGCGTCGACTTGAAGAGCAAGCGGTTCGGCGTCCCGGACGGATTCCCGGTGATCACGCCAGCGGTGGCGTTCGTGATGAGCCAATCGGAGACGGTCGCGGACGGCTGGTCGCCGTTGGTCGCCTTGTAAAGCGCCGCGACACCAACCACGTGCGGCGTCGCCATCGACGTGCCGCTCAGCGTCATGGTAGTCCCGCCGAGGTAGGTCGATTTGATCGCCGATCCGGGCCCGTACGCTTCCACGCAGCTGCCCCAGTTCGAATAGGACGCCTTAGCGTCGGTCTTGTCGGACGCCGCGACCGTGAAGACGCTGGGAGCACCCGACGGCGACTCGGTGCAGGCATCGACGTTGTCGTTCCCCGCAGCGACCGCGAGGAACACCCCGGAGTTCCACAAGTTGGTGACGGCCTGGTCGAGCGCCGGCGACTTGCCGCCGCCGAGCGACATGTTCGCCACAGCCGGGGTGACGTGGTTTGCCGTCACCCAATCGACACCGGCGATCACGTCGGAGTTGAGGCCGATGCCGGCGCAGCTTAGCACCCGCACCCCGTGCAGGGAAACCGCCTTGGCCACGCCGTACGTCGCCGCGCCGATCGTCCCCGCGACATGGGTCCCGTGGCCGTTACAGTCCTCGCCCGTCCCGGCCGCAACCCCGAGCAGGGCGTCGTACACGTCGTCCGCCCGGCCACCGAACTCGGGATGCAGCGTCCAGATCCCGGTGTCGATGATATAGGCGTGCACGCCCGCGCCGGTCGACGTGTAGGTGTACGTGCCGGAGAGCGGCAGCGCGCCCTGGTCGATGCGATCCAGCCCCCACGGATCGCCGTTCGCGTCCATGCTCTGAGTGACATCGGCGCGCATCACCTGATCCGGCTCGATCGAGGCGACGGCCGGGTTCAGTCGGAGGGCGTCGACCGCCAACGCAGGGAGCCGAGCCGCGAAACCCTTGATGGCGCTCGTATAGACGTGCAGCAGCGTACCGCCGGCGCTCGTCACGAGCGCCGGCGCCAGCGCGGCCGGATCGGCAACGCCGTCACCGAACACGACGATGTACTGCCCCGGCACGGTCTCGGGGCCGCTCCGCTGTGCCGATCCCCCGGAATCGGACACCGGTGCAACGGAGCGCGCCGCTTCCTGGCAGGCGACCAGCGACAGCGTAAGCGCGACAGTGGCTGCGTAGCTCGGTACCCGCATGGCTCCCTCGCGAGGTGTCCGCTGCGCTACGCGCGCAAGTTCCGTTCCGAGATCAGGGGGCTCGTCGCGACCGGTCGATACTTGCGGCCGCGCAACGCATCGGCGGGTGGGAGCGCGCAACGCTGTTGCGCGCAGTCAACGGGGTGCCAGCCCGCTCGGCCCCTGTCGGCACCGAGCGGGCTAGCGCGGCAACCTTAGTGCGTGTGAGTCGTCAAGCCGATCCCGATCTGGCCGACGTTCGCATCCGAGTTCGACGTGTTGATCGCAAACCCGTTCCAGAACGGTGTCACGCTGAGGCTGTTCCCGATTCGCAGGTCAACGCCGAGACCGAGCATGAGCCCGACGCCGGTTTCGCTGGCGCTGCCGAAGCCGCTCGCATTCGCGCCGATCGAGCCGAGCCCCAGGCCACCGGTGAGAAAGAAGCCGCCTGTGGCGCTCGGGTAGTAGCGCACCCGAGCGTCCAGCGTGCCGACGGTCAGGGTCGCACCATTCTCCGACTTTCTCCAGCCGGTCGTCCCGACGCCGAGCAGGAGCTTGGGAGTCAGCGTTCCGCCGAGCGAGAGCCCGCCACTCAGTCCACCGGTACGCCCGCTGCAGCCCTGGCACCCGAGCGAGCCGTACCCAAGGCCGACGTTGAACCAGAAGCCTTGGCGAGTTTGGGAATGCTGGGCTAACGCTGGGCTCGCCCCAACCGATAGCCCGCCGATGAGGCACAGCAGTAGAGACCGCTTCATGGACCGCCTCCGGTTTCGGGTAATCTTCGGTTTTGGGCGCTGTCCATGATAGGGAGTAGGGGCGGGAGGCGCAAACGATTGTGCTCAGCGCAGCCTCCCGAGGCGGTCCGCAGGCCAGTCCTGCACGTCGATCCGCCGCTCGAGCTGGCGCTTCCGCAGCGACAGCCGGACCACGTACTGCCCCGCCGCCACGCGCTTCAGGTCGTCACGCGACGTCGGGCCGCCCAGCTCGCGCGGCCGCGGCTTGTCGCGGGTCAGATCCCACGTGACGCGCTGCACGCCCGGGTACCCGGGGCCCGTGAGGTGACGGATCGTGTCGCCCGCCGCGGTGGTGACGACGAGCTTCACGCCATCGGGCTCCATCTCTTTGAGGTAATACGTGATCACCGCGCCCCGCGGCGGATTCGGCGCCACGAACGGCCGGCTGCCCCAATCTGGGTAGGTGTCGCGCGGGCGGTATTGGTACGCCGGGGCGACGTCGAACAGGTGAATCGGTTCCGCGAGCAGCGTGTCGGTCATCTGCTCGAGCGGCCCCACATTGGTGACCCAGACACCGCGCCCGTGAGTGGAGACGACGAGGTCGCGCTGTGCGAACGACAGCGCCATGGATTCGACGGGGACGTTGGGGAGGTTCTTGCCGAGCCGCCGCCAGCTCTTGCCACCGTCGAGGGTCACGTACGCCCCGGTCGCGGTGCCGACCCAGAGGAGTCGCTGGTTCACCGGATCCTCGAACACGGTGAGGCTTCCCTGGTCGCTCGGCAGTCCTTTTCCGATCTCGACCCAGGTCTTCCCGAGATCCTCCGTGCGGTACACGTGCGGCCCGTAGTCGTCCCGGTGATGACAGTCGTACACGAGGTAGGCCCGACTCTCGACGTGGTAGGACGCCACGATGGTGGCGACCCAGCAGTCGGTCGGCGCGCCTTTCGGGAAGCTCGCGCTCACCTCGGCCCATGTTTTCCCGCCATCCCGTGTGACCCACACGAGCCCGTCGTCCGACCCGGTCCACAGCACGTCCTTCGAGCGGGGGCTCTCGGCGATGGTGAAGACGGCGTGATAGCTGGTATGCGCCACCTCGGGCGCCGGGTGCTCGCGGCTTGCCCGGGTCATGTCGGGCCCGAGTACGTCCCAATCGTCCCCGCGATGGGTCATGCGGATCAGGTGATTCGCCCCCAGATAGAGGACCGTGGCGTCGTGCTGCGAGACGAGAATGGGCGTCGTCCAGCCCCAGTTGTACGGGTAGCCTGAGTCCTGACCCGCGTCGAGCGCGAGTGGCGTGATGTCGTCACGTTGCCAGGTCTTCAGGTCGAGCCGTGAGAGATGCCCATACTGCCAGCCGGAGTAGACGGTGTACGGATCGTTGGCCGGGATCTGCACCCACATCCCGTCGCCACCGTTCACGGGATACCAGTCGCCGTCGGTGATGCCGAGGGTGTCCCGGGTGCGGCTGGGCCCACACCACACGCCGTTGTCCTGGAGGCCGCCGCAGATCTGATACGGCGTGAGCGAGCTGTCCACGATCACGGTGTAGAACTGCCCGATCGGGATCGCCATATGCTCCCACGCCTTGCCGCCGTCGCGTGAGACGTAGACGCCGCCATCGTTCCCGACGATGAGATGCTGCGGATCGCCGGGGTCGATCCACAACGCGTGGTAGTCGCCATGCACGAGATGCATGGAGTCGGGCGCGAAGCTCTTGCCGCCGTCCTTGCTCTCGAGCAGCGACGGGGAGACGGTCCACACGTGCTCCGGATTGCCGGGGTCGATGAAGATGTCGTCGTAGTAGTAGTGCGGAATCGCCTGGAGGTCGTTCACCTGACTCCAGGTGGCGCCGCCATCGCTCGAGCGGAACACCCCGCCGTAGCGCCCCTGGAGCGGGTCGGTCACTCCGCGATCCACCTGGACGGTGGCGTACACGATCTTCGGGTCCTGCGCCGCGACGGCGAGACCGATGCGGCCGAGTCGCTCCGTGGGCAGACCGTTCTTGCGCGCGGGGTCCGTCAGCCTCGTCCACGTCTTTCCACCGTCGGTGGTCTTGTAGAGGCCACTGCCCTTTCCGACGCCCTGCATGTGGCTGCCGCCCCAGCGCAGGCGGTGCCACGCGGCGGCGTACAACACCTCGGGATTCGCCGGGTCCATTTCGAGGTCCACGAACCCGGTGGTGTCGTCCACGAACAGGACCTTGGCCCACGTCTTACCGCCGTCGGTCGTCTTGAAGACGCCGCGCTCGGGGTTGGTGCCCCACAGGTGACCCAGCGCGGCGATGTACACGATGTCGGGGTTCGTCGGATGGATCACCACGCGACCGATCGAGCGGGTGTCTTTCAGGCCCATGTTCGTCCACTTCCTGCCGCCATCGTTGGACTTGTACACCCCGTCGCCCCACCACTGAGAGCGCAGGCTGTTCTTCTCGCCCGTTCCGGCCCACACCACGTTCGTGTCCGAGGGCGCGACGGCGAGGTCGCCGATCGTCTGGACGCCCAATCCTTCCGAGACGGATTGCCAGGTGATCCCGCCGTTGGACGTCTTCCACACCCCGCCGCCCGCCGCGCCGATGTAGAACGTCTTCGAGTACCCGCCCGTGCGCGGCACGGCGAGCGCCGTCACGCGCCCGCTGTACGCCGCTGGCCCGAGGTTGCGGAACGAGAAGCTCTCGAGGAACCGCGTGAGGGAGTCCTTGGGAGCGGCGGTGCTATCGCTGCGGCGAGTGGCGGTATCGGCGCGCGCCGCGGGCGGGGGGGAGCGTTTGGGCGTCGGCTTCTGCGCGACGAGGGGGGCCGCGGCGAGCAGCATGGCTGACGCAAGGGCGAGGACAATTCGATACGTGGGACGCATGGTGACGGCGGCTCAAGCCGCGACTCGGCCCTGCCCGTGAACGGGCCTGTCGGTGCCCGCTTCAGCGGGAGGGCCGAGCCGCGAGTTCACTCGCGCACTCGGCCGCAGGCGCTCGCCCTGCTGGCGTTCCTGTCCCTCGGTGCGGCCGTCCGCCCGTCCGTCGCCCAATGCCCCGACGGCGCGCCGCCGCCCTGCGCGCGCCCCACGGCAACCTCCCGACATGCGGCCCCTGTCGAGCGCACCCCATCGTTGACCGTGCTCTACCTGGTGACCGGGCCGGGTGACACGGCCGACATCGCCCTGGCCGAAGGCATCACCGAGGAGCTCATCGCCCGACTGAGTGACGTGGCCGGCCTGCGCGTGACCAGTCGCTACGCGGCGCTGCGATTCCGGGCGCGCGGGCCCGTCGACCCACAACGCGTGGGCCGCGACCTGGGCGTGCGCTACGTGTTGCAGGGGAGCTTGCGACACATCGGCGACCGCGTCCGCGTCGCCGTGGAGGTCACGGAGGCAGCGACGGGCTACAACGCGTGGGCGCAGACGTACGATCAATCGCTGCGCGACGTGTTCGCCGTGCAGGACTCGGTGGCGGTGCGCGTCGCCGAGGCCGTCCGGGGGCGCCTCACGCGCGCCGAGCGCGCGCGGTTGGCGGCCGCTCCGCCGACCACCAGTGACGCCTACCGTGCCTACCTCGCCGGGCGGGCGGCGATTCGCGGGCGGACCGTGGCGGCGGCCGCGCGGGCGATAGCGGCTTACTACCGCGCCATTGCCCTGGACTCCAGTTTCGCGCCGGCTTATGCCGGCCTGGCGCATGCGTACAACGTCGCCGCCGATTGGGGCTGGGACGTTCCAGGCGTGACCTACGACAGCCTCGGCCCGCTCGCGACGCGAGCGGCGCGACGGGCCATCGCGCTCGACTCCCTGACCAGCGAGACGTGGTTGGGAGCGGCGATGGGGGCGCGAAGCGACAGTCCCGAGCTCGCTTTGGATTACAACCGACGCGCCGTGCGCATCGATTCCGCCAATATCGAGGCGCTGCATCAGCTGGCGTGGGGGTACTACGGCACGGGCGAGCTCGACAGCGCGATTGCGATCGAGCAACGCGTCACCAGCCGCGATCCCTACTTTGCCTACGCCTATGCTGGCGTCGCCGAGTTCCTGAGCATT
>MNIR01000081.1 GCA_001919865.1 Gemmatimonadetes bacterium 13_1_20CM_4_69_16 | reverse complement strand
CGGTCAGGCGGTTGGGCGGTCAGGTGGTCGGCCTCGTGTTGGCCGCCGCTCCGCCGAGCCCCCTGACCGCGCAGGTCACCATCCAGCCCTCCATCGGCCTCCGCTACACCACGACCATCGTCCACGACTCGATCGTCGCCCCGTTCGACCTGCGCCCCGCCATGGCTCCGGCGTTGGCCATCACAGCCACTTCGCGGACCGCAGGGCCCTGGTCAGCGCAGGCCACGCTTGACTTCTCGACTAGCACGCTCGAGCGCCACGACGCGGGCGCGACGGCCGATCTGGGCCGTGTGAGCACGCTCGCCGTCACACTGGGCGTGCAGCGCCGTCTCCCCGGAGGACTTGCGGCCGCGGCCCGCGTGGGCGGACTCAAGTATCTCCCGGCCGACGACACGGGCATCTTTCGCTCTGGAGCAGGCGGCGTGCTCGCGTTGGCAGGCGCCGCGCTTTCGTACGCGCCGCCTGGTGCCGTCGCCGGCCCTTGGCGGCTGGGGCGCGCCGTGAGACGGATGCTCCTATCCGGCGCGGCCCTGCTCGGGCTGGGCTGCAGCGAGCCCGCGTCTCCCTCACGCGCAGGGACCTACGGCTTCGCCGCCGGCGCCGATGTGTTCCACTGGCCTTCCGACCGCCTGCCGCTGCGCTTCTACGCTCAACCGACGGGCAACCTGCGAGGATTGGTGCAGCACGCGATCGACAGCTGGGCCAGCGTGTTCTTGTATGGGGAGCTTACCGGGACGATCGTCCCCGATTCCACGAGAGCAGACGTGATCGTCGAGGCGGACAGCGTCCCGGATGTCCCACCCGATCCCGGGGCAGCGGTTTACGCCTGCAACGAGGTGACGTCGGTGCCGCCGATCGACGCGAGCAACCGTTTCACCGAGTCATTCCACGTGCGGCTGGCGGTCCTGCCGGGTTTCACGCCGGCCCAGGTCGCCGCGTGTCTGCGGCGTACCACGATCCACGAGATGGGCCACGCCCTCGGTCTGTTCCAGCATAGCCCCGACCCGGGGGACATCATGTGGGGGCCTAGCGGCGGCCGCCCGCTCGCGGTGGAGGGACCGAGCGACCAGGACCGGCGCACGGTGGAGGTGCTGTATCACACGCCAGCGACCGTACTTCCGCCGCCTTGACAGCCTTGCGGCGGGCCGGTAGCATAACTCCTTCACAAAAAAGGACTTGTGTCCTCGATGTCGATCCGCCGCCAGGAGGCCCTGGACTACCACTCGCAGGGTCGTCCTGGAAAGATCCAGGTCTCGCCCACCAAACCCTTCAAGAACCAGCGCGACCTGTCCCTCGCCTACACTCCCGGCGTGGCGGAGCCGTGCCGCGAGATCGCCGAGCGGCCCGAGGAGGCGTACACCTACACCGCCAAGGGGAACTTGGTGGCGGTGGTGACCAACGGCACGGCGGTGCTGGGGCTCGGCAACATCGGGCCGCTCGCGGGGAAGCCGGTGATGGAGGGCAAGGGGATCCTGTTCAAGGCGTTCGCCGACATCGACGTGTTCGACCTGGAGGTGGGCTCGGAGGACCCGGACGACGTCGTCCGATTCTGCCAACTGCTCGAGCCGACCGTGGGGGGCATCAACCTCGAGGACATCCGCTCCCCCGACTGTTTCTACATCGAAGAGAAGCTGCGCGAGACCCTCTCGATCCCCGTATTCCACGACGACCAGCATGGCACCGCGATCATCTCGGGCGCGGCGCTCCTGAACGCGCTGGAGCTGGTGCAGAAGGACATCGCGCACGTCAAGATCGTGTTCGCCGGAGCGGGGGCCGCCGCCATCGCGACCGCCGAGCACTACGTGCGACTCGGCGTGCCGCGCGAGCGCATCCTCATGTGCGACCAGAAGGGCGTGATCCATAGTGGGCGGAACGACCTCGACCGGTACAAGAGCCGGTTTGCGCAACGGACCAAGGCCCGCACCCTCGCCGAGGCGTTGCAGGACGCCGACGTGTTCGTCGGGCTCTCGGTCGCCGGGATCGTCTCCGGCCAAATGCTCCAGGCGATGGCGCCGCGGCCGATCGTGTTCGCGCTCGCCAACCCTACCCCCGAGATCATGCCCGACGAAGCTCGGCAGGCGCGCAAGGACGCCGTCATCGCGACCGGCCGGTCCGACTTCCCGAACCAAGTGAACAACGTGCTGGGCTTCCCGTTCATCTTCCGCGGCGCGCTCGACGTGCGCGCCAAGAAGATCAACGGGGACATGGAGATGGCCGCGACCCGTGCGCTGGCCGCGCTCGCAAAGGAGGAGGTCCCGGATGCGGTGATGCGTGCCTACGGACTGGAGCGGCTGCGCTTCGGCCCGGAATACCTGATCCCCAAGCCGTTCGATCCACGGGTGCTGCTGTGGGTGGCGCCGGCGGTGGCATGGGCGGCGGTGGGGTCGGGCGTCGCGGGCCGCGTGATCGACGTCGACGAGTATCGGGCCCAGCTGGACGCGCGCCTGGGCCGGGCGCGCGAGGTGATGCGCGGCCTGTCGACGCGGGTGCAACAACACGAGACCCAGCGCATCGTTTTTCCCGAGGGCGAGGATCCCCGCATCCTCAAGGCGGCGCGCGTCCTCGCGGATGAGGGGATCGCCGCGCCGATCCTGCTCGGCGACCCCGACGCGATGCGCCGCCAGGCGGACGATGCCGGCGTCACGCTCGAGGACATCGCGCTCGCCAACCCGCGCACCAGCCCGCACCTCGACACGTTCGCGCAAGAGCTGTGGGAGCGGCGACGCCGCAAGGGCATCACGTTGCGCGAGGCGCGCGCCCGCGTGCTCGACCCGATGTACCACGGGCTGTTGATGCTGCAGGTCGGGCAGGCGGACGCCGTGGTGGCGGGCGTGGAGATGTACTACTCCGACGCGATCCGCCCGGCGCTCGAAGTGATCGGGGCGCAGGAGGGGCGCCGCCATGTGAGCGGGATTTACATGCTCGTGTTCCCGCTGCAGACCCTGTTTCTGGCCGACTGTACCGTGAACATCGACCCCGACGCCGAGACGCTGGCGGAGATCGCCTCCGCGACCGCCGAGTTCGTGGGGCGGCTCGGGATCGAGCCCCGCGTGGCGCTGCTGTCGTTTTCCAATTTCGGCTCGGTACGTCATCCGGCGGCCGAGAAGGTGCAGCAGGCGGTGGCCCTGCTGCACGGGCGCGAGCCCAGCTTGCAGGTGGACGGGGAGATGCAAGCGGACACGGCCGTGGTGGAGCGCATCTTGAGCAAGACGTACCCGTTCTCACGCCTGCGCGGCGCGGCTAACGTCCTGGTTTTTCCGAACCTGGACGCCGCGAACATCAGCTACAAGCTGCTCGACCGGGTCGGAGGAGCCCAGGCGATCGGCCCGATTCTCGTCGGCATGGCTCAACCGGTTCACGTGCTACAACGTGGCTCCGAGGTGAACGACATCGTGAACATGGCCGTGATCGCTGCGGTCGACGCCCTGGAGCACGGGCGCCGGCCGGGGGCCTGACCGGTTTCGGCACGACCGTGACCGCCCACGCCACCCAATCCGCGCAGCAGGGCCAGCGGCGCGTCCCCGGGGGTGCACTCGAAGCGCTCGGGCTCGCGCCCCAGCGTGACGTGCACTGGAACCTCGCGCCCGCGGCGCTCTACGAGCACGCCGCGCGGCGGGGCGAGGGACTCATCGCGGAGGGCGGCGCCTTCTGCGCCGTGACCAGCCCCCACACCGGCCGCAGCCCGAACGACAAGTTCATCGTGCGGGAGGCCGGGTCGGAGGGTGATGTGTGGTGGGGTCGGGTGAACCAGCCGCTGGCGGTCGAGCAGTTCGAGCGGCTGCACGCCGATGTGCTGCGCCACCTGAACGGGCAGGAGCTGTTTGTACGAGACGTCTTCGCCGGGGCGGATCCGAACCACCGCATCGGGATCCGCTTCGTGACGCCCAACGCGTGGCACGCGCTATTCGTCTTCAACATGTTCCTGCGCCCCACGGCGCCCGACCTCGGGGCATTCGCCCCAGCGTGGCAGGTGCTGCACGCCCCGGAAATGCTGGCCGATCCCGCGGCGCACGGCACCCAGTCCCCGACGTTCATCGTGATCAGTTTCGCCAAGCGCACGATCTTGATCGGCGGGACGCGCTACGCGGGCGAGCTGAAGAAGTCCGTGTTCGCGATCCTCAACTACCTGCTTCCCAAGCGCGGCGTGCTGTCGATGCACTGCTCCGCCAACCTCGGCGAGGCGGGGGATGTGACGCTGTTCTTCGGGCTGTCCGGCACCGGCAAGACGACCCTCTCGGCCGACCCGGAGCGGGCCTTGATCGGCGACGACGAGCACGGCTGGAGCGACCAGGGCGTGTTCAACTTCGAGGGCGGCTGTTACGCCAAAGTGATTCGGCTGTCACGCGAAGCCGAGCCCGAGATCTACGCGACCACGCGGATGTTCGGCACGGTACTCGAGAACGTGGTGGTCGACCCGGAGACGCGTGCCGTCGACCTCGAGTCCGCGGCGATCACGGAGAATACTCGCGCCTCTTACCCGATTCACTTCATCCCGAACCACGTTACGGGAGGCGTCGCGGGGCATCCGTCGCATATTGTGTTCTTGACATGCGACGCGTACGGCGTGATGCCCCCGATCGCCCGGCTCTCGCCCCAGCAGACGATGTACCATTTCCTGCCCGGGTACACCGCCAAAGTGGCGGGCACCGAGCGGGGCGTCACCGAGCCGAACGCGACCTTCTCCGCCTGCTTCGGCGCGCCGTTCCTGCCGCTGCACCCCAACGTGTACGCCACGCTACTGGGTGAGAAGATCGCGCGGCACGGCGTGCAATGCTGGCTCGTGAACACGGGGTGGACGGGGGGGCCGTACGGCGTCGGCCAGCGCATGCGCCTGGCGCTCACCCGCGCCATGGTGCGCGCCGCGCTCGCGGGCACGCTCGACCGGATTCCGACCGCGCCCGAGCCGGTGTTCGGGCTCGAAGTCCCGCTCCAGGTGCCGGGCGTCCCCGACGATCTACTGCTGCCGCGCGGCACGTGGCGCGACCCCGCGGTGTACGACGCGGCGGCGGCGAAGCTCTCCCTGATGTTTCAGCAGAACTTCGAGCAGTTCCGGGATCAGGTACACGGCGCCGTGCGGGACGCCGGTCCGCGCACGTAGCATCCGCGCTCCATCGTAGGTCGCCCAGCTTCGAAAAGGCAGACCGTTGACCGGCTTCGAGGTCGTTCGCGACCCGCTCTGGGACAACATCAGGCTCGACCCCGAAGCCCTCGCGGTGGTCGACACGCCCGCCGTGCAGCGGCTGCGGTACGTGCGGCAGCTGGGCCACGCGTTCCTCGTGTACCCCGGCGCTACTCACAGTCGTTTCGAGCATGCCCTCGGCGCCTATCACCTCGCCCGGCGCGTGCTCGCGCAGCTCGAGGACACGGGGGACGCACGGCTCGGGCCCGCGGAGCGCGTGGGGCTCAAGCTGGCGGCGCTGTTGCACGACATCGGTCACTATCCGTTCTCCCACTCCCTCGAAGAGGCGGGGCTGCCCCACCACGAGTCGTTGGCTGAGCGGCACCTCGCCCAGGGTGAGCTGGCGGAGCGGCTCGTGGGGCTGGGCGCACCGCCGGCGCAACTGCTCGCCCTGATTCGGGGCCGGGAGGGGGGCGCGCACCGGCAGCCGCTCGCCGGACTCGTGTCGGGCTCGCTCGACGTGGACAAGCTCGACTACTTGTCGCGCGACGCGTGGATGTGCGGCGTGCCGTATGGCGTGATCGACGTTGACCGGCTGCTGATGTCGCTCACCGTCGCCCGCGGCCCGGACGGCCGTCCCACCCTCGCGCTGCACGATAAGGGGCTTGCCGCACTCGAGTCGCTGCTGTTCGCGAAGTACCAGATGTACCGAAACGTCTACTGGCATCACGCAGTGCGCAGCGCCACCGCGATGTTCAAGCGCCTGGTGCGCGGCGCGATCGCCGCCGGGCACCTGGCGACTGAAACCGTCGCCGTCGCCACCGACGACGGGCTGATCCACGACCTGATGCACGAGGACGCCACGGGCCTGGCCCGTCGGCTGCGCGAGCGCCGACTCGCGAAGCGTGCGCTCGAAGTCCCCGCGACCGAGCTCCCCGCGGACGCGCCGTCGTGGCCTGCGGACGACCCCGATCTCCAGGAGCGCGTCGAGGACCGGCTGGCCGGGGAGGTGGGCCTCGGCCCGGGCGAACTGTTCCTCGACTTCCCCGCCAAGCCCGACATGCTCGCCCTCGACCTGCCGCTGGTGAAGCGCGACGGCACGGTGACGCACCTCGCGGGCCCGGAAGCCGCCGTTCACCTCGGCCTGCCCCGCGTCGCGGCCGAGCTGTACCGCTCGGCCAGGAGACTGCGCGTGTTCGTCTTGCGACCGGTGACCCTGTCTGCGAAGTCGATCGTGGAGCTGGTGATGCTGCCGCGGGAGGAGGTGGCGGCGCGGGTAAAGCAGCAGCGTCCGCTGATCAGCGGCTGAAGCCGCGGCGCACTTCGCGCCCGGCCGTTTCGCTAGCCGCGGACCCCCGGCTGGGTGACCTGGGTCGTGTCGCTGACCGGGGCGTCCACCGAATCGATCCGCACCAGGATCGCGGTGATGTTGTCGAGTCCACCATGGCGGTTGGCTTCGGTGATGAGCTCGTCCACCTGCTCCTGCGGCATCCGGCTCCCGATCAACAGCTCCGCCAATTGGTGATCCTCGATCATCCCGGTAAGGCCGTCAGAGGCGATCAGGAACAGGTCCTTTGGCTTCACCGTACCCAGGTAAATGTCCGGCATCACATCGCTGTTGGCGCCCACGCAGCGCGTTATGACGTTGCTGTACGGATGGGACCGGGCTTGCTCTGGGGTCAGATAACCCGCGTCCACTTGCTCCTGCACATAAGAGTGATCCTTCGTGAGCTGAATAAGCTTCCCGTCACGGAATAGGTATGCGCGGCTGTCCCCCACCTGCCCGATCAGGAAACGCGTGTCGTACAGCACCAGCGCCGTCACGGTCGTCCCCATGCCGCGCTTGTCGTGCTCGGTGAGCGTGCGCTGGAAGATGGCCCCGTTGGCCGCGCGTATCGCCGCGCGCATCCGGTCCGCGACCTGGTCGTCGGACAGGCCCTTGAGCGACCCGAGCTCGCGAGCCACGAAGCGCACCGCCATCTCGCTCGCCACCTCTCCCGCGGCATGCCCCCCCATCCCATCGGCCACGACGAAGGTGCCGCGATCGGGCACCATGAGGTAGCTGTCCTCGTTGCCCGAGCGGATAATGCCGACATCGGTGCGACCGGCGCAGGTGATGTGCACGGTCTATCGCTAGGCGAAGAGGCGGTGGAGGATGGCCGTGAGGCCCGCCGCCGCGAGCAGCAGCACCGCTGCCGCGCTTCCCCGGCATCCCTTGCGCTTCGTCTCGGCCGGCTGCTGAGCGGCAGGGCGCTTCGCGCCCGGCTTTCGCGGAGCGGGCGGGCGGGGCTTGGGCGGAGGGGACGATGTCGGCTTGGGCGGGGCGACCGCCGAGAAATCCTTGATCAGCTGCGTGCCGCCCCCCTTGGCCACGGCCAGCGCATCGTCACCGGGCTCGAACACGAGCTGCACGTCCCCGAACCGCACCAGCGCTCCCGGGGCCAGCGGGCTCTCCCCCTTCACGCGCTCCCCGTCGACGAAACTCCCATTCGTCGAGTCCAGGTCCACGACCACCCACACGCCTTCCCGCCGTTGCAGCTTCGCGTGGGCCGTCGAGACGGACGGGTCGGGGAAGATGATGTCGTTGTAATCGGCCCGGCCGATGTTGATCACCGGCGTCCTCACGGGGAGGCGCTGATTCTTGAGCGCGCCGCTTTTCACGAGGAAGCTCGCAAGCGGCCGGCTCTGCGATGACCGAGGCACCACATCGAGACCGTGCAGCGTGTCCTTCAACCGCTCGCCGGCACCCGCCGGGGGCGCGGGGGGAGCTGGGGGGACAATGGGTGAAACGGGAGGGGCGGTAGCCCGCGGGGACGCGTCAGGTTTCGAGAACGGGGGCGCGGCCGGCGGCGCGTTAGCGGCCGGCCCCGGGTGAGGGCCGGGAGGGGCGGGGGGGGCGGGGGGGGCCGCGGGTGCGGACGCCATGTCGGCATAAAAGCGGAAGCTCTCTTCGCCGATCCGGATCACGTCGGCGCGCTGCAGGATCCGCTGCCCTTGGACGCGCTCCTCGTTGACGAACGTACCGTTGGTGCTCGAGTCGACCAGCAGATAACCCTTCGGGCTCTGGACGACCTCGGCGTGGCGCCGGGAAACGTCCTTGCCGGACACCACGACGTCACACCCCGCCTCGCGCCCGAACACGAGCACCGCGCCCGCAATCACGTACTCCCGGCCGTCGGTGAGGCTCACCACGCGGCCGCCCGTGTTGGTGGTAACACCCGGCTTGCCGGTCGAGCGGACCGGCTCCATACCTTCCGGCATGTGAATTTTTTGGCTGAATTGCGTGCTGCCGGAGCGGCGCTCGTCCACGAACGTGAGCTCGTTGCCGCCGACTTCGACCTTGTCGCCGTGCAACAGGGGGGTCGGCTCGGCGCCCAGCCGCACGCCGTTGATGAGCACCTCGGCGGCCGGGGTCGCTTTGCGGATGACCACCTGCCCGTCCGGTTGCCCCTGAAACACCGCGTGCCGCGGCAGCACACCGGCACCGGTCAGTGGGATCGCGCAGGCGGCATCGCTGCCCAGCGTGACCTCGCCGACCGGGACGGCGAACGTCCTCCCTCCCAGTTCTAACAGCGACATCGTGCGGAACCCCTAAGCGGGAAGAGCCAGCGCCGGAAGTTACGGCCAGCGCTGTAACCGCGCAAGGAAACACAGGTTACGCGCACGGGTTAGGCGTCGACCCACGCGCCCGCAGTGCCCTCATCCGTCGGAACGCTCGGCCACCACCGGCTCCTCACTACCGACCAGGCCCCGCTTGAGCCAATGCCAGAACAGGAGCGACCCGGCAATCACCGTCGCGTAGCTGTTGATGAATCGCCAGATGAGGGTGTAGGCCGGCAGCTCGGGGGACTGGACGTAGATGTTCATCACCGCCGCCGACAGGAGCTCGGCGAGTCCAGACGACCCGGGCGTCGGAGCGAAGTAGAGCAGAAACGTGATAAAGGTCTGTAGCAGCAGAATGTCGACGAAGTTCGTGTGGAGGCCGAGCGTCCGCAGCGCAACATAGCCGGCGAGCAGCTTATTGGCGTGGGAGGGGCCGGACAAGAGGACGGCCCAGAACAGGGCGAGCCAGCCCTTCGGGCTGCCGAACGCTACCAGGCATTCGTGCGCCCGGTCAATTCCCTCGCGCAGGTGATCGATGCGCGCGGCCACGCGGGCGTTCCGCCGCTCGAGCCGAGTGGCCAGCCAATGCACGGCGTCACGCAGCCATACGGGGAACACCATGGCGACGAGCATGAGCACGCCGAGGACGCCGAAGATCGTGAGGCTGGTACGAAACAGGTCGTAGTACGTGATGCCCAGCACGACGTTATGCTCCGCCAGTGATTTGCCGGCGCCCAAGTAAATCGCCAGCGGTCCCGCGAGCGCGAAGAAGGCGACGGTCGCGACGAAGGTCATGAAGGTGGACGTCATCGCCTCCGGGAGGCGCACGCCCGCGCGACGCATCGCCCACATCATCGTGGGACCGGCACCGGTCTGAAACGGCGTGAGGTAGGCGGCCCAGGCGCTCATCCCGCCGGCGATCACCATGGCGCGCCAGCGCACGCCGGGGTGCACGTGACGCGCCACCACCCAGAGGCGGGTGCCCCCGCCGACCCAGTCCATCGAGGCGAGGCCGAGGCCCAGGACGAGCCACCCCCAGCGCAGGTGCCCCAGGGTGGACACAAATGTCTCGAGGTTCTCGCCGAAGAAGACCAGGACGACGCCGACGCCGATGAGGGAGATCACGGCGAAGAGCTCGAGGCCGCGGCGCAGGAGACGCGGCGTCAGGGCGAGAGCCATGTGGGGGCGAAAGTACAGGGGCCAGGGGCCAGGGGCCAGGTGTCGGGTGGCGTTGCCCCGGCCCCCGACCCCCGACACCTATTAGTTTAGAGGGTTATGCCCTCAGCCCCCGACCGCGTCGTCATCCGCAACGCGCGGCAGCACAACCTCAAGGGGATCACGGTCGAGCTGCCGCGGCGCGCGCTCACGGTGATCACCGGCCCCTCAGGGTCGGGGAAGAGCAGCCTCGCCTTCGACACGCTCTATGCGGAAGGCCAGCGGCGCTACATCGAGTCGCTTTCCACCTACGCCAAGCAGTTCCTCGAGCGGATGCCCAAGCCGCTGGTGGACGGCATCGAGGGCATCTCCCCCGCCGTCGCGATCGAGCAGAAGAATCCCACCACGAGCAGCCGCTCGACCGTCGGCACCGCGACGGAGATCTATGATTTTCTGCGCCTGCTGTGGGCTCGTGTCGGCATCCCCCACTGCGTCAATTGTGGGCAGGTGGTGAAGGTCGATACGGTGCAGGAAGTGGTGGACGAATTGATGGTGGAAGTCGGAACGCGGAAGTCGGAACTGGAAGGCAGCGCCACGAGTTCCGCGTTCCGCGTTCCGCGTTCCGCGTTGGTCATCGCCTTTCCCCTGCCCGCCTCCGCCCATCGCCCCGATGTCGAGCTCGCCGCGCAACTCCGCGCGGCGGGCTTCGTGCGGGCGCAGCTCGACGGCACGGTGACGCGGCTGGACGAGCCCGACGCCGAGCGTCGCGTGCGAGCCGCGGAAGAAGTGCTGGTGGTGGTGGACCGGCTCCCGGCGTCGGAGGAGAATCGGGGACGGCTCGCGGACGCGGTCGCAACCGCCTTCAACGAAGGCGAAGGGGTGGCCCTGGCGCTCCACAACGGTGACCGGCGCCGCTTCTCGGAGCACCCGACGTGCTCGAACTGCGGCACGCCGGCCCCCGCCCTCGCGCCGATCCTGTTCTCGTTCAACAACCCGCGCGGCGCGTGCCCCGGCTGCAACGGATTCGGGGCGGTGCTGGAGTACGACGAGTCGCTCATCGTGCCCGACACGCGCAAGAGCCTGGCCCAGGGCGCCCTCGATCCGTGGACCAAGCCGCGTTACGAGGGCCGGCGCCGCATCCTGCGGGAGACCGCGCGGGCACGCGGCATCCCGTTCGATGCGGCGTGGCACGACCTCCCGGAGCGGGACCGCCACTTCTTCCTGCACGGCGCGAGCGGTCGCTTCCTCGGGATGTTCCCGTTCCTCACGCGCCTGGAGGCGAAGCGGTACAAGCAGTACATCCGCGTCTTCCTGCGGCAATATCAGCTCGCCAAGACGTGCCCTGCCTGCGGGGGCGCGCGTCTCAAGCCCGAGGCGCTCGCCGTGCGCGTCGCTGGGAAGAGCATCGCGGCGGTCGCCGCCCTGACGGCGGCCGCCCTGCGCGATTGGGTCGCGCAGCTCGAGCTGCCGTCCTCCGCCCAGACGATCGCCGTCCACATCCTGGCCGAGCTCTCGGCGCGGCTTTCGTTCGTGAACGACGTCGGGCTCGGCTATCTGACGCTCGACCGCCTGACGCGCACGTTGTCAGGAGGCGAGGCGCAGCGCATTGCGCTCTCGAATGCCCTCGGGTCGCACCTGGTGGACACGCTGTACGTGCTGGATGAGCCGTCCATCGGCCTGCACCCGTCGGACATCGACCGCCTGCTCGGGCTGCTGCGCCGCCTGGCGGATGCGGGCAACACGGTGACGGTGGTCGAGCACGACCCCGCGGCGATGCGCGCTGCCGACTGGATGATCGAGCTCGGCCCGGGAAGCGGCGAGGCGGGTGGGCAGGTCGTCTACCAGGGAGCGGCGGCGGCCGTGCGAGCAGCCGGCACCCTCACCGGGCAGTATCTCTCCGGCGAGAAACGCATCGGCGTCCCCTCGGCGCGGCGCCCGGCCCGGCGCTGGCTCGCGTTGGTTGGCGCGCGCTTGCACAACCTCCAGGGAGTGGACGTCCGGATTCCGCTCGGCACGCTCACCGTGGTGACGGGGGTCTCCGGCTCCGGGAAGTCGACGCTCGTACATGACGTGCTCTACCGGCAGCTCGAGGCTCGGCTCACCGGCGCACACACCGCGAAGCAGCATCTGGGCGAACCGGTGGGCGAAGTGCGCGCCGTCGAGGGATGGGAGGCCATCGGAGACGTCGTCCTCGTCGATCAGGCGCCGATCGGCCGCACCCCGCGCTCCAACCCGGTGACGTACATCAAGGCGTTCGACGAGCTGCGCGGGTTGTTCGCGGCCGAGCCGCTGGCGCGGGCGCGCGGATACACCCCGAGCACCTTCTCCTTCAATGTGGCCGGCGGCCGCTGTGAGGCGTGCGAAGGCGCGGGCCACGTGCTCGTCGAGATGGTGTTCCTCGCGAACGTGTTCGTGCCCTGCGAGGTGTGCGCCGGCAAGCGCTTCAAGAGGGACGTCCTCGAGGTCAAGGTCCAAGGCAGCACGATCCACGACGTGCTCGAGTGGACGGTGGACCAGGCGCTGCAGCGCCTCCACCGCCAGCCGCGCCTGGCGCGTGCCTTGTGGCATCTCCAGCAGGTCGGGCTCGGCTACCTGCGGCTGGGCCAGCCCGCGACGACGCTCTCCGGCGGTGAGGCCCAGCGCCTCAAGATCGCCCGCGAGCTGGCCCTGGCCGGGGCCGCGAAGCGGGGCCGTCGCAAGCTCTACATCCTGGACGAGCCCACCACCGGCCTGCACCTGGACGACGTGCGGACGCTGTGCCGCGTACTCGACCGGCTGGTCGACGCCGGCCACACGGTGCTCGTGATCGAGCACCACCTCGACGTCGTGAAGCGAGCCGATTGGATCGTCGACCTGGGCCCAGGGGCGGGCGAGGCCGGCGGGCGGGTCGTTGCCCAGGGCACGCCCGAAGACGTCGCCCGCGTCGCCGCCTCGGCGACGGGGCGATACCTGCGCGACCTCGCGTGACGGACTGAGCGCCGTTGCGCAGACCGCCGGCTCGTTTGAGCTTGAAGCCGTGACCACCACCCCCACGACCCCCACCACCGCCACCACCCCCACCGGCGCCATCATCCGCGTCCTGATCGTGGAAGACTCCGCGGCCGACGCGGACTTGATGCTGCGCGCGCTGCGGCAGGCGGGGTTCGAGCCCGTCTACGAGCGGGTCGAAACAGCCGGTGCCATGCGCGCGGCGCTGGTCGGACATCAGTGGGACGTGGTGCTCAGCGATTTCTACCTGCCGAGCTTCGACGCGCGTGCCGCGCTCGCCCTGCGGCAGGAGACCGCGCCCGATGTGCCCTTCATTGTAGTCTCCGGTAGCGTCGGAGAGGACACGGCGGTCGGCGTGATGCACGCGGGCGCCACGGACTACGTCATGAAGGACCGGCTGCAACGTCTCGCCCCGGCCATCACCCGAGCCATGCAGGCGGCGGCGGTGCGGCGCGAGAGCCAGCGATTGCAGGACCAGCTGCTGCATTCGCAGAGACTCGAGGCCGTCGGCCGGCTGGCGGGCGGCATGGCTCACGATTTCAACAATGTGCTGACCGCCGTGCTCGGCTCGATCGAGCTGCTGTTGCTCGACACCCCTCCAGACCGCCCGCACCGGGAGGAGCTAGACATCATTCGCGACGCGGCGACGCGAGCCAAGGACCTGATCCGCCGGCTCCTCGCCTTCAGCGCACGCCAGGTGCTCCAGCCCACCGTCCTGGACCTGAATCGGCTCGTCACCGACATCGGCAAGATGCTGCGCCGGCTCATCGGCGAGGACGTCAAGCTCGAGAACGCGCTGGCACCCGAACTGGGCGCGGTGCGGGTCGATGCCGGACAGATCGAGCAAGTGCTCGTCAACCTCGCGGTGAACGCCCGCGACGCCATGCCCAAAGGTGGGAATCTGACGATCCGGACGGCCGATGTCCTCGTCGACGGGAAGGGAGACCCGCCCGCGCCCGCCATCCCCGCCGGGCGCTACGTGCTGCTCGGCGTCTCGGATTCGGGCATCGGCATGGGCGACGAGATCAGGGCGCATCTGTTCGAGCCGTTCTTCACGACCAAGCCGCGGGGTAAGGGCACCGGGCTCGGCCTCGCGACCGTGTACGGCATCGTGCGTCAGAGCGGGGGCTACATCGCGGTGGACAGCGCCCCGGGTCGGGGTGCCACATTCCGCATCTACCTGCCGCGCGTCGACGCGCCGCTCGACCCCACCGGCCGTCCGGGGCGCGTGCGCGCGCCCGCCGTGGGCAGCGAGACCATCCTGCTGACGGAGGACGAGCCGCTGGTCCGGACGCTGGCGCGCAAGGTGCTGGAGTTGGCGCGCTATCGCGTGCTCGTGGCCGCGAGCGGCGCGGAGGCGTTGGCCCTGGCCGAGCGCCACGAGGGCCCCATCCACCTGTTGCTCACCGACGTGGTGATGCCCGAGATGAGCGGCCGCGAGCTCGCGCACCGGCTGGCGTCGCTGCGTCCGGACGCGCGGGTGCTGTACATGTCCGGGTACGCCGACGAAGCGATCGCGCAGCACGGCGTGCTCGACCCGGGGACCGCCTTCCTCCAGAAGCCCTTCACGCCCGACGGGTTGGCGCGCAAGGTACGCGAAGTGCTGGACCAGCCCCGCTGACGGCGTGACCCGTCGCCAGGCCGATCTCGCACTGCTGCTCGCGACCTTCCTCTGGGGCACGAGCTTCGTCGCGGTGAAGAGCGCGTTGGCCCACGCCACGCCGTTCGCCTTCCTGACGGTCAGGTTCGGGGTTGCGGCGCTGCTGCTCGCCCCCGGCACACCGTTTTCCCCCCGCCCCACCGGCCGTGAGCTGCGCGGTGGGCTACTGCTCGGCGCGCTGGTGGCGTTCGGCTTCATCACCCAGACCGCGGGCCTGGTGATTACCACTCCGTCGCGCTCGGCGTTCATCGTCGCGGTCTCGTCGGTGCTCGCGCCCGTCATCGCGCTCGTGGTCCTGGGACAACGCCCCAGCTGGCTCACCGCCGCCGCACTGCTGCTCGCCACGCTCGGCATCTATCTCCTGACCGCTCCCGACGCGGGCGGCCTGAATCGGGGGGACGTCCTGACGCTCGGGTGCGCCGCCGCATTCGGGGGCCAGATCGTCGGTGTCACGGAGCTGGCTCGCGATTACGAGGCTCGCCGGTTGGTCTGGTTCCAGGTCGCGGGCACGGCTGCGGTGGCCGGGCTGGCTGCGCTGCTGCTCGAGCGGCCACATATCGAGTGGACCTGGAGCTTCGTCGCGGCGCTCGCGTACACCGTGGCGTTCGCCAGCACGACCTGTTTTGTG
>MNIR01000050.1 GCA_001919865.1 Gemmatimonadetes bacterium 13_1_20CM_4_69_16 | reverse complement strand
AGCCCACGCTTCGGCGTGGGAACAGCGACGGCGGTCACGCTGCTGCTATCCGTCTATCCGGCCGTCCGCCTGTCCACTCAGACCAGCGTCGATCGCCTGGCGGTCCGGCTCGCCGGCATGACCGCCGTCACCGGGCTCGAGCAAGCGATGGCCGATACGCTGCTCACGCTGGTTCCGGGGAGCGCGCGCGACCGGGCCGGCAACGTGACCGTCAGCCTCGGCAAGGGGACGCCGAAGCGTCTCGTAGCCTGCGCGCTCGACGAGGTGGGGTACGTGGTCGGTAACATCACACCCGACGGCTATCTCACCTTGCGGCGCGTGGGCGCACCGCCCACTGCGCTGTTCGATCAGCAGCTCGAGGGCCAGCGCGTGATGGTGTTCGGCGCGCGCGGCGCCGTGCCGGGGGTGGGCGCCGTGAAGTCGACGCACCTGACCCGCGGTCGGGCGGGGGGACCGGGGACGCCGGATCCGGCGTTCACCGTCGACAACGCCTACGTGGACGTGGGTGCCACGTCGGCCACCGAAGCCCGTGCGCTCGGGATCGACGTGCTCGACCCGGTGGCGGCGGCCAAGCGCCCGCATGTGTACGGCGACCGGTTGCTCGCGGCACCCGTCGTGGGGCGGCGCGCCACGTGCGCGGCACTCGCCGCTGCGGTGCAGGCGAAGCCCAACGTGAAAGGCACGGTCGTGGCCGCCTTCACGGTCCGGAGCCTTTACGCCACCAAAGCGGGATTCCAATCGCTGGTGAAGCTGCAAGGTCCGTTCGCCGAGGTGAAGGAGCCGAGCCTCACCGCGCGCTACGCCGATACGCCTGTCGAAACCGTAGCGCTCAAGGACGCGGACGCACTGGCGCAACGGCTCATCGCATGGATGGAGGGAAGATGATAGGGGCGTCGCTGCTGTTGGCGGCTGCGGTGTGGGCCCAGGACACCTCTCGCGTAGCCGAGGCGCAGTCGGTTCTCGCACCCCTGGTTGAGACGTACGGCGTCTCCGGCGCCGAGGGTCCTGTACGGGAGACGGTGAAGCGGATGCTCCCGGCGTGGGCCCAGACGGAGACCGACACCGCGGGCAACCTTTGGGTGCGGGTCGGCAAGGGCGATCCGCTGGTCGTGTTCGTCGCCCACCTGGACGAGATCGGCTTCACCGTCACGGGCATCAGGGACGACGGATCGCTCGAGCTGCGGACCCGCGGCGGCTTCTTCGGTTCGCTCTGGGAAGCGCAACCGGCGTTGGTGCACACCGAGCGCGGCGACGTCGCGGGCGTGTTCATGCCGCGGGACTCAGGGGTCACCCGTCACACGCCGCCGCCGCTGCGGGTGGACGTGGGCACGACATCGCGCGCTGCGACCATGGCCCTGGGCGTCAGCCCTGGGAGCACGATCACGATGCCGAAGCGCTATGTCCGGCTCGCGGGCACGCGGGCCACCGGCCGCTCCTTCGACGATCGCGTCGGGTCGACCGCGCAAATCCTGGCGCTGCGCCATCTCGACCGGGCGGCGCTCAAGCACCAGGTGATCTTCATCTGGAGCACGCGCGAGGAGATCGGGCTCGAAGGCGCCCAGGCGGCAGCCGCGGCACTCGGCACCACGGCGCGACGGGTCCACGCCATCGACACGTTCGTCTCGGCCGACTCGCCGCTCGAGCTCGCCAACTTCGCGGTGGCGCCGCTCGGGCAGGGCGCGGTGGCGCGGTCGCTCGACAACTCCTCCATCACGCCTCCGGCCTATGTGGACTCGCTCGTCCAGGTCGCGCGCGCGCGCCGGGTGAGTCTCCAGGTCGGCACGACCAACGGGGGCAACGACGGCTCGGTCTTCACGCCGTTCGGCGTCGTGGACGTCGCCATCGGCTGGCCGCTGCGTTACTCCCACTCCCCCGCCGAGGTCGTGGACCTGCGCGACGTCGTGAGCCTCGCCGACATCATCCAGGCGGTGGCCGAGACCTGGTGAGAGCGCTGCTGTCGGTCTCGGACAAGCGCGGCATCGTGGAGTTCGCCCGCGAGCTCGTGGCGCTGGGCTGGGAGATCGTGTCCACCGGCGGGACGGCCGAGACACTGCGGCAGGCCGGAGTGCCGGTGCTCGCCGTCGAGCAGGTCACCGGGTTCCCGGAGATGATGGACGGGCGGGTCAAGACGCTGCACCCCAAGGTGCACGGCGGCCTGCTGGCGCGGCGCGCTCATCCCGGCGACCGCGCCGCCCTCCAGCAGCACGGCATCACCCCGATCGACCTGGTCGCCGTGAACCTGTACCCGTTTCGCGAGACCGTGGCGAAGCCGAACGTCGCGTTCGAGTACGCCATCGAGCAGATCGACATCGGCGGTCCCTCGATGCTGCGCTCCGCGGCCAAGAATCACCAGGACGTGATCGTCGTCGTCGATCCAGACGATTATCCCCAGGTCATCGCAGCGTTGAAGGGCGTCATAGCCCCGGGCGTCAGCCCGGAGTTGCGCCGGGAGCTCGCGGCGAAGGTCTTCGCTCACACCGCCGCGTATGATGCGACCATTCACAGCTATCTGGTGAAGGACCAAGCTGGCTGGCCCGAGCGGATCACGCTCGCGCTGGAGCGCCGCCTGGAGCTGCGCTACGGGGAAAACCCGCACCAGGCGGCCGCGTTGTACGCCAGCGACGAGCCCGGCGTGCGGGACCTGGAGCAGCTGCACGGCAAGGAGCTGTCGTTCAACAATCTGCTCGACGTAGACGCCGCGCTCTCGGCGGTGGCGCCGTGGAGCGGCGCCGACCGCGCGGCGTGCGCCATCATCAAGCACACTACGCCGTGCGGCATCGCCCTCGGTCGCGCGCCGGTCGAGGCGTACGAGCGGGCGCTCGCGACCGACCGCACATCGGCATTCGGGTCGGTGATCGGGTTCAACGCGGGGGTCGACCGCGCGGCGGCCGAAGCGATGCGGGAGCTGTTCGTCGAGGTCGTCGTCGCCCCGGCGTTCCGGGACGATGCGCTCGCCGCGTTTCGTGAGAAGAAGAACCTGCGGGTCATCCGGCTCGCCGTCGACCCGGACGCGCCGGGGTGGGACTTCAAGCGCATCCGCGGCGGCTTTCTGGTGCAGGAGCGCGCCCGGCCGGCACGCGCGGCGGAGGAGTCGGCGTGGAAGGTGGTGACGCGGCGCTCCCCCAGCACGGAGGAGTGGACCGACCTGCGGTTCGCCTGGGCCGCCGTGGGCGCGGTCAAGTCGAACGCGATCCTGCTGGCCCGCGGCGAAGCGGCGATCGGAATCGGCGCCGGCCAAACGTCCCGGGTGGACGCGTCGTTCCTCGCCATCCACAAGGCGCGCCAGCAGGGCCACGATCCCGCCGGCGCCGTGTTAGCTTCCGACGCGTTCTTTCCGTTCCCCGACGGGGTAGAAGAAGCGGCCCAGGCGGGGGTGCGCGCGATCATCCAGCCGGGCGGCTCCGTGAAGGACGCGGACGTGATCGCGGCCGCCGATCGACACGGGCTGGCGATGGTGTTGACCGGTCTGCGGCAGTTCCGGCACTAACCACCATGACGAGCACGCCGAGCATGCGCGACCAACTCACGCCGTACGCCGACGCGGAGCGCCCGCCCTATCTGATCGCGCTGATGGTGTCGCTCGGGGCGCTCGCCCTCTACGCCGTGACGCTCGCGCCCACCACGCAGTTCTGGGACGCCTCCGAGTACATCACCACCGCGCACGCCCTCGGCATCCCGCATCCTCCCGGCAACCCGCTCTTCGTCCTGCTCGCACACGCGTGGGGACTGCTCCCGCTCGGCGCCGACTACGCGCGCCGGATCAACCTGCTGGCGGCCGTGAGCAGCGCGGCGGCGGCGGGGTTCTGGTTCTTGATCGGGGAGCGCTGGTTGCGGCCGATCGTGTCGCCCACCGGGCCGCGGCGGCTCGCCGCCGCCGCCGGCGCGGTCGTCGGCGCGACGGCGTTCACCGTGTGGAACCAGTCGGTCGCGAACGAAAAGGTTTACACGGTGAGCGTGCTGTCCATCGCGCTGGTGCTGTGGCTCGTGGTGCGCTGGGGCGATCAACCGTCCGAGGGCCGCCGCGACCACTGGCTCGTACTCATCGTCTATCTGCTGGCGCTCACCGCGACCAATCACTTGATGGGCGTGCTCGTCGCGCCCGCCGTGCTGGCCTACGTCCTGGCGACGGACGCGCGCGCGCTGCTGCGCCCCCGCTTCCTCCTCGCGGCGGCGCTCGTGGCTGCCGTCGGCACCAGCGTCGATCTCTTCATGCCGATTCGAGCGCAATTCGATCCGTACTTGAACGAGGGCGAGCCGACCACGTGGCGGGCGCTCAAGGCGGTCCTGGCGCGCGAGCAGTTCGGTAAGCCGTCCGTGCTCGACAACCCGATGTATCCGCCCGGGGCGGAAAACCCCGGCCACACGCTCGTGCTGTACGGGCAGCAGCTCCTGAACTACCTGCAGTACTTCGCCTGGCAGTTCGGGCGCGACTGGCCGGGAGCGGTGCGGCGCATCCTGACGGCGGCGTTCGTCATGCTGGGCCTGCTGGGCGCGCGGACACAGTGGCGCGCCGACCGCCGCGCCGCGCTCGCGATGACGACGTTGCTCGTCACGCTCACGGTCGTCCTGGTGTTCTACCTCAACTTCAAGTGGGGCTACTCCCAGCCCTATGCTGCACAGGGTATCGACCACGAAGTGCGCGAGCGGGACTACTTCTTCATCGCATCGTTCGCCGCATGGGGCGTCTGGGTCGGCATCGGGCTCGCCGCGGTGATGGCGTGGATCGAGGAGCAGCTGGCCCGGCGGATGCCGGTCGCAAGGCGATCCTGGGCGTGGTCCGCGCCGGTGCTGCTCGTCGCGCTGCTCCCGTTGCTTGGCAACCGACTGACGGCGTCCCGGGCCGGTGAGACGATGGCGCGTGACTACGCGCGCGACGTGCTGCAGTCGGTGGACCCTTATGCGCTCGTCGTCACGGCGGGGGACAACGACACCTTCCCGCTGTGGTACGCGCAGGAGGTGGAGGGCGTCCGCAAGGACGTGAGCGTGCTGGTGCTGTCGCTCGCCAACACCGATTGGTACCTCCGCCAGCTGCAGCGCCGGCCGCCGGCGACGTTCGATCCCGCGGCGGCACCGGCCTGGTACCGCGCGCGGCGTTGGCCACGTCCAACGACGTCGTGGATGAGCCGGTTCTACCTGGCCGACTCCGCCGACACCCTGCCCCAGTATCTGCCGCTGCCGCGGGCGGTCACCGGGTACCTCGGCCGCATCGCGGTTACGCTCGATCCCGCTACATTGGGCCGTCCCTACTTGGAGCGCGGCGACCTGGCTGTGCTACAGATCATCAAGGACGAGCTCGGGCGACGGCCGATCTACTTCTCCGCATCCACGGGCAGTTATGCCGACCAGCTCGGGCTGTCGGCGCACCTGGTCAGTGAAGGCCTGGTGCGCCGCGTGGTGCCGCGGCCGGTCGCGCCGGACGACAGCGTGCGGCTCGTCCAGGGCCGCGGCTTCGTGAACGTGCCGCGATCGCGTGCGCTCGCCTTCGGGGTGTATCGGGGTGGCGCGACGGCGGCGCGACCGCGCCCGCGCGGCTGGGTGGACGTGCCGTCCCAGAACAGCCTGTTGGGTTACGTCTTCGTGTACGACACGATGGCCGCGGTGCTGCACGACGTGGAGCCGGCGCTCGCAGCCCGGGCGGTCGAGCTGCGCGACGCGATCCTCGCCAACACGACGTACGCGCTCCCCGTCGAACGGCGCGCCATCGGCAATTGATCCCGAATCGAGCGAGCATGAGCCACGCACAGCAGGCGGTCAAGATTCCGGTGAGCGAACGTGGGGTGTCCGCGACACCCGTCGCCGTCGGGGCGAGTGAGCGCCCGCCCTATCTGATGGCGGCGTGCGTCACTCTCGCCGCACTGGTCCTCTACGTCCTGACCGTCGCGCCCACTACGCAGTTCTGGGACACTTCCGAGTACATCGCCGCGGCTTATGTGCTGGGCATCCCGCACCCACCCGGCAACCCGCTGTTCACGATCATCGCGCACACCTGGGGCCTGCTGCCGCTCGCCGCGGGATACGCGATGCGCATCAACCTGCTCGCGGCCGCGACGAGCGCCGTCGCGGCGGGGTGCTGGTTCCTCGTGGGAGAGCGCCTCATGCGCGCGTGGGTGCCGGCCGTGTGGCCGCGCCGGCTCGCGGCGCTCGCGGGCGCGGTCTGCGCCGCGACGGCGTTCACGGTGTGGAACCAGTCGGTGGTGAACGAGAAGGTGTACACCTTGTCGCTCTTGTCCGTGGCGCTGGTGCTGTGGCTGATCCTGCGCTGGGACGACCAGCCACTGGGCGAGGCGCACGACCATCACCTGCTGCTGATCGTTTATCTCATCGCCCTCACCGCGACGAATCACATGATGGGGGTGCTGGTCGGGCCGGTCGTCGTGGTGCTGCTGTTCCCGCCGCTCCGGAGCGTGCGGCCGGTGGACGAAGCGTCGCGCCGGGTGGAATGGTCGCAGTGGTTCGTGTTCTGCAGCGTGTACGGCATGATCGTGGCGACGGGATTGGAGAGCGCGACGCCGCTGTTCGCGGTGGGCGTGCTGTTCCTCGCGGCCTTCGCCAACGCCATCCTGCGGGCACGCAATTGGGATTTCGCCGTCGCCGTGCTCGCCGTCGCCGTGGTGGGCCTCTCGGTGTACTTGTTCCTCCCGATTCGCGCCGCGCACTATCCGCCGATCAACGAGGGCGAGCCCACCACCTGGAAGGCGCTGTGGGAGGTGCTCACGCGCCAGCAGTACGGCAAGCCGCCCGTGAGCCAGCGACAGGCCTCGCTCGTGGCGCAGATCGGGATGTGGGTCCAGTACTTCAGCTGGCAGTGGGGCCGGGACTGGATGGGCGGCCTGCAACGCGGGCTCGCCGTCGTGTTCGCTTCACTCGGCCTGCTCGGTGCCTGGCGGCACTGGAAGGCCGACCGCCGCGCCGCGCTCGCCATGACCGCGCTGATGGCGACGTTCACGTTGCTGCTCATCTTCTACCTGAACTTCAAGTACGGCTTCTCGCAGATGCTCGACCGGCCCCAGCTGGCGCGCGAGGTGCGCGAGCGGGATTACTTCTTCATCACATCGTTCGCGCTGTGGGGCGTGTGGGTGGGAATGGGCCTCGCCACGTTGATGGAATGGGCCGCGGAATGGCTGGAGCAGCGCGAGCCCGATCGCGAGCGCCGCTGGCGGTACGCCACGCCGCTGCTGCTGCTCGCGCTGATCCCCCTCGCCGGCAACCGACTCACGGCGTCACGCGCGGGCGAGACGCTGGCGCGCGATTTCGCGTTCGACATCCTCCAGTCGGCCGAGCCGTACGGTGTCCTCGTCACCGCGGGGGACAACGACACCTTCCCGCTATGGTACGCGCAGGAGGTCGAGGGCATTCGCAAGGACGTCACCGTCGTGAACCTGTCGCTCGCCAACACCGATTGGTACCTGCGGCAGCTGCAACGGCGACCACTCGCCGACTTCGAGCCCGACAAGGCCCCCGCGCTGTACCGCGGGCGCCAGTGGCCCAAACCGACGGGCCGGCTGCTCAACTTCAGCGACGCGCAGCTCGACGGGCTCCAGCCGGTCTACTTCCTCGAGCAGAAGACCACCGTGAACCTGGGCGGCGTCGGCGTGACGCTCGATCCGGCCCAGCTCAACCGCCAATACCTCGAGAAGGCGGACGTGATCGTGCTGCAGGCGATCCGCGACCAGTTGGGGAAGCGGCCGATCTATTTCTCGCGCACCGTCGGGCCGTACGCCGACCAGTTCGGCCTCACCGGCTACCTCGAGGGCCAGGGGTTCGTGCGCAAGCTGCACCAGGAGGCGCTCGCCGAGTCGGACAGCATCAAGGCGGTCCCGGGCCTCGGCTACGTGAACGTCCCGCGCACCGAAGCGCTCGCCTTCCAGGTGTACCATCGCGCCGCGGCGGCGCGCAACCGCCCACGGGGCTGGGTCGACCGGCCGTCCGAGGGCATCCTCGCGACCTACGGCATCGTGTACCAGGCGCTGGCGCAGGTGCTGCAGAAGCGGAACCCGCAGGAGGCGACCCAGGCCCTGGTCGTGGCGGATTCGATTTTCAAGAACACCACCTTCGGATTCACGCCGCCGACGGAGCGGTGAGGGCGCGCCGCGCGCGCAATGCCCTCACATGTCGAGCACGTGGGACGCCGATTCACTGTGGCGGTCGTTCTGGCGAGCGTTGTACCTGGGCTCGCGCACGCGCAGTGCCCCGACGGCTCGGCTCCGCCGTGCCGGTCTGCGGCAGGCACGGCACCGTCACCTACCAGCGTCGCCGTGCTCTACTTCGACAACGCGTCACCCGACTCGACGGACGACTATCTCGCGGAAGGACTGACCGAGGCGGTCATCGCGCAGCTCGGCGAGGTCGGGCGCATTTCCGTCAAGTCGCGGTCCGCCGTACGGCGGTTCCGCGGCAGGAACGTCCCCGATCTCCCAACGATCGGCCGGACGCTCGGCGTCGCGTATCTCGTGACCGGGAGCGTGCAGCGTGCGGACCGCGCCCTACGCGTCACGATCGAGCTGGCGCACACCGCGACCGGCACGCGCGTGTGGGGCGACCAGTTCGTCGGCGCTGACGACAGTCTGTTCGCCCTCGAGGACAACATCGCCCGGCGGGTGGCCGAAGGTGTAGCAGGACGGCTCCTCCCCACCGAGCGCCGGGCGGTCGCAGCGGTGCGGGTGACGCGCAACCCGGAGGCCTACGAGCACTTCCTGCGCGGGAACTACGGTCTCGCCCAGCGCACCTCCACCGGGATGACGCGGGCGACGGCGGAGTATCGGCGGGCGGCGGCGCTGGACTCGGGATTCGTCTCGGCGCTGGCCCGCGTCGGACTCGCGTACGCACTGCGGCTCGACTGGAGCTGGGATGCGACAGGGGCGTCTCCGGCAGACAGCCTGCTGGATCGGGGAGAGGCGGCGGCGGACGAAGCGCTGCGGCGCGACCCGTCCAACTCCGATGCCTGGCTCGCCCGGGGATACCTGCTCGAGTTCCGGCACCCCCACAGCTGGGATGGTGTGATGGCGGCGTTCGCGCGGGCCGTTGCACTCGACCCCCGGAACGCCGAGGCGTGGCACCAGATGGGGGACGCGGCAACGGACATGGGTGACGACTCGACCGCGGTCACGGCCTGGCGGCGCGCGCTGGCGATCGATCCGGGGCGCCCCATCACGCTCCGCGCCTACGCACAAATGGTCGTACCCGCCGAGGCCAGGTCACTCTTGGACAGCGCGTTGGCCGTGGACCCGGGATTCCATTTGGCGCGGCTGAGCCGTGCAGACATACGCCTGGCCCAAGGCGATACCTCTGGCGCCCGCCGCGACCTCCAGGCCTCTCGCTGCGAAGTATGTGCGGCGGACATGTGGCCGTCGTGGACCGCGTGGCACGCACTCTCACTTGGCTCGCTCGGTGACACGGCAGCCGCCCGGGTCGAGGCGGATTCGGTGCGTGCCCGTCTCCGCCTCTCGGGAGGCCTCAGCTGGCGTGTGGGGCTGTCGCTTGCCCTCCACTACCTACAGCTGGGTGACTCTGCGACGGCGTTGGACCTGCTCGAGCGGATCTCTCCGCGTGGTGTGAAGCTGTGGTCTCTGTTAACAGGCGACCTGAGCTCCCGGTTCTATCCTGTGACGTCCAGCCGAAGGTTCCACCAGATCGTGTCCGACGCGACGCCACCGTGGTTGCCGCCGCAGGCGGAGGTCTTCGACCTGCCTACCTCGGCGACGATGCGGACTCTCTGGGTGGCGACCTACACCGGCATGTACGGGCGCGCGCGCATCTACGCACGCCAGGACCGCCTCATCGTGGCGCTCGAGGGCCAGGAAATGGGGGGGTTGCTGTACCAGGGAGGCAACACGTTCGTCGCATCCTGGGACCACGGCGTCCGGGTCGTATTCGGCACAGGTAACGTCCCGGTGGCGGGATTCACGGTCACCCGCCGCAAGCGCGTCGTGACGTACCAGCGGGTGGAGTAGCACACTGCGCTACGACATCGTGAACCAGCAAGACCGCACCGACTGATTGGCTACGCCGCCAACATTTCAGTAGCATTGAAGGTCCCGGATGACCTCGATGACATCTCCAACCTGCTCAGTGCGCACAGCACGTCGTTCCGTGACTGCGGCGCCGAGCGTCACATGGCTCGCAGCGATTGTTTGCTTGCTTGCGGCTCCGGCCGCTGCCGCGCGGCAGGCGCCTGCCACGAGCGCCCAGGTGCCGGGCGCCGGCAAGCCCGGAAGCGGGGCCGTGACGGCGGACAACGCGGCCGGGTTTGATGCGATCTTCGATGGTAAGACGCTGAAGGGCTGGGACGGCGATGCCGCGTTCTGGCGCGTCGCCGATGAGACGATCGTGGGCGAAACCACCGCCGAACGGCCCCTCAAGGCGAACACATTCATCGTCTGGCGAGGCGGCACGACCAAGGACTTCGAGTTGAAGCTGGAGTACCGGATCAGCACCACCAACCCCGCCGGCAACAGCGGCGTTCAGTTCCGCAGCTCGCTCTTGCCCGACGCCGGCCGCTGGGTGATGCGGGGCTATCAGGCGGACATCGACGCGGCCAACACCTACACGGGCCAGATCTATGAAGAGCGGGGCCGCGGCTTTCTCGCGAGACCGGGTCAAGCCGTGCGTGTCGCCGCAGACGGCCAGCTGAAGCTGCTCGCGTCGCTGGGCGACCCTGCCGTGCTGAAGACGTTCATCAGGAACCGCGACTGGAACCAGATCCACGTCATCGCGCGCGGCAACATCATCGTGGAGTTCGTCAACGGCCACGTGACGAGCCTCCTGGTGGACGACGACACGCAGGGCCGGGCGTGGGATGGATTGCTGGGCCTGCAGCTGCACGCCGGCCCGCCCATGAAGATCGAATTCCGGAACATCCTCCTGAAGCATTGGGACGCCACAGCGACGAGCCAACCGGCGGACTGGCTGACCGACGGCGGCAACCCCAAGCGCACGGCGTGGCAGCAGGAGGAGCGGACCGTGACGACTCGTAACGCCAGGGACATCGAGCTGCTGTGGAAGATCACGCTCAACAATCTGCCGCGAGAAATGCACTCGCTCTTGCCGGCGCTCGTCGTGGGTCGGGCGTCTACCCGTGAAGGGCCGAAGCAGATCGTGGTCGTGACCGGCGTGTCTGACAACCTGTACGCGATCGACGCCGAGCGCGGCGTGCTGCTGTGGACGAAGCGCTTCGACCACTCCTCGGTGGGTGATACCGCCCTGCGGGGGGGTCTCATGTGCCCCGGCGGCATCACGGCGACCCCCGTGATCGGCCCCGCCACGGTGGGCGGTCGCTACACGATTTACGCCGTGTCGTGGGACGGGATGCTCCACCAGATCAACGTCGCCGATGGTGAGGACCTGGCCCCGCCCGCCAAGTTCATGCCGCCGAACGGAAAGCCCTATGCGTTGAACCTCTGGAAGAACGTGGTCTATACGCACACTGCGCAGGGGTGCGGCGGTCATCCCAACATGGCCTACGCCTACGACCTTGCCACCACCAGAGTCGGCAGCTGGGGGCCGGCGGGCGGCGGCATGTGGGGCCGCACCGGGCCGGCCATCAGCTCGAAGGGGGTCATGTACACCGGCACCGGAGATGGGCCGTGGGACCCCGAGCGCGGGCTCTATGGCAACGGGATTATCGGCGTCCAGCAGAATCCCACCACCAAGGCGCTCGAGCTGGTGGACTACTACGCGCCGTCGAACGCCGCGTGGCTGTTCAAGCGCGATCTCGACATGCAGGTCACGCCCGCGATCTTCGATCATAAAGGCAGGGAGCTGATGGTGGCGGGCGGGAAGGAGTGCCGCGTTTACCTGATGGACACCGAGTCGATCGGTGGCGATGACCACCGCACGCCGCTGTTCCGCACGCCGCTCCTCTGCAACGAAGGGGTGAACTTCGCCTCTGCGGGCATCTGGGGTGCCATGGCGAGCTGGGTGGACTCGAGTGGCACCCGCTGGGTGTTGGCTCCCTTCTGGGGGCCCAAACACTCCGCCTTCAAAGCGCCTGGGGAGCACGGCGACGTCACCTCCGGCGCGATCGCCGCTTTCAAAGTGGAAGAGCGCGATGGCGGCCTGCAACTCACCCCGGCTTGGATCTCCCGGGATATGAACCGTGCCGAGCCGCCGGTCGTCGCGAACGGCGTCGTCTTCGCCTACGGCAGCGGCGAGAGCACCACCCAGGCCACGCCGGAGCTCGGACTGCGCGCGAACCAAGCGGACTACCGCATCAAGCATTCCACCCACGCCGTCCTGTACGCGCTCGACGGCCAAACCGGCGACGAGCTGTGGTCGAGCGGCACCCAAATCACGTCATGGAACCACTGGGCCGGCCTCTCGGTCGCCAACGGCCGCGTCTACCTCGGCACCTTCGACGGGACACTGTACTGCTTCGGTATCAAGCAATGAGAGCGCCTGGGGGGGCGGCCGCGCTGGCGTGCCTGGGCGGCGTCCTGGTGGGGGCCAATCCGGCGCCGGCACAGGATTGGACGACGGCAGGTTATGACGCGCAGCGCTCGTCCTGGGTCAGGGCGGACGCGAAGATCTCCCGCGACAGCGTGCGTGCGCCCGGGTTTCAGCTCCTTTGGAAAGTCAAAGTCGATGTCGACTCGACGCAGTCGAGCGCCGTGACGCCGCCTGTGCTGTTGGATCTCGTGATCGGTCATCGGGGATTCCGGGCCTTGGGCTTTGTCGGCGCGCCATCCGATCACGTGGTGGCGATCGATACCGACTTGGGCCGTGTGGAATGGGAGCGGCGCCTCGCCCCAGGTGCGCCATCCGCCGGTGGCTCGCCGGCCTGCGCGCGCGAGATCACCCCCGACTTTGCGCGCTCAACCAACGCGGCATTTCCCGCTCCGCCGGGGGGACGCGGCGGCGGGCGTGCCGGGCAAGCCGCGCGCAGCGCGGTCGGTGAGCCCGGGCTAGGTGCGGTTACCCTCGCCCAACTGGGCACGCGCCGCACAGCCGCCCCGTCGGCCCCGCCCAAGACACCGGGCCCGCATGTCCCGCCGCGTCCGTTCCCAGTCGTGTATGTCTTGTCGAGCGACGGCATGCTGCACTCGCTGAACGTCATGAATGGCGCCGACGCCGAGGCGCCGGTGCCGTTCCTGCCGCCGCAATCGAGCGCGCGTGGTTTGATCGTCGTCGACGATGTGGCCTACGTGGCCACGGTGTCTGGGTGTGGGGACGCGCCCAATGGGGTCTGGGCGCTGGAGCTCGGCTCCAAACAGGTCGCTACCTGGCGCTCCGCTAGCGCGATCGCCGGCTCCGTGGGTCCTGCCATCGGTCCGGACGGAACGGTCTATGTAACGACCACGACTGGAGAACTGGTGGCGCTTGAGCCGCGGACCCTGAAACCGAGGCAGACCCATCGCGCCGGCGGCGCGGGCTTCACCTCGTCACCCGTGGTTTTCGAGCATGCGGCGAGCGTGCTGATTGCCGCGTCGGCCCGGGATGGGCGGATCCATCTGCTGGACAGCCACCGCTTGGCCAGCTCGAAAGCGACCGAGTCCCTGAACTCGGCGAGCGTTGCTGCCGCCGCGGTGGCGAGCTGGGCGGCCCCTGACGGCACGCGCTGGCTGCTGGTACCACGCGCTGGCGCCATCGTGGCGTGGAAGGTGGTGGACCATGACGGAGTGCCGACCATCCAGCCCGGCTGGGTGTCACGCGATATGATCACGCCTCTGACGCCGATCGTCATCAGCGGCGTGGTCTTCACCGTCTCGAGTGGTGAGTTTCGCGCCCAACCCTCGTCGCCCGCAGTGCTGTACGCGCTCGATGCAACCACGGGTAAGGAGCTGTGGAATAGCGGCACCGCGATGACGTCGTCCGCGCGCGGAGGACTGTCGGGGGGCGGCGGCCAGGTGTATGTCGGGACCAACGACGGCACGCTGTACGCCTTCGGTTTCCCGATGGAGCACTGAGATCGAGGTGGAGCACCGCATCACCTGGCGCGTTGTCCTAGCCATGATGGCCGGCGCGCTTGGCGTCCCACCCGCGCAGGCGCAACTGCCGGACGGCGCGGGCAGGGACGAGACGGTGAGACTCTGCTCCCAATGCCACCGACCGGAAGTAGCGGTGTCGCTGCGTCAGGATCGTCTCGGTTGGGCGGCGACGCTGCGGAAAATGACGGCCCTCGGCGCCAAGGGGACAGAGCAGGAATTCGCCGCGGTGCTCGACTATCTGGCAACCCACTTCCCAGCGGACGAGGTCCCGCGGATCAACGTCAATACCGCGACGGCGATTGAATTGGAAAGTGGATTGACCCTGAGACGCTCGCAGGCGGCGGCCATCATCGCGTACCGGGCGCAGCACGGCGCTTTCAAGTCAGTCGAGGAGCTCAAGCAGGTACCCGGTCTTGATACGGCAAAGATTCAAGCCAAGCGGGATCGCCTGGCGTTCTGACTTACCAGAGGAACCGACGAACCCCTCGCCACGAAGCAGATGCGTGGCGAGAAGTGACTGCGGAGAATAAAGGTACTAGCATGTGTCCTAATCGTGGTTGGGGCGCGGTGTTCAGCGCGTGCTTGGCGCTCGGTTGCGCGAGCGCTCACAGTGCGCCGCCCGCCTCCCGTCTGGAGCTCAGGATCGATCTCGGGAACAGAACCGAGTTCTTTGAAGGCGAGCCGATCTACGCCGTACTCACGTTGCAGAATGCTGGCCCGGATACCGTCCCCATCATTCAGTTCGGCCTGGTGGAGGATTGGCTTCAGTGGTCTCTGCGTCGGCGCGCCGGGACGCCTGTTCCGCACCGGCGAGACCCTTACGTTAACTGGATTTGTCCT
>MNIR01000031.1 GCA_001919865.1 Gemmatimonadetes bacterium 13_1_20CM_4_69_16 | reverse complement strand
CGGGCTCGTCGAGCAACGTAGCCTTCAGGATCGCGACCTCCCGTCCGTCCACGCACCCCTTGGGGTGCCCCCAAGGAGATGTAAACGGCAGGTAGTCGCAGGCGCGTACGAAGTTGACGACATCTCGGGCGGGTCGACCCCACACAACCCGCCCTCCCTGCGGGACCGTTCTGCCAAAATAGCGACGTCGCGCCAAAGCCTGGGGGGCGGCGGGAATGGTGGCGGGGTCGCGGGCAGCCGTCTCCACCAGCCGCTTGAGCAATGGCACGCCGGCCTGCACACACTTCACGCTGAGCGTAAGCGCCGTGTCTTGCTCGGCGATGTCGACTTCGGCCTGGTACGCGATCGACCCCGCGTCTACCCTCGGCACCATCCGGTGGATCGTCACCCCGTGTCTGGTCTCGCCCCGATACAGCGCCCAGCTCACCACGTTGAGGCCAGCGTACTGTGGCAGTGGGCCGGGGTGGAGATTGTAGCTGCCGAGCCGGGGCGCCTCGAGTACCCGCTCATCAACCAGGTACAGCGAGTGCACGTTGAGCAAGAGGTCCACGCCCTCCGCCCGAATCCGATCGGCGAAGGCCGGCTCCCTCACCCACCTGGCGGGCCAGACGTCGTACCCCAGCTGCCGCGCCAAGTCGCGTACGCCGGTGGCGCGTCGCGGCTCGTCCACCGCGGCGGTCATCACGCCGGCGATGCGATGGCCACTCTGAGCAATCGCTCGCAGCGTCTGGACCCCGGCCGCCTCCTCGGCAGCCAGTAGGATCTTCACCGAACCCCCGCTCAGTCTGGAACGGCTGCATCCGCCAGGAACGCCTGCCTCAGCTTGGGCCGATCGATTTTCCCATTCGCGTTCTTGGGTAGGACGTCGAAGTCCCGCCAGCGCGAGGGCAGCATGTAGTTCGGCACGAGCTTGGCGAGTGCCTCGCGCAGCCCAGCGGGAGTCACCCCGCCCAGGGACTCCGGCACGAAGGCGCAACAGATGGCCGTGCCTTCGAAACCATTGCTCGGCACCGCGACGACGGCGCATTCCCGCAGGCCCGTCAGGCTGTGCAGCGCCGCTTCGATTTCGCCGAGCTCAATGCGGTAGCCGCGCGACTTGATCTGCGTGTCGGCGCGGCCCACATAGTAGACCAGCCCGTCCGACCCGACACGGGCGAGGTCGCCCGTGCGGTACAGTCGATCGCTCGGGGCACCACCGAGCGGGCGCGGAATAAACGCCTGGCGGGTCTTCTCCCCGTCACGCCAGTAGCCCGGGCTGAGGCCGGCGCCGGCGATATAGAGATCCCCGACCTCGCCGGGGGGAACGGGGCGCAGGCGCTCGTCCAGCACGAGCAGCTCTTCACCCGGACAGGCAACGCCGATCGGGATCTCCGCGCGCTCGTCCTCCGGGCAGCGCGGCACCGTGTAGTAGCTGCTCGCGATCGTCGTCTCGGTAGGACCATAGAGGTTGGTGAAACTCACGTCCGGCAACCGCTTCATCCAGTCGATCAGTGTGGGTGTCGGCAACACCTCGCCACACCACAGCAAGCGCCGCAGCGAGGGAAAGTCGTGGTCCCGGAGGGCGGCGAATTTCGTCATGTAGTTCAGCACGCTCGGCACGGAAAACCACTGCGTCAGCTCGGCGGTGCGGATGAATTCCGCCAGCTTGTGAGGCAGCAGCGTCAGCTCGGGCGGCACGGGGTAGAGGCACGCCCCGGCCCCCAGGGTCCCGAAGATGTCGAACGTCGCGAGGTCGAAATGCAGCGGCGGATGCCACGAGATGCGGTCCTCGGGCGCCGTGCCGAAATACGCCCGCGCCCAGCGCACGAAGTGGAGCACATTCCCATGGGTGATGACCACACCCTTGGGCACACCAGTTGAGCCGGACGTGAAGAGCAGGTGCGCCGGGTCACCGACCGCGTTTTCGTACGTCAGCGGTGATGGGGACTGGGATGCGACATCGGCCGTGGTGAACGCCGGTTGGAAGTGCTGGGCTAGAGGAGCGCGAGTGGACAGCCAGCCCACCGCGTGCGTCGCGGCGAACGCCGGCTCAGCAAACAGCTCGTCGAGCTGCGGCGCCGCGGGTTCCGCGGCGAGGATCCAGCGACAATCGCACGACTCGATCACTTTCGACAACCGGGCAGTCGGGCTCGCGAGATCGAGCGGCACCCACATCGCGTCCGCCTTGAGCACGCCGAGGATCGCCACCAGCACGGCCGGAGACTTGGGCATAAAGAGGCACACCCGGTCGCCGCGGACGCACCCAGCGTCCCGCAGCAGTCGCGCCAGCCGATTGCTCGCTGCTTCCAGCTCGCCGTACGTCAACCGCTCCTCGCGCAGCACCAGGGCGAGCGCGTCCGGGCGCCGCGCCGCCTGGGCGGAGATCTCCGCCTGGAGCAGGTCCGTCATGACGCGGCACGGGCCGTCGCGCGCTCGAACGCTACCCGAATGTGCGCCAGCTCCTCGGGGCTCGCTGGCACGTCCAGAATGAAGGTGCGGTAGCCCACGGTCACGTACCGCGCCAGCTCGTCCGCCACGCGCTCGTAGCTCCCTACCAGGTAGGGGCAGAACGTCTTGTAGTTTTCGAACGGCACCAGCCAGTAAGGATTCTCCTCGGTGTAGCCTTCCTTACCCAGGTCCGAGAGCTGCTTGTGCCACACCGAGTCGGAGACCTTCATGGCGAGGTGGTGCGTGATTTGTCCCTTCCGATCCTCCGGAAAGCGGGCGCGCGCGATGCGCCACGCTTCTTCTGGATCCTCGCGGGTGATGATTCCCACGCGAATACCCGATTCGCTTTCGTCGATCACGCTGCCCGCTGCGTACTCCGCCGCGGGCTTGGGATATTGCACCGCCGTGGCGCCCAGGCTCCGGGCCGCCTCCAGGCCGGCCGCGGAGGACCCGGACACGAAGACGCCGGGCAGTAGCTCCGGCGCGAGCGGCGGAGTCATCTTGAGATTGGTCACGCTGTAGTAGCGGCCCGCCAGCGTCACCGGCGCCGGGGCGCGCAGCAGGTCGAGGATCAGCGTGGTGTACTCCGCCAAGCGAGCGTAGCGCTCATCGTGCGGGGTCGGATCGTTGAGCGAGTTCAGGTCGTTCTTGAAGCCGCCGGCGACCATGTTCAAGTAGATACGGCGCCCATACAGGAACCCGAACGACGCGACCATCTTGGCAACCGTGTAGGGATGCATGTACACCGGCTGCACGGCCACGAGGGGGCAGAGTCGCTTCGTCTGTTCGATGATGGCCTGAGAGATCAGCCAGGCATCGAGGAGCCCGTTGTCGGTATAGATGAGGATCCCCTCGCACCCTGCCGCCTCGCTCCACCGTGCGATCTCGACGACCTGCGCGAGGTAGGTGCGCGGGTCGGCCGTGTACGACGGCGGACAGGTGGAGAAGATCTTGACTGGCTGACCGTTGGACTTCTCTACCACACGCCCTCCTCCGCGTTGCAGCTGCGAACACGCTCCCACCGCCTCAGAAGGCTGGCGGGGGCCAGGCGGTGTTGGCGCGGCGCAAAAGATGGGCTGACGCTACCTGTCGGCGACTCTGTCGTAGCTATCTGCAGCACAAGCAGTTAGCGACGCCGCCCTGTGCGGCGGCCGCGCCACTCTGGCTCGCTTGCTGCACCGCTGCAACAGGTGGCGCGCACCAACTGTGCCCCCGGCTCCGCGCTACTTCAGCAGCTTGGTGAGTGGGACGTTGCCGCTGCCCCGCAGCGTCGCTGTCTTGTCGCCCAAGGGGGTGTCCAAGATCACCCGGCCCGTGAGCCCGTAGCCCACCGCCTGCCGCGTCAGCAGTGCCTTGGCACCCGCGCCGACACCGGCCCATTCGAACCGGAGCGGCACCACGACCCGGCTGTGGTTGCCGGGTGACAGGTCGAGCGGCCGCTCCAGCAGTGCATCACCGAAGTGCCTGCCCTCGAGGTCGATCCCGACCTCGAGCCGGGTAGAGCGAATGCGATAGTCGTTCGGATTGTACGCATCGAACACGAGGTCGAGCGTCCCCCCCAAGAGGCCGAGTCCGGTGATGTGGATGGCTTCGAGCCGGACGTCGGGCTCTTGGAACGAGAGCCGGCCGAGCGTCGCGCAGCCGCCAAGCAGGGCGGTCATGGGCAGCACCAGACGGTTGAGCGCGGCAATGAGCAGTGGCCGGTTACTCATCAGGAGGCACCGCTCCCTCCTCCCCGCTCCGCAACTTGCGCGTCAGCTCCTGCCACCATTCGAGGCGTTTCTTGATGTCCTTCTCGAACCCATACTCAGTCGGCTCGTACCAGCGCTGGCCTCGCAGTGCCTCCGGCAGGTACTCCTGGGGGACGTAAGCGTGGTCGTAGGCATGCGCGTACTTGTACCCCGCCCCGTATCCCAGCTCTTCCATGAGCGGCGTCGGGGCGTTGCGGATGTGCAGGGGCACGCCCTCCGCCGGGTGCTCGGCGGCCGCCTGCGCCGCGCGGTCGTATGCGGCATACACGCGATTCGATTTTGGCGCCGTCGCCAGGTACACCGTCGCCTGCGCCAACGCGAGCTCTCCCTCAGGGCTGCCGAGGAAGTGGTAGGCGTCTTTCGCGGCCAACGTGACCGAGAGGGCGCGCGGGTCGGCCAGCCCGACGTCCTCCGACGCGATCCGGACCAGCCGCCGGGCGATGTACAGCGGGTCCTCGCCGCCCGCGAGCATGCGCGCAAGCCAGTAGAGCGAGCCCTCGACGTCGGAGCCGCGCACCGCCTTGTGGAGCGCGGAGATCAGATTGTAGTGCTCCTCGCCGCCCTTGTCGTATTTCGCGAAGCGCTTCTGTAAAGCGTCGCTGATAAGGGCGGCGGTCAAGCGGTGGGGAGGGCCGGCGGTGGGAGGGGCCTTCCCCACGATGAATTCCGCGGCGGCCTCGAGCGCCTGCAGCGCGCGGCGTGCATCGCCGTCCGCCTCGCGCGCCAGCAGCGCTAGTGCATCGTCCTCGATCGCAAGCCGCAAGGTTCCGAGTCCGCGGTCCTTGTCTTCGAGCGCGCGACGCACTAGCTGGCTGATGTGCTCGGGCGTGAGTGGCTCGAGCACGAACACCCGGCAGCGCGACAGCAGCGCGCCGGTCAGCTCGAAGCTCGGGTTTTCCGTAGTCGCCCCGATGAGGGTCACGATCCCGTTCTCCACCCACGGAAGAAAGGCGTCCTGCTGCGCCTTGTTGAAGCGGTGGATCTCGTCGCAGAACAGGATCGTGCCCCGCCCCTCGTACTTGAGCCGCTGCTCAGCTGCCTTGATGATCTCGCGCACCTTGGCGACGCCCTCGGTCACCGCGGAGAACGGCTCGAACTGGCGGTCGGTGTAGTTGGCGACGATGCGCGCCAGCGTGGTCTTTCCCGACCCGGGGGGACCCCAGAAGATGCACGACGCCACGTCGCCGCGGCGGATCAGCTCGCCCAGCGCCTTCCCGGGGCCGAGCAGCCGCTCCTGGCCGAGGAACTCGTCGAGGTTGCGCGGCCGCATCCTGGCGGCCAGCGGCTCGGAGGAGTGTTGGAAGAGGGTCGCTTCAGACATTGTCCAAGACCAGCTTGGTGACGACAAACACGCCCGCGCCCGCAAAAAACGCCGCCGGCAGCCGCCACCCCCGCTTGCCCTGAAACTCGGGGACCAGGTTCGACGCGGCCACGTAGATCGTCACTCCCGCCGCGACGGCGAGCCCGTGCCGAGCCAAGACGCCCACGCTGTCGGTGACCACGACCCCCGCGAGCGTCGCGAGTCCCAGCAGCGCCGCCGCGCCGACCGCCTGCGCACCCGTCCGGCCGACCGCCAAGTACAGGCTCGCGATCGTCACTCCTTCAGGAAGCTTGTGGAGGAAGATCGCCACGAACACCATCATGCCGAGCGCCGGCCGTACCAGGAAAGCACTGGCGATCGCCACCCCGTCGAAGAAAGTGTGCAGCAGCAGGCCGATCAGCGCCGAAGAGCCCGCCAGCCGGTTGACGGCGTGCGTCTCCTCGCCGAAGTGGAAGTGCGGCGTGAGCGTGTGCTGCGAGAGGTGCACGGCGAGGTAGCCGCCGAGCACCAGCGCCGGCGCGGCCGCTCCCGAGCGGACGAACGCCTCTGGCAGCACCTCGACGATGGCGACGGCGAGCATGAACCCGGCGCCGAACGCGACGAAGTGCTCGATGACCGCGAGGCCACGGGCTGCCCGCCGCGTCACCGCGAGCGCGCCCAGCAGGTTGCCGAGCGCGGCAACCAGCGCGTACACCAGGGCGCTAGACATGGGCGAGCAGGTACTGCTTCGTATTGCGGCTCGGGTCCTCGAGCACCTCGCCGAGCAGGCGCTCGAGCGCCTCGCCCACGTCGGGTCCCGGCCGCACTCCCGCAGCGATCAAGTCGTTCCCGTCCACCGCGAGGGCCTGCAGTGTCAACGGATCCTTCGCGGCGCGGATGGATGCCACAACCTTGGGGAGCAGGGAGATGGGAGAAGAACGTGCCGGTGGCAGGGTGAGCAAGTCGTCTGCGTATTCGCCCACCTGGGAGAGCCAGCGACGCACCGCCGGCAGATGTTTCGGGTCGGGATACTTGTCCCGCCACGCGCCGATGGCCCGGCCCCGCTCGATCTCCTTGTTCGAGCACTTGAGCCTGGTCAGGAGGGACGCCGGGTCGGTCGCGAGGTAGGCCGTGATTAAGACCGGGTCGCGTGGCAGCTTGTCGAGCCCGCCCTTCTCCCGAGTCCCGTCTCCCTTCTCCCGAATCTCCGGCAGCCAGATCCGCGCCGCCCCCACGTCCACCCACAGCTGCAGCAGCTTCGAGACGTGTCGGGCGGTCGCGATTCCCTTGAACCATTCGTCCCGCACGCGCTCCGCCGACAGCTGGGCCACGCCCTGCACGTTCGCCTTGGCGGCTTCCAAGGTCCCGGCGTGAATCCGAAACTCGAACCGGGCACTGAAGCGCAAGCCCCGCAAGATCCGCAGGTAGTCCTCCTGAAACCGCCAGTTCGGGTCGCCGACGGAGCGGATCAGCCGGTGCTCGAGGTCGTCCGCGCCGTGGAACGGGTCACGCCACTCGTGCCGCCCGGGGTGGTAGGCGATCGCGTTAATAGTGAAGTCGCGCCGGGCCAAGTCGTCCATCAGCGATACGCCAAACTCCACCACGGCGTGCCGCCCGTCGGTCTTGATGTCCCGCCGGAACGTGGTGACTTCGTGCGGCCGGTTGTGCCGGTCCAGCACCGCGACCGTGCCGTGCTCGATCCCCACCGGGACGGTGCGCTTGAAGAGCTTCCGGACCTCGGCGGGCGGCGCCGCGGTCGTGAGGTCGAAGTCGTGGTTCTCGAGCTCGAGCAGGTTGTCGCGGATCGCGCCGCCGACGCACCACGTCTCGTAGCCGGCGGACTCCAGCCTCTGCGCGATCTTGAGTACTTCCTCCGGGATCGGCAAGCGGTCCGGGAACTTCATTGAACGCGGAAGTGCAAACGCGGAACGCGGAACGGCAATGCAGGGTCGTGCCGCGCCGCGGGGCTTGCCGTGATGTTCCGCGTTCCAACTTCCGCGTTCCGCGTTGGGATCACCCGCACAGCACACTCCCCCCATTCACATTGAGAATCTCGCCCGTAATGTGTCGCGCGAGGTCGGAGCACAGGAACACGATCGGCCCCGCGATATCCTCGGGGCTCGCTACCCGCCCGAGAGGGATGGTCCTCTCGATTTGCCGTTTCCCCTGCCCCCCTTCCCGGCTGTACGGTTGCGCCGCCATCTCGGTGTCGACCCAACCGGGCGCGACGCAGTTCACCGTGATCCGCGGCGCGAGCTCGACGGCGAGCGACTTGGTGAACGCGATGAGGGCGCCTTTGGTGGCCGCGTAGTCGGCGTGGAACGCCTCGCCCCGCTGGCCGGCGGTCGAGGCGACGAGCACGATCTTGCCGCCCTCCGACAGCAATGGGATCGTGGCGCGGCACACGTACAGCACGCTGTCGAGGTTGGCCCGCCGCGTCGCCTCCCATTGCGTGTCAGTCAGCTGGGCGACGGGCACGTCGTCCGGCGGCCAGATGCCGTGATTCACGATCACCAGGTCGAGCCCGCCCAGGGACTTGGCCGCCACGTCTACGGCCCGCTTCGCCTCCGCGGGATCCCCCAGGTCGCCCGGCACACTGAGCCCTCGACCGCCCGCCAGCACGAGCGCCTTGACCGTCTCCTCGGCCTCCGCTCGGCGGCGCCGATATCCGATCGCGACAGCGGCGCCCGCTTTCGCCAGCAGCACCGCGGTCGCCCGTCCGATCCCGCGGCCGCCGCCGCTGACGAACGCGCGCTTGCCGGACAACGAGATCACAGTTTGAGAGCCGCCTCGACGAGGTCGCAGATGACGTGCTCGACGGCGAGATGCAACTCCTGGATGCGTGCCGTCTCGTCCGCCGGGATAACGAGGCAATCGTCGACCACGCCACGCGCCTCGCCGCCCCCCTTGCCGAGCAGCGCGACGACCCGAACCCCTTTGGCCCGCGCCGCCTGGGCGGCCCGCACCACGTTGGGACTCTCGCCGCTCGTCGAGTGCAGCACCACCAGGTCCCCGGGACGTGCGAGGGCCTCGATCTGGCGGGCGAAGATCTCGTCGAAGCCCAGGTCGTTGCCGCACGCGGTGAGTAGCGATGTATCGGTGGTCAACGCCACGGCGGGCAGTGCGCGCCGGTTGCGGCCATAGCGGACGACGTACTCCGCGGCGGCGTGCTGCGCGTCCGCGGCGCTGCCGCCGTTGCCGGCGAAGAACACGGTGCCCCCACCCTCCAGTGTCGCGACGTACAGCGCCGCCAGCCGGGCGATGTCCCCGGCGTGCTGGTCGGCCACACGCGCGGCCAAGGTCGCGAGCGCCGTCAGGCCGGTCCGCGCCCGGTCGGCCGGCGTCACCGGGTGGTCCCCGGGCCCCGCACGGCGAGCGCCATCGCCCGCAACTCGCCTGGGACACCTCCCTCCTCGACAGCCGTGCCGACCACCACAAAGTCCGCTCCGGCGGCACGCGCCGCACCTGCCTGGGCGGGAGTCTTGATCCCACCACCCACGAACAGCGGCAGCCCCGGCACCGCGACGCGACACGCCCGGATCACCTCGGTCCCCACGGGCCGTGGCGCACCGCTTCCCGCCTCGAGATAAATCGCCTGCATCCCGATCAGCCGTGCGGCGGTGGCGTGCGCCGCCGCGAGCTCCGGCTTGTCCGCCGGGAGCGGCCGCGTCTGGCTCACCGCCTCGACGCTGGTGACGCGGCCGCCGTCGATCAGGATGTAGCCGGTCGACAACGTTGCGACGGGATGCCGCTGAAAAAACGGGACGGCGCGCACGTGCTCCTCGATCAGATACTGCGGATTCCGCCCGGAGACGAGCGACAGGAGCAACACCAGGTCTACCTCTTCGGTGAGCTGCATGGCGGAGCCGGGGAACAGCGCTACGGGAAAGCCCGGAACGGCCTCCCGGATCGTGCGGGCCACGAGCTGCGTGTCGCGCGTGCCGTCGAACGACGAGCCGATCAAGATCCCCACCGCCCCCGCAGCCCGCGCCTCGCGCGCGATGCGCGCCGCCTCGCGCGGCTCCGAGCGACTCGGGTCCACGAGCACCAGCAGTCCCGGGCGGCCCTCGAGGAGGGACGTCAGACGCCCGCTCCCGCTACCCGCCGGGCCAGGACCGTGAGCCCGGCGACGTCCGCTTCCGCCTGCGCCTCGAACGCGTACGTGACGAACGCGTCGGCGGCGAGCAGATCGAGCGCCAGCTCGCGGCCTCCGTCGGGCCGTCCGGTGACGCGCGCCAACATGGCGCGACCGAGCTCGGCGAGGTGGTCCGGCAGCCGCTCCTCCGAGTCGCTCAACTGCGCTTCGAGGTGCGCGCGCAATGCCGCCGGCGGCGCCGGGCGTCGGGTGTCGAGCCAGGCCAGCAGTTCGCGCCGCGTCATCGCGCCAGCATCCGCTTGATGATGGCGGGCGCCTGAGCCCGCACCTCGCCGAGCTTGGCGGGGGCGCCCGCCCCAGCGGAGGCGAAGTGCGCCCGCCCGCCTCCCTTGCCCCCCGATACCGCGGCCAAGGCGGCGGCGATCTCACCGGCCTTGACTCCCCGCTGCACCAGATCGTCGGTCACCGCGACGTGAATGCCGGGGCGCTCCCCGTCGGTGAACAACACCGAGATCGCGCCCTTATGACTGGCCCGGAATGCATCCATGAGCGCACCGATCTGGTCGCGATCGCTCAAGTCGCGCTGATCGATGTACAGCTCGACGTCGCCAAGCCGTTCCACGTTGCCCGTCGCAGGTTGCCCGCCCGAGCGAAGCAATTCCTCGACCCTCCTCTCGAGCTTGCGATTCTCCTCCAGCAGGGTCTCGATCCGCTTCGTGAGGTGCTCCGGCTGCGCCTTGAGCGTCCCGGCCGCCTCGGCGAACTGCTGTTCGAGCTTCCGGACCAACGCGTACGCAGCCGGCCCGGTGACCGCCTCGATGCGGCGGATCCCGGCGGCCGCTCCCGTCTCGTGGGTGAAACGGAACAACGCGATCTGGCCCGTGGCCGGGACATGGGTCCCGCCGCACAGCTCGAGCGAGACGCCGGGCACGTCGACCACCCGTACGATGTCGCCGTACTTCTCGGTGAAGAACGCTATCGCGCCTCGGGCGATCGCGTCCTTGTACTTCATCTGGCGCGTCTCGACCGGGAGGTTCTCCCAGATGTGCGCGTTTACTTCTTCTTCGATTCGTCCGAGCGTGGGGTCGTCGATCGGGCCGTGGTGTGCGAAGTCGAACCGCAGCCGGTCGGGCGCCACCACGGACCCCTGCTGGCGTACGTGCGTCCCGAGGATCTTCCGGAGGGCGGCGTGTACCAGGTGGGTCGCCGTGTGGTTGCGCTCGATGTTGCGGCGCCGCCGCTCGTCCACCTGCGCCAGCACCGCGGTCGGCTCGAACTCGTGCTCGAAGTGCCCCACGACGGCGCTCCCGCCGTCCACCTTCTCCACGTCGGACACGTCCAGCTCCCACCCTTCACCCTTCACCTGGCCCGTGTCGCTCACCTGCCCGCCCGACTCGGCGTAGAACGGGTTATCCTCCAGCACCACTTCGACCCGATCGTCGGCCTGCCGAAACCGCAGCACGTCGGTCTCGGCCTTGGTCGTCTCGTAGCCGACCCATTTCTGCTTTTTCTTGGGCTTTACGGTGCGCCACTCGCCTGGCCGCGTGAGGCGCACCGCCGGGGCGCGGCGCCCCTGGGCCCCGCGGTCTTCTCGCGAGCGCTCGCGCTGCGCGGCGAGCGCTCGCTCGAACCCGTCGATATCCACCGTTTGCCCGCGCTCCGCGGCGATCAGTTGGGTCAGGTCGATCGGGAACCCGTAGGTATCGTACAGCTTGAAGGCGTCTTCTCCCGAGATCACCTTGGTGCCCTGGAGCTCGTCCAGGCGCTCGAGCCCCCCCTCGATCGTGTCGAAGAAACGCTCCTCCTCGGCGCGCGTCACGGTCTCGATGTGCGCTCGCTGCTTCGTCAGCTCCGGATAGACGCTTCCCATGATGCTCTCGACGGTCGGCACCAGGTGCACGAGAGTCGGTTCGCGCCGGCCCAACAGCCAGGCGTGCCGCACCGCACGCCGCAGGATGCGCCGCACCACGTAGCCCCGGCCTTCGTTCGAGGGGTACACTCCGTCGGCGAGGAGGAAAGCCACCGCCCGGGCGTGATCCGCGAGGACCCGATACGACGCGCCCCGCTCCCCTCGGTCGTACTTCGTCCCGATTACCTCGACCGCCCGCCCGATGATGGGCGCGAACAGGTCGGTGTCGAAGTTCGACGGAACGCCCTGCATGACGGCGGCGATGCGCTCGAGTCCGGCGCCGGTGTCGACGGAAGGCGCGGGCAGGGGTATGCGGGATGCATCCGGTTGCTGATCGTACTGCATGAACACGAGGTTCCAGATCTCGAGCAGCTGTCCCGCTTCGCTCACCCGGACGAACTCGTCGAGACTGAGCTCCGCTTTCCCCCTTCCCGCTTCTCCCTTCCCGCGAATATCGACGAGGATCTCCGAGCAAGGCCCGCATGGTCCCGTCTCCCCCATCTGCCAGAAGTTGTCCTTATCGCCTAGGCCAAAGATGCGGGAGTCGGGGATGCCGGTGATCTTGCGCCACAGCCGGCGGGCTTCGTCGTCGGTGTGGTGCACCGTCACGAACAGCCGCTCGGGAGCGATGCCGAGCCAGCCTTTCCCTGTTACCCACTCCCAGGCGTACTCGATGGCCTCCGACTTGAAGTAGTCCCCGAAGGAGAAGTTGCCGAGCATCTCGAAAAACGTGTGGTGGCGGGCCGTATGCCCCACCTGCTCCAGGTCGTTGTGCTTCCCGCCGGCCCGCACACACTTCTGACAGGTGACCGCCCTCGTGTAGTCTCGCCGCTCGAGCCCCTGGAACACCCGCTTGAACTGGACCATGCCGGCGTTCGTGAAGAGCAGGGAGGGGTCGTCCGCCGGCACCAGGGGGGAGCTCGGTACCAAGCGGTGATTCCGGGGGGGACTAGTGAAGTAGTCGAGGAACAGCTGCCGAATTGCGGCGGCGCGCATGCGGGGGAATATAGTCTCCCCGGGGAGGCAACTGAAAGGTTGGCTGAGAGTTACCTCCAGGAGTGGGGGACCGTGCATGGGGGGCGCCGCTCAGGTTGACCTTTTGGTAGGACCCCGGGGCACGGCCCCGGGGTCGGTCTACTCAGACGGGCACCGTGTGCGGATGCCGCTGGTACTGCCGGGCCAGGTAAGTCCGCGCAGCGGGAATGTGGCTGTGAGAAAGGGAGCCCGCGTAGTAGCCACGAGCCCAGGTCAGGCGCCCTCCCGCAGTGTTCACTCGACGAGCACCGATTCGGACTTGGCTTCGCGAATGAACGGCGTCAGTGTCCGGTCGGGTCGAAAGCTCACGAGCACGTGGACGTGATCAGCCATTACGGCCTGAGCGATGACGTGAAGGGAGTTGCGGAAAGCGGCTCTCCGGATGCTCTGCATCACGATCTCTACGTCCTTTCGACGGACGCGTCGCTGCCGCCGCCAGGTGTGCCACGTGAGATGCGCAAAGAGCTCAAAACTCCTATGGCCCGGTTTGCTCATGGTCCCGAGTCCGGGTAGACCGACCCCGGGGCCATGCCCCGGGGTCCACGGCTACACACACCCCGAGGCACGGCCTCGGGGGCCCAGGAGAATCACTGTCAGCCCTGCGCGGATACCCCGGGCTTCAGGGAGCGCACACCTCCTCCACCAACTCCTTCACCCCCGGCCCGCCGTAGCCCCGTCGCGCCAGATACGCGAGCAGCCGCCGTTTCCGGACAGCGGCTGGGAGGTCTGCCAGCTGACGCGCCCGCTTCACGGCGACCGCACGCGCCTCGATCTCCGGGTCTACGCCCTCGTCCTCGAGCGCGTGACGCACCGACTCCTCCGCGAGGCGGCGATCCACACCTTGGGCCAGCAAGTCTTTGATCAGTCGCGCCGGGCCGCGACCGCGGGCGGCCCGCAGCGCGGCGTACTCGCCGGCGAAGCGCCGGTCGTCGACGAGCCCGCGCACCTCGAGCCGCCGTAGCGCTTCGTCCACTGCCCCCGGGGGGTGTTGTTTCTTGACGAGTTTGCGCTTCAGGTCCTGCCGGGCGTGTGACCGGCGCGCCAGGGCGCGCAGCGCGGCTCGGCACGCGGCCTCGATGTCGGCCAGCTCCTGGAGACGCGCGAGCGTTGGCGCCGGCAGGGCGCGCCCCAGCTCGAGCCGGAGCAGCTGCAACGCGTCGCCCGGGAGGGACGCAAATCGCCCCCGGTCCACTTCAACCAGCCGGTAGCCCGGCTGCTGCGGATCGGGGGCGAGTCCCGTGAGGATCGGGGCGTGGGGAAGCACTTACTCCTCGGGTGAGCCGGCCTCCTCGTCAGCAGCGACCGCGGCCGCCTTGACGCCGAGGTGCTCCTTGACCCTCGCCTCGACCTCGGCCGCGAGATCGGGATGGTCTTTGAGATAGAGCTTCGCGTTTTCGCGACCCTGCCCGATGCGCTCCTTGCCGTAGCCATACCAGGCGCCCGACTTCTCGATGATGCCGGCTTCCGCCGCGATATCCACGAGCAGCGATTCGTGACTGATGCCCTCGTCGAACATGATGTCGAACTCGGCCTGACGGAACGGCGGCGCGACTTTGTTCTTGACCACTTTGACGCGCACGTGGTTGCCGATCACCACCTCGCGCTCTTTCACGGGGCCGATGCGTCGCATGTCGAGGCGCACCGACGCGTAGAACTTGAGCGCCCGGCCACCAGTGGTGGTTTCGGGGTTGCCGAACATGACGCCGATCTTTTCCCGCAGCTGATTGATGAACACCACGGCGGTGCGGGAGCGGTTGATCGCCCCGGCGAGCTTGCGGAGCGCCTGGCTCATGAGCCGCGCCTGCAAGCCGGGGAGCGAGTCGCCCATGTCCCCTTCGATCTCGGCCTTGGGCACGAGCGCCGCCACCGAGTCCACCACCACCACGTCCACCGCTCCGGACCGCACGAGGATCTCGGTGATCTCGAGCCCCTGCTCACCGGTGTCCGGCTGGGAGACGAGCAGGTTGTCGATGTCGACGCCGAGCTTCTTCGCGTATTCCACGTCGAGGGCGTGCTCGGCGTCCACGTACGCGGCGGCGCCGCCCTGCCGCTGCGCGTTCCCCACGACGTGCAGCGCGAGCGTCGTCTTGCCGCTCGACTCCGGCCCGAAGATCTCCGTGACCCGACCGCGCGGAATCCCGCCGATCCCGATCGCCGCGTCGAGGTTGATGGCGCCCGTCGGAATGACCTCCACCCGCACGCGTGGGGCGTCGGCGCCCATGCGCATGATGGCACCCTTGCCACAGGTCTTTTCGATTTGGGTGATGGCCAGGTTGAGGGCTTTCCTGCGCTCGTCCGAGAGCTGCGGGACTTCCTTGTCGGCCGCCATGAGTGTCCTCGACATGGGTTAGGAGCCTCCCCGTAGGAGGCCCGAATATAAACCGAAGGCCGGGCTAGCGCCAGCCGGGCCGAAACGCGTCTTCCAGATGCTCTAACTTCCTGTCCACGATGGCGATGCAGTCGAAGCGGTACACGTCCGACGGCCGCCCGCAGCGGTCCACCCACACCCGCGCCGCCTTGACCAGCTCGCGCCGCTTCGCGCCGGTCACGGCTTCGAGCGGGCTCCCGAACGCCGTCCCCCGCCGCGACTTCACCTCGATGAACGCCACGAGGCTCCCCTGCCGCGCAATGAGGTCGACCTCGGTGTGGCCGACTCGAAAGCGATGTGCCACGATGTGCCAGCCACGGGACCGCAGGTACTGGATCGCCTGCTCTTCCCCGGCGAGCCCCCGTTTTTGGCGCTCGTCGGTCCAACCGGCCGGGTCGCTGCGCACGCCGTTCGTCACACGCGATAACCTAGCGCGGCGGCGCCTGAACACCAAACCATTTTCACGCCGCCCGGCGCAACTCGCCGCTCTGGTTGGCTGGTTGTGATGGTCCAGCGAGCGACGCTCAGCCCTCAGTGCGGCTGCAGATCTCGTCCAACTCATCCAAACCCACCAGCACGTCCCGCGGTTTGCTGCCGTTGGCCGGGCCCAGAATCCCCGCCAGCTCGAGCTGATCGATGATCCTGGCCGCCCGGCCGTAGCCGATGCTCATGCGCCGCTGCAGCAGCGACGTCGAGCCGATCTGGTTCTGGATGCAGACCTCGGCCGCCTGGCGAAACAGCGAATCTCGCTCGCCCGCCGCCTCGCTCGTCCCGCCGCCCTCTTCTCGCGCTTTCTCCGCTTCGGCGATGTGCTCCATCTGCTCGATGATGTCCACCTCGACGCGTTGCTCGAGCTGGGCGCGGCGCGCGGTGTACCAGCTCATGAGTCGTTCGGTCTCGTCGGTCGAGATGAAACAGCCCTGGATGCGCACGGGCTCGCTCTTGCCGGGCGGGAGGAACAGCATGTCGCCATTCCCCAGCAGCGTCTCGGCGCCGTTCTGGTCAAGAATGGTGCGGCTGTCCACCTTCGAGGCGACGCGAAAGGCAATGCGACACGAGAAGTTCGCCTTGATGAGGCCGGTGATGACGTTCACCGAAGGCCGCTGGGTCGCGAGGATCAGGTGGATCCCCACCGCCCGCGCCTTCTGGGCCAGCGTCGCCAGCGGCGTCTCCACCTCGTGCTGCACGGTCATCATCAGGTCGGCCAGCTCGTCCAGAATCACCACGACGTACGGCAGCACCCCCTCGGTGTACTCCGCGTCGAACGGCAGCTCCCGTTGAATTCCCGCCTGCGTGGCGAGTGTTTCTCGCTGTCCTTTGAGCGGCTTCCCGTCGCGCACCTTGCGGTTGAAGTCGGTGATGTTGCGGGCGTGGTTGGCGTGAAACAGCTGATAGCGGCGCTCCATTTCCCGCACCGCCCATTTGAGCGCGGTCGCTGCCTGCTGGTTGTTGGTGACGACCGGGTGACGCAGATGGGGCAGCGCGTTGTACATCGAGAGCTCCACCATCTTCGGGTCGATCATCAGCATCCGCAGCTCCTGGGGGGGGTAGCGGTACAGGAGGCTGGTGATGATGGTGTTGATGCACACCGACTTTCCCGAGCCCGTGGCGCCGGCGATCAGGAGGTGCGGCATTTTCGCGAGATCCGCCACGACCGGCTCACCCTCGAGGTTCTTGCCGAGCGAGATGGGGAGGACGCGATTCCCACCGTGGAATTCCTCGCCCTCGACCAGCTCGCGCACGTGCACCATACGGGGCATCGGGTTCGGCACCTCGATCCCGACCGCCGCCTTCCCCGGAATCGGTGCCACGATGCGAAGCGACTGAGCGCGCATCGCGAGGGCCAGATCGTCCGCGAGCGCCGCGATCCGGCCGACCTTCACGCCGGGACCGGGTGCCACCTCGTACTGCGTGACCACGGGGCCGACCGTCCGCCCGGCGATCGAGCCCTCCACCCGAAACGTTTGCAGCGTCTCGATCAGCTTCCGCCCCATCTGCTCGATCTGCGCCAGTCCGGCGTCGCCGTCCTCGGGGGGCGCGGGATTGAGCAGATCGATCGGGGGGATCAGCACCCCTTTGGGGACGACGACCGGTCGTACCGAGGCGGGCGTTTTCGGCTTCGCGGGCTTGGGTGACTTGGGTGAAGCGGGAACCGCACCGGGTCGCGCGGAGTCGCCGCGCTCCGGCGCAGCCACGAGTTTTTTGACGTCGCGCTTTTCCGCCTTTCCCCTTCCCTCTTCTCCGGCCTCTCGGCCGGCTCTCAGCGCGACCAGCGGATGCCAGCCGATCGTGAGGAGGCCCAGCGCGGACAGCGCGAACACCCCTACCAAGACACCACCCGCGGTGCCGACGGTCTGGTGCACGCCGTGCGCGAGCGCGGCGGGGAGCACGCCCACGAGCTGTTGGGTGGGACCCCACAGCCGGTAGTCGACCGGGAAGCGCGCGCCCGTCACAGTGCCGATTCCGTACGGCAGCAGCAGGACGAGCCCTGCGCCGAGGGCCGCCGCCCGGGCCGCGGACAAGCTTCCTAGTCGGTCGAACGCCGCCAGCGCCCAGCCGATCCCGAGCACCGGAACCAGCACGGAGCCGGCGCCGAACGCCCGCCACAGGAGCGACCCGATCCGGTCGCCCCAGCTTCCGGTGATCGGCAAGCGGAGGAGGGTGAGGCCAAGGAACAGACCCACGACCAGGGCGCCAATGCCGACCAGTTCTTGGCGCGCTTTGTGGTTCACGTGATCCGTCGGTTCGCGTACGTCGGCACCACGTCGAACCGATCCGCCTGGGCGGCGAACGCCACGTCGTCCTTGAGATCGACGTCGGCGAGTTGGCGGGCGGCTTCGGAGTGGTCGAGCGCCTCCGTCCAGGTGGCGAACTGCTCTGTGAGGGCGACCGCGGCGCGGGCGGCGTCGTTGAGCTCGACTTTGCGCATGCCCTTCTTCACCGCCTTGACCAGGCGACCCGCAGTGTAGGCATCCTCGATGGCGAACTGCTTCTCGCGTCCGGCGCAGATGATCACCAGGTCGCCGCGCTCGCCGAGCAGCTGGCGCGCGCGCTCCGCCACCGCGCGGAAGTTGACCGGGGCGCCGACCAGCACCGGATCGCCGCCCTGCGCCGCTACCAGGGCCGGCGTTCCGTTGGTGGTGGCGAGCACGATCGTCTTGCCGGCAACCGCGGCGGGGCTCATCTCGCGCGGCGAGTTCCCGAGGCCGAAGCCCTCGATCTTGAGGCTCTTCCGCTCGCCCGCGAGCAACACGCCGTCCTTCTCGAGGTTCGACGCGAGACGGACCGCCTCCTCCGACGTGGCGGCTGGGATCACCGCCTTCGCCCCGTTCGCCAGGGCAGTGACGACGGTCGTGGTGGCCCGGAGCACGTCGATCACGACGATCGCCCGGCCCCCGAGATCCCCCCCGGCGAGACCGAGCGGGGTAAAGTAGACGTCGATCTTCATGCGGGGGGCTGTAGCAGCTGTGGCTCGCGCTCGAGGAACTTGGTGTCCACCGTGCCGGCCACGAAGTCGGGGTGGCGCATGACCCGACTGAGAAACGGGATGGTCGTGGTCACGCCTTCAATGATAAACGAATCGAGTGCCTGCCGCATACGGGCCAGGGCCTCCGCGCGACTGTTGCCGTGCACGACGACCTTGGCGAGCAGCGAATCGTAGTACGGCGGCACCGTGTAGCCGTCATAGATGTGTGTGTCGACCCGCACACCCGGACCGCCCGGCGGGTGGTAGGCGGTGATCGTGCCCGGACTCGGCTGGAAGTTGCGCGCCGGGTCTTCGGCGTTCACGCGACACTCGATCGCGTGTCCCCGGAGCCGCTGGCCGTTCATCACGAACGAGAGCGGGTCCCCGGCGGCCACGCGGATCTGCTCCTTCACGAGGTCGAAGTTCGTGCACATCTCCGTCACCGGATGCTCGACCTGGATGCGGGTGTTCATTTCCATGAAATAGAACGAGCCATCCTCGTCGAGCAGGAACTCAATCGTGCCCGCCCCGACGTAGCCGATCTCCTGTGCCAGCCGCACGGCCGCCTCGCCGATGTCCTGGCGCAGCGTCGCGTCCACGGCGGGGCTGGGCGCTTCCTCGATCAGCTTCTGGTGGCGCCGTTGCACGGAGCAGTCGCGCTCGCACAGATGCATCACCCGGCCATGCGTGTCGCCCATGATCTGAATCTCCACGTGACGCGGCCGCGCCAGGTACTTCTCGAGGTACACTTCGTCTGACCCGAACGCGGCCAGCGCCTCCTGCCGGGCCAGGCTGAACGCCTGGCCGAACGCCTCCGCGTCCCCGGCGACCCGCATCCCCTTCCCGCCCCCGCCGGCGGCCGCCTTGATGATCACCGGGAAGCCGATCTTCTCGGCGATCTTGAGCCCCCCCTCGCTGTCCTCCACCGGGCCCGGGGAGCCCGGCACGGTCGGCACCTTGAGCTTCTGCGCGAGCTTGCGCGCCGCCGCCTTGTCGCCCATCTGGCGGATCTGGTCGCCCGTCGGCCCTACGAACGTGATGTTGGACGCTTTGACGATGTCGGCGAACTCGGCGTTCTCGGCGAGGAAGCCGTAGCCGGGGTGGATGGCGTCGGCCCCCGTGATCTCGGCCGCCGCGATGATGCGGGGGATGTTGAGGTAGCTGTCGCGGGAGGGCGCCCGGCCGATGCAGACGTCGTCGTCGGCGAACCGCGTGTGCAGGCATTCGCGGTCCGCCTCGGAGGAGACGGCCACCGTCTCGATGCCCAGCTCTTTGCACGCGCGGATCACCCGCAGGGCGATCTCCCCGCGGTTCGCGACGAGCACCTTCGTGAACATCAGGGCGCGAGGTCGCCGCGCAGACCCGCTGCGGCCGTGGAGCCGCCGAACGCCCGGCTCTGCCCGGACTCGACGCCCGAGACCTTGAGCGCGAACTCACTCGGGTTGGTGGCGTAGAAGATCGCGCTCTCGTAGCTGATGACGCCCTGCTGGTACCACTGGAATAGCGACTGGTCGAAGCTCTGCATGCCGTACTGAACCGACCCCTGGGCGATCAGATCCGGGATGTTCAGCTGCCTCGTGATGTCGCGGATATTGTCCTGCACGGCAGCCGTATTGATCAGCACTTCCGACCCCGGCACGCGACCCTGGCCGTCCTTCCTTGGGACCAGCCGGAGCGACACCACCGCGGCGAGGGCGGTAGACAGGAGGTGGCGGATCTCGTCGTGCTGGTGCGGCGGGAAGAACGAGATGACGCGGTTGATGGTCTGCGTGCAATCCGTCGTATGCAGCGTCGAGAACACCAGGTGCCCCGTGTCCGCGGCCTTGAGCGCCGTGTCCAGCGTTTCCATGTCGCGGATCTCACCGATCAGGATGACATCGGGCGCCTGGCGCAGCACATGCCGCAGCGCGGCGTTGAACGACAGCGTGTCGTTCCCCACCTCGCGCTGCGAGATGTTCGCGAAGTTGTCGCGATGCAGGAACTCGATCGGGTCCTCGATCGTGATGATGTTGACCCGCCGGCTCGTGTTGATGTGGTTGATCATCGCCGCCAGCGCGGTGGACTTCCCCGACCCCGTTACCCCGGTCACCAGCACCAGCCCGCGCGGCTTGATCGCAATCTCCTCCAATACGGGCGGCAGGTTCAGGTCGCGAATCGTCTTCACCTCGTAGGGGATCGACCGGAACGCGAACGCCACCGTGCCGCGCTGTTGGTAGACGTTGGTGCGGAACCGCCCCACGCCCGGCACACCGATGGCGAAGTCCGCTTCCTTGTGCTCCGCGAACTCTTTGACCTGACGCGGCGTCATGATCTGCTCCGCCAGCGATTTCAACTCCTCCGGTTTGAGCGGAGCCGTGTCCAGCGCGATCAGCTCGCCGTTCACGCGGATGGTCGCCGGCCGGCCCACCTTGAGCAACAGGTCGGACGCGGTACGCTGGACCATGTGCGTGATGGCCTGCTTGAAATTGAACGTCGGGCCGGCGGCGTGCGGGGCTTCAGGCATGAGGATCCACCCGGAAGAGGGGCTGTCCGAACTCGACCGGCTGGGCGTTTTCCACACACACTTCCCGGACCAGCCCGGAGACTTCGGCCTCGATCTCGTTCATGATCTTCATCGCTTCGATGATGCGGGCACCCCAGCCGGGGCACCAGCGGCCAGCGGTGCCGCCGGCGCCTGCGCCATCACCACATGCTGCCCCCCCCCTCCGACCCCCCCGCCCGCGTTCGTCCCGTGGCCCGCCTTGGTGACCCGGATGGACGACCACCCCCCGAACCAGCCCCGGCGCACCTCGATCGCGCCGAGCTCCGGGGACTCGCTCAGGATCCGCACCAGCCGCGCGATGATGTCGAGGTTCATGTCCGTGCAAATCTACACGAGTTCGAGTAGTTCCGTGCGACCGTCCGACAAGAGGACCGGTCCTTCGGCCGACAAGTGCACATCGTCTTCGATGCGCACGCCACCCTGCCCCGCGAGGTACACGCCCGGCTCGATCGTCACCACTGAGCCGGCGGGGAGCGGGTCCGCGTTCGTTCTCGACAGGCGCGGCGCTTCGTGCACTTCGAGTCCCACGCCGTGACCGAGCGAATGGCCGAACGCTTCGCCGAAGCCGCGCGCCTCGATCACGTCGCGCGCCAGCGCGTCGGCCTCGCGCCCGCTTATGCCGGCTTGCACGCAAGAGCGCGCCCGCAGCTGCGCCTCTGCAACCAGCCCGTACAGCGCGCGTTGTCGCTCCGTCGCTCGCGCGCCCACGACCACCGTGCGCGTGATGTCGGCGCAATAGCCGTCCACCTGGGCGCCGAAGTCCAACAGCAACCACTCACCCGCCACCAGGGTCCGCCGGCTCGAGCGCGCGTGGGGCAGCGCGGTGCGCGCGCCGGAGGCGACGATCGTCGGGAACGGGTGCCCCTCGCTGCCAAGTCGCCGCAGCGCGCCCTCGAGAATCCCCGCGATTTCCAGCTCCGTCATCCCCACGCGCACCTGGGGCAACGTTTGGCGCAACGCTTCCCCCGCCAGCGCGGCTGCGCTCCGGATCGCCGCGACCTCGCCCGGATCCTTGGCGACGCGTAGCCGCTCTACCAAATCCTTCATCGGTTTCCAGCGCCACGGCTTGCCGGCCTGCGCGAAGCGCTCGGCGTCCAGCACCGACAGCGCCTGGGCTTCGTAGCCCAACGACCCGAGCGGCCCGAGGGTGGCGAGCTCCTTGAAGAACCGATCCCACACGCTCGTGCTCTCGACCTCGATGCGCGCGACGGCACCGGCCTCGGCCCGCGCCTGCTCGTCGTAGCGGAAGTCGGTCACGAGCAGGACGTCGCCACGGGTCACCGCCACGATCGCCGCCGAGCCGCTGAAGCCGGTGAGGTACCGGATGTTGGCGGGCGACGCGACGAGCAACCCGTCCAGCCCTTCGGCCACCAGCGCCGCGGCGAGCGCCTCCTGCCGCGCGCGCCGGGGATCAGCGATCATGGCGGGACCCGAGATAGCCGACCAGGCCCTCGAGTCCCAGCCGATAGCTCTCCGCGCCGAACCCCGCCACCACGCCGACCGCGACGTCCGCCAGCACCGAGCGGCGGCGCTCCGGTTCTCTCCCGAAGATGTTCGACAAGTGCACCTCAACGAACGGCACACGCACGGCGACGAGAGCGTCGCGCACGGCGAGGCTGGTGTGCGTGAACGCCGCCGCATTGACGATGGCGCCGTCCGCCCGCCCCTTCAGCGCCTGGATCGCGTCCACCAGCTCGCCCTCGTGGTTCGACTGCGTCCAGCTGACCTCGACGCCGAGCGCTCGCGCGCGCTCGCGCGTGCGCGTTTCGATCTCGGCCAGCGTGGCTCGGCCGTACAGCTCAGGTTCGCGCTCGCCCAGCAGGTTGAGGTTGGGGCCGTTCAGCACGGCGATGTGCACTAGGACTTGAGACCCTTCAACCAGGCCTGAAACTGATCGAGGTCGCCTTCGTCCTCGAGCGGTGGATGGGCCTTCGCACCCGATGGGCGAGCCGACGGCCGCCCGCCGGCGCCGCCCGCAGTCCCGGCGTCAGCCCCTCCCCGAGACGGTGGCGCACCGAAGAACTGGTCGAACGAGAACCCCCCCGTCTGCGTGGGAGCAGGCGCCGGGGGAGCCGCGGCAGGGGGGGCCGCAGCGGACGGCACAGGTGAAGCCTGGGGTTGAGAGCCCGCGCCGTCCGCGACGGGCCGCGGTCCCCGCGCCCTCACCTCACCAAACACGTCGTCGAGCGAGATCGTATCCTCCGCGTGGCGCGTGCCCTCGTGGCGCGTCGCCAGCTCGGGTCCCGGCTGCACGTCCGGAGGAGCGACTGCGAAGGCGCGCTCCAGGGGAGACTCTGCGACCGCCGCCGGTTCGGGCGGCGAGTAGCCCGCCGCCGGCGGCCGCCCGGCCAGGATGCGCTTAAGAAACGCCGGGACCGATTCACCCGTGCCACGGCCCCCCCCCGCTCCACCGGTGCGCTGTCGCCCGGGCGAGAGCGCATCGACTCTCGCGTGCAGGCGCGCATCGTCGGGACGCTGGGCCAGCAGCGCTTGGTACACGCGCAGCGCGTCCTCCCGATGACCTTGCTTGAGGTAGAGCTCAGCCATCGTCTCGGTCAGCACCGGCTCGGCTCGCGACAGCGCGGCCGCATCCGCCGCGCCGTCGTCGTCCGACAGCGCGACGGCCGCAGGCATCGGCGCCGCGGGCGGCGCGGGAACTGGCGGGGGAGGTGCGGCCGGAGGCGGCGGGGGTGGCAGTGCAGAGCGGCCCGGCGGCGCTGAAGCGGCTTCGGACGCCCGAGGTGGCGCGAGGTCCTCCGGCATGATGAGCGGCAGATCCACGTTCGGCAGATCCGGCTCCGGCTCGGGCGGCGCGGCCGCCGGCTCCGGCGGCGCGCCAAACATACCGCTCTCGTATTGCGTCGCGGCAAGCCCCTCGACCACTAGGTCCTGCGGCTTGAGCTCGACCTCTTCCTGTACCTCGAGGCCATCGGCCTTCGCCGCGTCATGTGCCGCGGCGTTGAAATCCAGCGTCCCGTCGAAGGTCTCGATGTCGCCCGCCCGCTGGGCCGACTCGAGGTGCGGCGACACAGGCTCCTCCGGCGTGTGTTCCACGACGAACTCGGGCTTCGGCCCCGGTGCCGTGACGCTGACCTTGGCGGTCGGCGGCGCCATCGGCTTGGCGGGGACTTGGGCTACCTTCCTTTTTGTACGAGTCAGCGCCTCCGCGGCGTCACCATTCATCGGGTCGGCGGCGAGCAGCCGTGACAGCCACTCCGCCGCCTCCTCATAGCGCCCGCCGCGCTCGGCGATCTCGGCGAGCAATTTGAGCCCCAGCACATTTTCGGGGTCGAGCTCGAGGACCTTCCGAAACACCTGCGACGCTGCGGTGTCGTTCTTCTGATCGAGGTAGCAGCGACCGTAGACGATGTGGGCGCTCACGTAGTCGGGATGGCGCTCCAGCCCGGACTTGCACAGCTCGAAGGCTCTATCTAGTTCCCCTGCCTTACGATAGGCATCCGCCAAGGGAGCGAAGTTGCGGCCCTTGGGATTCTCGGCCCATCGCTTTTCGAGCTTTTCTATCTCGCTGGTATACACGGCCTAAGTTCTTGGGGGAATTGGTCGAAGATAGTGTTCGGCCGGCGCCGCTGTCAATTGGAAACGCACCCCGTTCGCTTGAGTTTCCGCGTTGCGGTTCTTAGACTTAGGCCCCCTCACGTGCCCCTGGCCCGGAGCTCGCGTCCCATGATGCGCTCGATGCGCGCCATCTATAAGCCCGTGTTCTTCATCGTGTCAGTCACCTTCATCGGCTGGCTGGCCTACGGCCAAGTCACGGATATCCTGGGTGGCGGACGCGACGTCGTCCTCAAGGTCAACGGCCAGGTCGTGCGCGCCCCCCAATTCCAGGCGGCGCTCCAGGCGGCCATCGAGGAGTCCCGCCGTCAGACCGGCGCGCGGCTGACCCGCGAAGACGAACAGCAGCTCCAGGATCAGGTCACCGACCAGTTCATCCAGAAAATCCTGCTCGAGCGCGAGTATCGCCGGCTCGGGATCCAGGTGTCGGACGATGAAGTCCGGCAGATGGCGCGCAGTACCCCACCGCCGCAGATCCTGCGGCAGATCATGCAGGATCCCACGTTCCAGACGGACGGCCGGTTCGACATCACCAAGTGGCAACGCTATCTCGGTAGCGCCAGCGAGGAGTTCCGCGCCCAGATCGAGCAGTTGTACCGCGAGTATCTCCCGGAGCGCAAGCTCCAGGAGTACCTCACCGCCGACGTCTATATCTCCGACGCCAAGCTGTGGCGCATCTGGCGTGATCAGCACGAGTCCGTGACGGTCGCCGTGCTCCACATCCGCCCCGACCAGATTCCGGACTCGCTCGCCCCGGTGTCGGATGACGAGGTCGAGCGCTACTACGCGGCCCACAAAGACGACTTCAAGCGCCCAGCCACGGCCTGGCTCAGCTTCGTGGCGGAGCCGCGCGTGGCCGACGCCGCCGACACGGCGGCGGCGCTCGCGAAAGCGCGGCGCTTGCGGGACGAGATCGCGCGAGGTGCGGTGAAGTTCGAGGACGCGGCCAAGAAGGAGTCGGCGGACTCGGTGAGTGGCGCGCGGGGCGGCGATTTGGGCTGGGTGAAGCGCAACGAGACCGGGTTTGATTCCCAGTTTCTGGCGGGCTTGCGCGGCCTGACGCCGGGGCAACTTAGCCCACCGGTGCGCTCGAGCTTCGGCTACCATCTGATCCGCGTCGAAGCCGCGAAAGGCGATTCGCTCCACGTGCGTCACATCCTGATCCCCATCGTTCCGCAGGGTCGGCATCTCGATGCCATCGACGCGCGCACCGACACGTTGGATCGCCTGGCGGCCACGCAGACCGACGGCAGTCGGTTGGACAGCGCGGCGCAGCGGCTGCATCTCCAGGTGGCGCAAGCGCCCAAGCTGGTCCAGGGGGACCGGTTGACGTTGGGCCGGTACGCGATCCCCGATGTGAGCGTGTGGGCATTCGAGGCGCGGGTGGGTGAAACCAGTCCGGTGATCGAGGGCGAGCGCGCCAACTACGTGTTCCGGCTCGATTCGCTCCATCTCGCGGGCGCGCCGCCGCTGGCGCAGGTCCGCGAGCGGGTGCGCGAGACCGTTCGCTATGAAAAGAAGAAGGCGCTTGCTCGGCAGCGCGCCAACGAAGCCCTGGCCGTCCTGGCCGATGCCCCGGACCTGCTACAGGCGGGACGAGCGCGGGGCCTGCCGGTGGAAAAGGTCGGCCCGTTCACCCGCCTCAATCCTCCGGGAGCCCTCGCGCGGGAGCCGATAGTGGTGGGCGCGGCGTTCGGGTTGCGGCCGCGCCAACGGACCGGCGTGATCGCCGGCGAAACCGGCTTCTTCATCTTGCAGGGCATCGCCCGCCAGCCGGCTGATTCGGGAGCGTGGCTCAAGCAGCGCGATCAGCAGCGGGAGGCCATTCTGCGGCCGGCGCAACAAGCGCGCGTCCAGCAGTATCTCGCGGGTCTGAAGGCCCAGGCCAGCGTGGTGGATCGCCGCAAGGAAATCTTCCGGCCCAGCGCGACCGAGAGCGGCGCTTAGGCGATCAGTCGCTCAACCGCTTGGGATCGCCCCCGGACGACGCGCTCGGAGGGTCGAGGTTGCGCGGGGGGGCAGGAGGCGGATCGGGGTTGGTGGCGTCCTTCAAACTGCGCTGGAACTCCTTGATACCCCGGCCGAGCGACGATCCGATCTCCGGAATCCGCTTCGCGCCGAACACCAGCACCAGCACGAGCAGCAGGATCAGGATATGGCTGAACGACAGGTCCCCGAACATACGCGCCTCGTTTTCAGAAGATCGATCGGGCGACGAAGTACGCGATCGCCACACCCACGACGGCCAGCAAGGACACGTCGAACCCGATCGGGCCGAGCGTGATCGACACCACGAGCAGGTCGAGATGCACCGGCCCGAAGGTCGGCGTCACGGCCGTTGTGAAGAACTCCTTGGCCGCGCCCTGCGGCAGAAACCGCCGCAGCAACGCGTGGAGCAGCCCGCCCAGCACGAACCCGCCGGCCAGGAATCCGACGTAAAATAGCGCGCCGCGGTGTCCGCGCGCCACGGCCCTAGCTGCGCCGCTCCACGGCATAGGCAATGCTGTCGCGCAGCGCTTCGCGGGCCGGCGAGGGTGGCAGGGTCTCGAGCTCCGCCTCGGCCTGCTGGGCGAGCTCGAGCGCGCGACGCCGCGCATAGTCGAGCCCGCCCGTGGCCTCTACCACCTGCATGACTTCGGCAACCAACTCATCGCCGGGGTCCGGGGTCGCCATCAGCTCGGTGACGCTCCGCCGCTGCGCCGCACCCATCGACGCGAGCGCCGCGATGAGCGGCAGCGTCACCTTGTGCTCCCGCAAGTCGAGCCCGGACGGCTTGCCGGTGACCGCCTCCGGCTCGGTGTAGTCGAGCAGGTCGTCGGTGATCTGGAACGCCATGCCCAGCCGCAATCCGAAGCGAGTCAGCGCGCTACGATACGCGACCGGGGCCACGAGCGCGCCCACCTCGCAGGCGCCCGACAGCAGCGACGCCGTCTTCGAGCGGATCAGTTGGTCGTAGTCCGCTTCAGCATAAGCGAGCTTGTCGTGCGCCTCGAGCTGCCGCATTTCGCCGACCGTCATCTCGTTCGTGACCCGGGCGAACACGCGCAGCGGCGCGAGGTCGTCGAGCCCGACGAGCTCGATGATGGCACGAGAATAGAGGTAGTCGCCCATGATCACCGCGACCTGGTGGGAGAACAGCGCGTTGATGGTCGGCATCCCGCGACGCAGCACCGAGTGGTCCACCGAGTCGTCGTGCACCAGGGTCGCGAGATGGATCAGTTCCACCACCGCCGCGAGCGTGACGGCCCGCGCGTCGTCCCCTCCTCCTCCGGAGGCCCGGTGACTGAGCAGCAGTAACGTCGGACGGAACAGCTTGCCCTTCATCCGCCGCAGATGCTCGTTGACTTCGGCGATAACCGGGAAGTCCGCCGCGATAATGCGGCTCAGTTCCCCGATCACCTGCCCCAGCTCGGCGGCGACGGGCCGCTGGATGTCCCCCAACGACACCGGGGCGATCTGCTGGCTCACGTCACTTCACCTTGGCGAGCTTTCGGGCTCGCTCACCGACGTCTTTGAAGCGGATGTCCACGGCGAACACGCGCCCGTACAACTCCCGCGCCTCCGCTTTCTTTCCCTGCTCTTCCAGCGTCCGGCCCAGCCAGTACAAGATCCCTACGCGCTCCGAGTCGCCCGACGCGGGCAGGTCGAGCCCGCGCCGCAGGATCGATTCGGCCACGACGTGAGCACCCTTTTCGATGAAACAGACCCCCAGCGCCTCCGAGGTCCTGAGCTTCCCCTCGGGGGCGCGCAACGCCTTCTGGAGCTCGGCGATCGCTTCGTCGAACAGGCCCATCTCCTTGAAGGCGACGCCCAGATCGTAGTGCGATTCAAAGTCGGCCTCGTCGATGTTCTCGTCGATCCCCTGCTTGAACCGGGCGAGCATGTCCTGAAAGTCCTTCTCTTCGTCCCCAGTGGGCTCCTCGTCGGCGACCTTCATGCGGGTGTCGCGCGCCGGCGGCTCCCCCTCCAGGACCATCGCGCCCAAGTCGACAAAGTCGCCTTCCTCCACCGCTTCGTCGCGCACCTTCAGCTTCGCGTCCTTGGGTGCGGTGCGCTCTTCTTTCACCTTTGGCTTCGGTGCGACCGGGGGCGGCGATGCGGCCGGCGCGAGCATCGCGAGCGCTGCCTTGGCACGCTCGTTCTTGGCGTCGTGCTCGGCCACGCGCTGGTACACGGCCCGCGCCTTGTCCGGCAGATCCTGGCGCAGCAGCGTGTCCGCCAGTTCGAGATAGGCGTCGATGAGCTTCGCCTTGTCCCCCGACTTGAACGCGTACTCGACTTGCTTCTGGCGGTGGCGCACGCTGTTCGGGTCGAGCCGCAAGATCTCCTCCACCAGATCTTGCGCCTGCGGCAGCTTCCCCAGGTTCTCGAAACCCGCGGTCGCGTGGTCGAGCTCCTCGATCCCGCGATCTCGCTCGCCGCCCTCGATCAGGGCCTCGCCGAGCGCCTGGTGCGCCTCGGGATCGTCCGGGTCATCGGCGACGCGACCCTCCAGCTCCTCGATCGTGGGCGCCGAGGGCGTGGCCTCGATGTTCGCGAATACCAGGGAACCCGACGTGTCCCCCTGTTCGACCGCGCCGTCCAGGCCCAAGTCGATGAACGCGGATTTCCGCGTTCCCGAGAGAGACCTGTCCTCCTCGATCTCCACGAATCCCCCCGTCGGGGGGATATCCTCCATCGCGAGCGGCTGGTCGTCCACATCGTGGCCGGCGTCGGTCCCCGTGTCGAAATCGGGCTCGAGCTCGAGCGGCGGTACCTCGACGACCGTCTTCCGCGACGGACGCGCGGGCGCCGGTGCCGGCGCCATTGGCCGCTTGGGTGTGACTGGTTTGACCGTCGGCGGTCCGCCGCCCCCCGGCGCCGGGCTCCGCGGGATCGTCACCCGGGGTGGCGATCCGACCCCGGGGCGCGGCGGCGGCGCTGCTGGTGCCGCGGGCGCCTTCGGCTGGCCCGGCCGCTTGGGCACGACCGGTGAGACAGGACGCGGCGCGGCCCTGGGCGGCGTGCCGGTCGGGAAGCCGCCCCGCTTGGGTGGGGCGGCCGGGGGCGGCCGGGGAGCAGGGGGCCGGGGTGGCTGAACATCGATCCCGTGATCCAGCATCGGGTCGAGCTCGACCTCGGGCTCCAAAGCCTCGGCGTCCTCCGGCACCGTAGGCTCGAGCTCCGCCATCGGTGCGACGTCCTCAGCCGTAACCTCGTCTCGGAGGGACGGCATATCTCCCTGCTCGGGATCGAGCTGTACCTGCCCGAAGTCGGCGACGGTGGTCTCGAAGCCCTCGAGCGGGCTGCCTTCCGACCCCCCGCCCCCGCTCGCCCCCGGGAGCTCAAGGCCCTCGGCCAGGCTGGTCGACTCGATCTCGAGCGATGTGTCGGGCTCCGGTGTCACCGACTCCAGAAGGCTGTCCGCGCCCGCCTCAACCTCGGGTTCGGGCTCGCGCGCTCGAGGTGGCGGCTCCGCAGGGCGCGCCGTCGGTTTCACCTTCTGGCCGGGGGGCGCATCCACGTCCAGGAACACCAGGCTCGATGTCTTGCGCTTCCCCGACTGCGACAGGTCGTCGTGCGCTGGGGCCGCGGGCGCAACGCGGGCGGAGGGATGCCGCTCGGCATCGCCGTACATCTTGAGATGCTCTTCCAACACCGACCGGAGGTGCGCGTTCTCGGGGGAGATGTCGGTGAACTCCTTCAGCGCCGCGAACGCATGCTGGATCTTGCCGATCTTTTGCATGCGCCCGGCGTACTCCACGAAGTTCTGCTTCGCTTCCGCCACAAACCCTTTGGCTGCATACAACTTCGCGAGCTTGAGGTACGTCGTCTGCCGGCCGGGTGCGTTGCGGAGCACCTTGTTGCACATCGCGATCGCGTTGTTGTGGAACCCGAGCTCGGCGTACTTGTCCACGGCCCGGTCGTAGTAGTCGGCCGCCTGGCCGGGGTCCTTGAGTTTCAGGTAGAGGTCGCCAACGCGATTGAAGACGGACAGGTCGGGGTTGGGCTCCGCGTTTTCCTCTTGCGCCTTGAGGACCTCCAGCCACGCTTCGATCGCGCCCCGCGGATCTCTGGGCTCGAGGCTTTTGGCCTTGTCTTTCAGCTTCTCAAGCTTGGACATGAGTCCCTAAAGATACGGGGCCCATCCGGAGCGGACAAGCGGAACCTCCTGTCCACACGGCGGTTACGGGATTCACGGCCATCCAGTAGGCGACTTCGCGCCAGTCGGAGACGCTGCACAACACCAGGTCGGCCCGGAAACCGGGCGCGATCTGCCCCCGATCCGTCGCCATGCGCAGCGCGGCCGCCGCGTTCACCGTCACGGCGTGTAACGCCTCGGCGTGCCGCAACCCGAGCTGGGAGACGGCCAGCGCCATGACGAGCGGCAGGCTCACGGTCGGCGAGGACCCCGGGTTGAAGTCGGTGGCGAGCGCGACCGCGGCACCGGCGTCGAGCAACCGGCGCGCCGGCGCTTGCCGTCGTCTCCCGAGGAAGATGAGCGTAGCCGGAAGCAGCACCGCGATCGTATCGCTCGCGGCGAGCGCGGCGATGCCGGCGTCAGACACGCCGGCGAGATGATCTGCGCTCAGCGCCCCGAGCTCGACGGCCAGCTCCGCCCCCCCCGAGCCGTCGAGCTCATCGGCGTGCAGCTTCACACCCAGACCGTGTCGGCTGGCGGCGCCCAGGATGGCGCGCGCCTCGGCGACGCTGAAGACGCCCGGCTCGCAGAACACGTCGCACGCGACGGCAAGTCGCTGGCGCGCCACGGCCGGGATCATCTCGTCGCACAGCAGACGCAGGTACTCGCCCCGTCGATCGCGGAACTCGGGGGGGACCTCGTGCGCCCCTAGAAACGTGGAGGTGAGGGCGGCCGGCTGCGCGATCGCGAGCTGCGCAATGACGCGCAATTGCTTGAGCTCGGTCTCGCGGTCGAGACCGTACCCCGACTTCACCTCGATCGTGGTGCTGCCGTGGGCGAGGAGCGCGCCCAGCCGCGCGCGGGTGAGCGCCACGAGCTCCGCTTCGGAGCGGGCGCGGACGTCGCGCACCGACTCCAGGATCCCGCCGCCCGCCGCCGCGATCCCCTGGTACTCCATGCCGAGGGCGCGCCGCTCGTGGTCGTCCAGGCGCGGCGCCCCGAACACCGCGTGGGTGTGGCAATCCACGAAACCGGGGTACACCACGCCGCTCACTTCCACCTGTTCCACGTCGCCCGTTGCCCGCCGCACGTCGGCGTAGCGACCGACCGCGGCGATGCGGTCACCGTCGATCAGGATAGCGGCGTCGGTGAGGACCTCGAGCTCCGCCATCTCCCGGCCGCGGCGCGCCCGCGCCGGACCGCGGCAGGTGACGACCTGGCGCGCGCCGACCAGCAGCGTCCTCAGTCGCTCGCCTCGCGCATCGGGAGTCGGATGGCGTGCCGGCGGGCAGCCTCGATCGCGTCCGGGTACCCCGCGTCCGCATGGCGCGCGATGCCGATGCCGGGATCGTTCGTGAGTACCCGCTCCAGCCGCCGGCCGGCCGCCGCCGTCCCGTCGGCGACGCTCACCTGCCCCGCGTGGAGCGAGTTTCCGATGCCGACGCCTCCCCCCTGGTGGAACGACACCCACCCCGCCCCGGAGGCGGTGTTCAGCAGGGCGTTCAGGATGGCCCAGTCGGCCACCGCGTCCGAGCCGTCCCGCATCGCCTCCGTCTCCCGAAAGGGAGACGCCACCGAGCCGGTATCCAGGTGGTCCCGTCCGATGACCACGGGCGCACCGATCTCGCCCCGCTTCACCAGGTCGTTCAAAGCGCACCCGAAGCGGGCACGCTCGCCTTGGCCGAGCCAGCAGATGCGTGCCGGCAGTCCCTGGAACGCGACCCGCTGTTGCGCCAGCGTGATCCAGCGGCGCAACGGCTCGTTCTCAGGAAACAGCTCGAGCACGAGGCGATCGGTGCGGTGCAGCTCGCGCGGCTCGCCCGACAACGCCACCCAGCGGAAGGGGCCCTTCCCCTCGCAGAACAGCGGCCTGATGTACTCCGGGACGAAGCCGGGGATCTCGAACGCGTCGGCGACCCCGGCGTCGCGCGCCTGGCCGCGGATGTTGTTGCCGTAGTCGAAGGTGACCGCGCCCTTCCGCTTCAGGTCGAGCATCGCTCGCACGTGTGTCGCGATGGCCGGAACGGAGCGGCGCAGGTACTCCGCGGCATCGCGCCCACGCAGCTCGGCCGCTTGCGGCACCGAGAGCCCCGGCGGGATGTACCCGTTCAGGGGATCGTGAGCAGACGTCTGGTCGGTGAGGACGTCGGGGGTGAAGCCGCGGCGCGCCAGCTCCGGCACCACCTCGGCGCAGTTGCCAACCAAACCGACCGACAGCGCCCGGCCGGCTCGCCTCGCCTCGTCGCACCAGCGCAGCGCTTCGTCGATCGAGGCCGTGGACCGGTCGAGGTAGCGGGTGTCGAGGCGACGCTGGACGCGTGCCGGGTCGACCTCGACGACGAGGCAGACGGCGTCGTGCATCGTCGCTGCCAAGGGCTGTGCGCCGCCCATCCCGCCGAGCCCGCCGGTCAGCACGACGCGGCCCCGGAGGGAGCCGTCGAAGTGGCGCCGCGCCACCGCCCCGAACGTTTCGTACGTGCCCTGCAGAATCCCCTGCGTGCCGATGTAGATCCACGAGCCCGCGGTCATCTGGCCGTACATCATGAGACCCTTCCGCTCGAGGTCGCGGAACACCTCCCATGTCGCCCAGCGACCCACCAGGTTCGCATTGGCGATCAGCACGCGCGGCGCCTCGGGGTGGGTTCGGAACACGCCTACCGGCTTGCCCGACTGTACCAGGAGAGTCTCGTCGTCTTCCAGCGCCCCGAGGGTCCGGCACACCGCGTCGAACGAGGCCCAGTCCCGCACCGCCTTCCCCGTGCCGCCGTACACCACGAGATCCTGGGGCCGCTCCGCCACCTCGGGATCCAGGTTGTTCATGAGCATCCGCAGCGCGGCCTCCTGGATCCAGCCTTTGCAGGACCGCTGCGGTCCCCGCGGCGCGCGCACGACTCTGGGGCCAGTCACGGTTCGCGATCCTGCCAAGCCTCCGGATCGAACTTCCCCTCCCGTACACCACCCGCGATTCGCTCGATGTCCGCGGTCAACGGCCGGTCACCGGCGAGGGCCGACACCTCGCCCCGCACCGCCCCGTACGCGCGAGCCACGCCTCGCCCCGGGGTGAGGGGCTTCAGGAATTCGAGCCCCTGCGCCGCGGCCAGCAGCTCGATCGCGACGATGCGGGTTGCGTTCGCGAGAATGCGCTCCGCCTTCCAGGCCGCGCTCATCCCCATGGGCACCACATCCTCCTGGTTGCCCTCCGTCGGCACCGACTGCACGCTGGCCGGCGTGGCGAGCACCCGGCAGTCGGCGACGAGCGCCGCGGCCACGATTTGGGCGGTCATGAACCCCGATTCCACGCCCGGATCGCGCGCCAGAAACGCCGGCAGCCCGGACGACAGGTCCGGGTTCACGATCCGCTCGAGACGCCGCTCGGCCAGCCCCGCGAGCGTCGCCAACGCGATCCCCAGGACGTCGAGCGCCAGGGCAATCGGCTGCCCGTGGAAGTTGCCCCCCGAGAGCACGTCGGCGTCGAACACGAGGGGATTGTCGGTCGCCGCGTTCAATTCCACGGCGACCAGCCGCTCGGCGAAAGCGATGCCCTCGCCCACGGCGCCCAACACCTGGGGCGAGCAGCGGATCGAGTAGGCGTCTTGCACGCGAGGGTCGTTCTCGCGGTGCGAGTCGCGGATGCGCGAGTCCGCGAGCAGCTCACGCAGCAGCGCCGCGGAGCGCTGCTGGAACGGGTGCGGTCGAGCGTCGTGGATCCGGGGGTCGAAGGGGTCGGGTGTACCACGCGTCGCTTCGAGGCTCATCGCCGCAGCGGCGTGCGCGCTGCGCCACAACACCCAGGCGTCGTGCACGACGAGCGAGGCCAGCCCTGTCTGGGCCTGGGTCCCGTTCACGAACGCCAGCCCTTCCTTCGCCTCGAGCACGATCGGCCGCAAGCCCTCGGCCCGCAACCCGCTCCCGTCCTCCCCTTCGCCGATCATCGCGAGCGCGAGGTGCGCGAGCGGCGCCAGGTCGCCCGATGCCCCCACGCTTCCCTGCGACGGCACGCGGGGGTGCACGCGGTGGTTCAGCATGGCCACGATCAGTTCGGGCAGCTCCGGACGCACTCCGCTGGTGCCCCGCACCAGCACGTTCGCCCGCAACAACATCATCGCACGCACCGCTTCCACCGATAGCGGGTCGCCGACCCCCGAGGCGTGGCTGCGGATCAAGTTGAGTTGCAGCTGGCGGGCGCGCTCCGGCGGAATTCGCACGTGCGCGAGCTTCCCGAAGCCGGTTGTCACCCCGTACATCGCCACGCCCCGCGCGACGGCGTCTTCCACCGTGCGGCGCGACCGTCGCACCGCATCCAGCGCGTGCCGCGCGATGGTCACCGCCGCGCTCCGACGGGCGACCGCCACGACGTCTTCGATGGACAGGGAACGACCGTCGAGCTGGATCGTCTGAGACATGTGGGGTACAGGAAGCTACGACGGGGAGGGGACCGCGGAAAGTCAGACGCCCAGACGCCTAGCGGGGCACAGCCGCTAGGCGTCTGGGTGTCTCGGAATCTCAACGCCTACTGGGCGCCTGGCACCGGACCGCTGGTTACGCTCGCCGCCACCCACGGCTGTTTCACCGTCAGCTCGGGGTTGCCCGGGTCCGTTTGCACGCTGAAGTCGAAGATCACATATCGCCGGCCGACGTGCGTGGGCCGCAGGGCTGCGTAGTGGTACTGGCCATTCTCCAGCCGCTGGAACACGTACCCGTAGCCGGGGACCGCCTGGATCATGCTACGCGCGTATCCCGTCGCGGGAGCGAAGTCGATCGAGGTAAGATCAGCCACCGGATTGGCGGGGTCGTACAGCCGGAGGCTGTCGCCCGCAAACTCGGGCACGATCCACAGGGTCGAATCGCTGGCTTGCAGGTGAATCCAGAAATCGATGTCGGTGCGATTCCCGTCCTGAACCAGACCCAGCTCGCTCGGCTCCGCCCGACCATTGCCGTTCGCGTCGCTCCAGAAGCGGAACCCGGACTGTGACTGGTTCACCTCATAGGCGGACACGAGCACGTTGCGCGCATCTGGTCTGGGCGTGTCCTGCCACAGCGCCGACCAAAGACTCTCGTAGCCTTCGACGCTGATCGCGGACACCCCGAAACAGCGCGGCACCCCGTTCGTGAGTAACGTGGCGAGGAACTCGTTCGACACGGTCGTGCCCTCGAGCACCCAATCCGTGCCGCAGGTCTGGG
>MNIR01000029.1 GCA_001919865.1 Gemmatimonadetes bacterium 13_1_20CM_4_69_16 | reverse complement strand
CAACGAAATCAGGGGTCACGGCGGCCCGGGTGAGCATCCCACTGCCTCCCTCTCGGGTCCTTCAGGAATCCTGACTCGATACCTCCCACGGCTCGCGCCCGACCACCGGAGCTCCCACGTCGCGAGACCGCGGTGTCGCGCCTGCAAGCGAAGCTCCAACATTGGATCGTCATCCCAGCTCGCGACCGAACCGGCGGCGGCGGCGACCACGATCTCCACTCGAGGGCGAGCGGCGACGTCCCCAGTGGAGACGGGCCAGTCTCGGACGGCGCCGAGCGCGAGCCGTGCATACAGCGTGTCACCCGAGCACCACGCCGTGTCGATCGTGCTCCGTGGAGCCCGCTTCGCGGGCTTGCGGGGCACGATGTCGCGTGAGTGCCCGACTACGGCGACAATCCGGGCTGCATGAGAGGGCGGGAGGCTGTCGCCGCTCGAGACGCTGGCGGCGAGCTCAGCGAGGGTGCGGCCGAACATGGCCGCCTCGCCGGGGCCGTACAGAGTGGATCCGCCTTCGTAGTATTGGGCGGTGTACTCCTCCGGCGTCGTGATGTACTCGAGGTAGCCGTTGGTGAGACCCATGATCAGCGCGGCGCTCACCGGCAGTCGGCGTTCCCGCGCCGCCGCCAACATCTGCTCCCGCATCCGCCGGCCGGCGGTCGTCGTCACCTCCCCGGGGAGCGTGCCGATCAGCCGATCGCCCAGCCGGAGGACGCTCACCTGGGCGAAGGACGGGAGCGCGCCGGCGACGGCGACCTTGTTGAGCCACTCCCCGAACAACCCGTCCAGCAGCTCGCGCTTCTGCGCCTGACAGCCGGGCGCGTCGGGATTGGCGGATCCCTCCTCGAGACCGACCGGGAATGCACCGAACAGCCGCCACCCTTGCATCCGCGAATGGGAGTCGTCCGCCCCGGCCAGCGCCGACATGCCCACCGCGGGCGTCGGACACAGGTGCAACACGGTCGCACTGTCGCGCAGCGACAAGGTGACGAACGCGCGAGCGAGCTCCATCCGGTCGATGAGGGCGCCGCCCAGCGCGTCGAACAGCGCGCTGGCGCTGTCCCCGAGCGCCTCGCCGATTCGCACGACAGCTTCGCGCGCGGCGTGCTGGCAGGCCGCGACGTGCGCGGCGCTCGGGGGCCGCCATTGCCACAGGGAACGGGTGAAGGGCCCGTCGAGCGCGGGAAGCACGGCGAGCACGGGCACGGCGCACCGGCTCTGGGGCGGCCACGCGGGCGACACGTCGCCTTCGGTCCCGTTGGCGAACAGGTGGAACGCTCGCGGCACAAATGGCCGGTCGCTGTTGTGATTGAGGTCGCGGTCGATGTGGCGCTCGAGCTGCCGTTCCACGATGCCGTGAATGTCCGCGTCCAAGAGGTCGTTGGCGGGCGCGTTGCCGGTACCGTGCATCGCGAAGATGCTGAACGCGCCGGAGGGCCGATACCGGCCGGTGGCCGGATCGAGCTGGTCGACCCGAAGCATGGCCAACTCCGGATCCACCAGGCGGTACTCCGGAAACAGCGTGCTCGGCGCATCGGGCCGCGCCGCGGGCGGGGGAATGTTGTGCAGCATCGCGGGTAGACTGCGGATCCGGGTGTAACCCCAGACCGCCCGGCTGCCCCAGGCCACCCGGGCCGCTCGCAGGTCCGCCACCGCCGCGTGCACGGCGCGCGCGATGCGCGCGGTGAGCGAGTCCAGCATCAGCGGGTCGAAGCCCACCACCGAGCTGCCCTGGTCGTTGTAGGCGGCGGCCTCGAAGTAGTGGCCCGGGCCAGCGTGGGTGTGAGTCGCCGCGATGACCAAGCGATCCACGCCGATGCCGTCGGTCCGGGCCGTCAGGGCGGCGACCCGGCGGTGCAGCAGCGCGGACCCGAGCGGAAAGTCGGCGACCACGAGCGCCAACCGGTTGCCTTCCCCATCGGCGAGCACCAGGACCCGGGCGTACAAGCGCAAGCGATAGCCGCGCGCGGCGGCGCCCTCGGGTCCGTTTCCCGCGAGGCCCACGCCCGGGGGCGGAGTGATGTCGACGCGGGCAAAACCGGCGCGCAGCCCTGTCCCGGGTATTGGCCGGGGCGGGGGACTGAGGGAGGCGGGCAGCTCGAGCCGCGCGGGAGCGCACGACGCCACAGCCGCGGCCACTGCCCCCCACGAGACCACGCAGCGCGGCGTCATCGCAGGCCCCGCGCTTCCCCGCCCAGCAAGACGGTCGCGCTCATCCATAGCCACCCGCCGAGGTCGCGGGTCCGGCCGACGCCGTTCGCCCGCGTGGCATCATCCATGTTGAGCTGCACTCGGAAGCCCGCGGCGACGGTGGTCCACCCCACGCCGGGAGTGCGCCTGGCCCGCAGCTCGAATGCCGCCCCGACGCCGGCGTGCGTAACTCCGCGGCCGGCGAAGTTTGCCACTCGGCCGGGCCGACTCGGATCGGGCCCCTGTCCGAGGTTCAATCCGACGTCGCCGTCGACGAAGGCGAAGACAAAGGGAGGAAACGGCCAGGCCAAGGCGGGCGTACTCGCCGAGTAGCGCAGGAACGTGCCCCGGACCCGGTCCACGTCGGACCAGACTTCCAGAGAGGAGTTGAGGTAGGTGCCCGTGGTGGACACGGCACCGTACCACTCCGTGGTGTTGTGCCCCGGTCCCAGACCGCCGCGCGTGGAGTCACCATGAAACAGATAGCGAACCACGCCTGCGTGGACGCGCGCGGCCCCCATCCCCCAGACCGCCCGGCCCCACACGTCGTCCTCACCCAGATGCCCGTCACCGGCGCCGCACTCCGAGAGCTCCCCACTCGCGACGCGGTCCAGCTCGTAGTGACGTACCGCTCCCCCCTCGAGCGAAAGGCGGCCCAGCCGGAACCCCGTTGCGAACGATGGCTGCAGCAGCGTGCCGGCTGCCCGGGAGATGCCGTGCCATACGTAGCGGTTGCTGAAGGAGACGTCGAAGCGAGCGGACAGCTGCGCTGCGGCGGACGGTAAAAGCGCGACCAAGCCTGTGAGACCTAACCGGACGGCACGCACGACGGCTACCCTCCGCACGCGCGACTCTGAGCTATGATCGAGGGTCGCCCGGCACAGAGCAAGGGCGGTTTTGCGGCATCGAGGGGCGGAAACGCGACAGCTACGGTACCCTCTCCCAATGGTCCACGAAGGTCCCGAAGACTCCCTTGCCCGTTGCCGTCATCTTGCTTCCCTCGAACACGACCGCGGGCTCGCCGTGCAACGGCATCTGTATCTCCATCCGCGTCCCCTTGATCGTCACGGGCGACGCGCCGCTCGCTGGCGACAAGTCGTAGCTCGCCCCCTTGCCGCCGATCTCGTCGTTGACCTGGAAGAAGATGCTCTTCTCGCGATACTCCTTTGGGGTTAGCTCGTAACTCGCGATGTACGAGACGGAAAACAACTTCCCCTGCGCATCCTTCCAGTAGATGTTGAAGTTGCGGTACCCCTTCGCGTAGGTGAGCAAACCGTCGATCGCCGGCGGAATCAGCTTCGATCCATCGGGCAGATCGCGCGACACCAGCCGATAGGTGCCCTTCAGTTTCGGCTGCTTGGGAGGCGGAACCGCGCCGGTGAGGAGGATGAGCGACAGAGCAGCGAGAGCGAAGTCGGCACGCATTGCGCCCTCCGGGTGAGGAGTGAGGCGCACAACATGGCGCGGGCGAGTTGCCGAGGTAAGGGGTCGGCAGCAAGATACGCGCTGGGCCGGTCCGCCGCGGGCGGCGCGTACTGGTTCATGCGCGAGCCGAACGGCGACGCGCGCACCGCTGCCGGAGCCATTGCATCCGGTTCAGAGTAGTCCCTTCGAAGCTTTCTGTGGCTTCGGCACGTTCATCCGAACCGCGTGGCGCGCCACAGCGCCAGGCCGCCCGCCGCGAGGAACGCGACCAGCGCAAGCAGCAGGGCGGCCGCCCAGCCCCAGTCGAGCGCGAGCGCGGGCACGCGGGCAACCGCGGCGAATCCCACGAAGACCGCACTCGTGCCGGCGACGATCAGCCAGTCGAGCGGGCCGCGGCGGGTAGGGCGGCCGGTGCCCCTCGAGTCTTCGCCCGCCATCCCCGCCGCCACGTAGGCCGGATCCACGCCGTAGCGAGCGCTTTCGCGCGCCCCCGCTTCCTGCCAGCGGCGGTGCTCGCGGCCGGGCGCCGTGGCGAGCGCAATCGCGCCCGCCCCCACGGCCATCAAGAGCGAGCCCCCGACCACCCGCCAGTACAGCGCCGGGTCGCCGCCTTTGAGCTCGCCGAATACGAAGACTCCCCAGATGAGTCCCCACAGCTGGTTCGTGTTCGAGAGCGGGATGCCGCGGCTGATGCCCACGTACTTGGCCGCGTACTGTTGGAACAGGTCACCCACGACCCACACGAACCCGGCGAGTAGCAGCCAGAACAGCACGTCGCGGCTCCGAGCGAGCTCCTGCCACAGGGGGTCCAGCCCACCCGAGAAGCTCAGGGCGAGCGCCGTCATCATGCCGAGCTCCCCGATCGTGAAGAACGCGACGAACGAGAGCGGATGCATCCCGGTGAGGTATGCCTTGCGGTAGGGGATGTACATCGTGCCCCAGAGGGCGCCGGCGGCGAGCGCGGCGGCGACGCCGCGCAGGGCGTTGCCCCCGGGCGCGTGGGCCGACGACGCGACCGCGAGCAGCGTGGCGCCGGTGAACATCAGGACCGCGCCCCCCAGCACGCCGAGCCAGCGAGCGGACCCCGCATCGCGCAGCTCGTTGAAGAGCAGCGTGCCCCAGAGGATGCCAAGCAGGCTGTTGGCGTTCCACAACGGGAACGCGATGGCGAGCCCGATGTCCTTGATCGCGAAGATCGTCAGCGTGTTCGCGACCGCCCACAAGCAGCCCGCCAGGGCGGCCCAGACGATGAGGTGGGGGGCCTGCCGGACGTCATCCCGTACGGCGGCGGTGCCGCGCACCAGGGCGGGGAGGCTCCAGCGCGCCAGGAACACACCGAGCACCATCATGAAGGAAATCACGACGGGCGGGATGCCGAGCGTGACGAGCTTGGTGGGTGCCTCGGCCGCGCCGAGCCACGCCCCCGCCGCGAACCCCGAGAGAGTGCCCACACGCTGCAGCCGGCGCAGCCGCGCCGGATCGAGCTCGGTCAGGCGATCCACCGCAGCACGAGCAGCCCCGCGAGGAGCACCGCGACCGGGATCCAGAAATGGATGTCGCCGAGCAGCGCGCGCCAACGGACGGGTGGCGGTTGCACGGGGAGAACATGGCCGCTGTACGTCGCCCCGGCTAGCGGGCGCAAGCCGGCGCGACGAGCGTTCGGGCCGTCGCCGCAATCGGCTTCGTGTTATTCTGCGCAAGCACGGCATTGAACGCCGCGAGCGCCGCGCCGTTGATCCCGGTCCACGTCGTTACCACGGTCTGGAGGTCCCTGCAGCCGGCGACGTAGGCGGCCTGCATCGCCGGGGTGGGCGCCAAGTCGCCATTCTCGAGCGCGTTGATCTGGCGCACGAGATTCTCGTTCACACTCACGAACGTCGGCGCCGGCCGGGCGCCGCCCCCGAAGAAGCCACCTCCCCCGCCTCGCCCGCCCTCCGGGTCGCCGCCTACCTGGGCGAGCGTCGAGTCGAAAGCCCGCGTCGCCGCGACCACCGCGGCGGGCAGAGGTGACGCGGTATCCGCCACCACGGCGGCGCGCAGCGCCGCGACTTGATGGTAGCCCTCCCACGCCGCTCTCATGCCGGCGACGAGCTTCATCTGTAAGTCGTACTGCGCGCGCAGGTCCGCGACCCGGGTGGGAGAGCGGGGATCGTTCACAACCGTCACGTTCTGCGTGTAGGCTTTGCCGCCCACGCTCAGCTTGAGCGTGTAGACACCCGGGGTCACGAGCGGCCCCTCGGGGGACGGGGGCGTCAGCCCTGGGTTGGCGTTGATCTCGAACGTGTGGGCCAACGCCAGCGGGGCCTCGGCGCGCAGATCCCAATTCACCCGGTTGGTGCCGGCCGCGGTGGGGAGCGGCCGCGGCGTGGCGATCCAGAAATTGGGCTCGGGGGGCTGCGCGGCCTCCTTCACCGGCTCGACCGGCGCGCCCGAGAGATGGCGCACCACTGCGCCGCCCGCGTCCAGGACGTCGAGCGCAATCTCGCCTACCGGCGGTGCCGCTAGGTAGTAATAGATGATCGCGCCGTCGGGCGGGTTGAGGGCGTGCGGGACTTCGGGCGGGAACGGCGTGTCCGCGCCCACGTTGCGGCGCACGCGCATGGCGTCCCCGGGCGCGAACAGATGCACCGGCTCACGCATCGTGGCGGGCGTGATCTGGCGCAGCGGCGAATAATCGTCCAGCACCCAGATGCCGCGGCCGTAGGTGCCGACCACCAGGTCGTTGCCGTGAATCACGAGGTCGCGATACGACGTGGTGGGGAGATTGAGCTGCAGCGACTGCCAGTCGTCCCCATCGTCGAACGAGACGTACATCCCGCTCTCCGTGCCCGCGAACAGGAGCCCCGCCTGCTTGGTGTCCTCGCGGATCACCCGGGCGAAGCTGCCGCTCGGCTGGTCCGTGGGCAGGCCGTGCACGATCGCCGTCCACGTCTTGCCGTAGTCGCGCGTCCGGAAGAAGTACGGCTTGTAGTCGCCGGTGACGTGAAAGTCGACCGCGGCGTAAGCGGCGGCTGGATCGAAGTGCGACCGACCCAAATCACGCCCCGCCGTACGGTGGACAGCGCGAGCGACTGGATCGCGCCCCCGATGGGGGCGCCGGGAGCGCCGCGCCCGCGCACGCTGTCAGGGGGCGGCGTGACGTCCTTCGGGTAGCCCAGGTCAGGGGACAGCTTGGTCCAGTGCATCCCCCCATCGGTCGTGGCCATCACGAACTGGAATCCCGTGATCAGCTCGTGCTGGTTCCACGGCGCGAAGGCGAGGGGCTGTGAGATCGTGGTCCGTCCGTACAGCGCCGGATCGACATTGGGACTCACATTGATCCACTGCTCGCTCGGGGAGGTGATCTTCAGGATCCCCAAGCCGCTCGCGTACACGATGTTGGGGTTCAAGGGATCGGGAATCGTGGTGCCCCACTCCCACCCGGATACCGGATTCCAATCGAGCGGCGTCACGGCACCCAAGTTGCCGCGGCTGCGCGTGCGGATGGCGCCCGCGTCCTGCTGCGACCCGTACACCCAGTAGGGATACGAGTTGTCGACCGTGATGTGATAGATCTGGTCGGTCGACTGATTGTACCAGGAGCTCCAGGTCGCACCGCCGTCGAGCGTGACCACGGCGCCCTGATCGAGCCCCATGAGGATGCGCTGGCCGTTGGTGGGGTCGATCCACATCTGCTGCGGGTCGTCGCCGCCGGGGGCGCCCTTGAAGCCGGTGAACGTGTTGCCGCCGTCGGTGGACTTGTAGCTGGATGTGTTGATGGTGTACACGACGTCGGGGTTCTTAGGGTCGACGTAGACGCCGCAGTTGTAGCCCCCTTGGCCGTTGGCGATGCGCCGGTCGGCGGCGTCCATCTGGCGCCATGTGGTGCCGCCGTCGTCGGAGCGGTACAGGCCGAAGTTGCCGATCACGAACATGCGCTGCCCGTTGGTATTCATCGCCACGGCCACCGACGTCCGGCCGGTGAGCCGCGGCAGCCCGCCTCCCGTGATCTCGCGCCATGTGAGACCCTTGTCCGTGGATTTGAAGAGCTTCGTCTGGGTGGGGCCCGCCCCACCTGCACCTGCGCCACCGCCTCCACCACCTCCTGCCGCCGCCGGTACTCGGGCCGGGCCCGTGATGGGCGTGACGTAGTGCCGCACGCTGGTCGCGAGGACCACGTCGGGGCGGTCGCCGGCCCAGGTGATCTTCTGCAGGCCCGTCGAGTCGTCCACGTACAGCGTCCTGGTCCACGTCTTGCCACCGTCGGTCGAGCGGAACACGCCGCGGCTCTCGCTCTTCTTATGGACGTCTCCCTGGGCCGCGATCATCACCAGGTTGGGATCGTGCGGATCGACCAGGATCGATGGGATCTGCTTGGTCGAATCGAGGCCGAGGTGTTGCCAAGTCCTGCCGGCGTCGACCGACTTGTAGACGCCGTTGCCTTCATTGATGCCGCCGCCCGAGATCAGGTCGCCCATCCCGACGTAGATCAGGTTCGGGTCGGAGGGGGCGACTTCGACCGCGCCGACCGACGACGCGGCGGTGATGGCGTCGAACATGGGCGTCCAGGTTTCGCCGGCGCTGGTGGTTTTCCAGACGCCGCCAGCCGGGAGTCCCGCGTAGAAGACGCCGGGCTGGCCGATCGCGCCGGAGACGGCGGAGATGCGGCCGCCGCGGAACGGCCCCAGGTTGCGCCAGGCGAGCCCGGAGAGCAGGCTGGGTTCGACCGGTGGGTGAGCGCGAGGAGCGTGGGCGGCGAATGTACCGAGTGTGACCAGGAGCAGTGCGAAGCCGGGGAAGCGGCGCGGGAGGGTGGTGCGAGCGATCATGTCGGACGATCTCGCGAGGTGTGGGAGTGGCGGCAAGTAATCATACGGGTGGGTTGGGCGGCGCGTTAGCGGCCCGCTCTGAGGCCGGCGTCGCACAATGTCCCGCCCACAGTCGGCAGGGCGTTATTTCGGTCGGATGGTGATGGGAAC
>MNIR01000027.1 GCA_001919865.1 Gemmatimonadetes bacterium 13_1_20CM_4_69_16 | reverse complement strand
GAAGATCACCACCGGCCGCTTTTCGCTCGGCAGCCGGCCGGCGTCCTGCTGCTGGGCGATGACCTGGGCGATATTGGGAGAGAAGTAGCGTTGGAAGTTGGAGAGCACCAGCGCCTCGCGCCGCAGCCGCTCGGAGCGCCGGGAGTTCTCGATGCCGACCGCCGCGAGCGAGCCGAAAGCGATCAGGAATTCGAGATCTTCGTCGGCGAAGGAGTGGGTGGCGGTGAGGTTGTCCACGTACAGGATGCCGAGCACCTGCTGATCCGTGCCCATGAGCGGCGTGCACATGGCGCTGCGCACGCTCTGGATGAGGATCGACTTGCCCTTGAAGCGCTCGTCGGCGGCGGCGTTGTCGGAGAGGATGGCGACGCGCTCTTCGACGGCCTTGCGGGCGATCGACTGCGGGACGTGCTTCGACGCGGCCGCGGAGCCGGTCTTCCCCTTGGAAACTCGGGGCACGAGCTCACCCGTCTGGTCCTCGAGTAGCAAGATGGACACGCGGTCCACGTTCATGATCTGGAACGTGAAGTCCACCACCTTGTCGAGCAGGCGGTCGAGCTCCTGCTGCTTGGACAGTTCTTTCGAGATCTCGAGCAGCAGCGAGAGCTTCTTTTCGCGCCGCTCCTCGATCGACTGGGCAGTGACTTTGAGATGCGATGCGCCGGAGGGAGTATCCACCACGATGGCGGGGACGCCGCCCGAGTGTTTCACGGGGAGCTGGCGCACGATCGTGCCGCCGCCCGGCTTGCCACCGAACTCGGGCGGCGTCGATGCCACGATCTGCGGCCGCGGTGCCGGGGCGGTCACCACCTTCACCCGGAACGCGACCTTGCCGAAGGTGATGACATCGTCCTCGCCGGCGATCGCCTCGGCTATACGGGCGCCGTTCAGGAAGGTGCCGTTGGAGGAGCCGGCGTCCGTCACGTGCACGCCGTCGTCGGTGAGGCGGAGCTCGGCGTGCTTGCGGGAGATGGTTGGGTCGTAGATCGGGACGTCGCTCGTGACAGCGCGCCCCACGACGACCACGCGGCCGGGCTGGAGGTCGATGGCCTGCTCACCCGTCGTGCTCAGCAGCTTGAACACAGGCACCGAATATATCGCCTCCGCTTACGGGGCACCCGTGGCGCTGCGGGCGAGCGCCAGCGCCTTCAAGACGGCCTGGGCCTTGGCTTCCGTCTCGGCGAACTCGCGCGCGGGGTCCGAGTCGGCAACGATGCCGGCGCCGGCCTGTACCACCACCCGGTCCTTGAGCACCACGGCGGCGCGGATCGCGATGGCGGTGTCCAGGCTCGTGGCGCCCCAGCCGACGTAGCCGACCGCCCCCGCGTACGGGCCGCGGCGCTCGGGCTCGAGCTCGTCGATGATCTCCATCGCCCGCACCTTGGGCGCCCCCGTCACGGTGCCCGCGGGGAAGCACGCCTTGAACACGTCGAGCGCGTCGTAGCCGTCGCGCAGCCGGCCGCGCACTTCACTCACGAGGTGCTGTACGTGCGAGTACCGCTCGATGGCGAGCAGGTCGGTGACTCGCACGCTGCCGAACTGCGCCACCCGGCCGACGTCGTTGCGCCCCAGATCGACGAGCATCATGTGCTCGGCCCGCTCCTTCTCGTCCGCCAGCAGGGCGCGGCCGAGCGCCTCGTCTTCCTCGGGCGAGCGGCCGCGCGGCCGGGTGCCCGCGATGGGACGCACGGTCACCTCGCCCCCCTCCACGCGCACCAGCACCTCCGGGGAGCTGCCGACCAGGGCGAAGTCGTCGAGTGCGAGATAGAAGAGGTAGGGGGCCGGGTTCAGCGCTCGCAGGTAGCGGTACAGGAGCAGGGGGTCGACCGCGCCCGCCGCCTCCTGGCGGCGTGACAACACCGTCTGGAAAGTGTCGCCCGCCCGGATGTAGTCGAGGATGCGGGCGACGTCGCGCTCGAACACCTCACGCGGGTAGCGGGAGGCGGTCGCAACGGCGGGGAGCGAGTCCCGCAACACGAGCGGCGCCAGCTCGTGCCGCCCCCGCAGCCGCGCGACGATCTCGGTGAGGCGACCCTCGGCCGCGTCGTGGAGCCGGAGCCGCTCCGCGGCCGCCGCGCCGCGCGGCACCTCCACATTGGCTACGACGATCGCGCGGCCGAACAGGTTGTCGATGATGACCAGGGTGTCGGCGATCATCATGACGGTGTCGGGGAGGGCGAGCGTATCCGCGGGAGGGCGAGGCAGCCGTTCGATCGAGCGCACCAGATCGTAGCCCACGTACCCGACCGCGCCCCCCGTGAAGCGGGGCAGGCCCGGCACGGGCGCGGCGGGCAGCTCGCGCATCCGCTGCGCCAGGTGGCCGATCGGGTCGTCGGTTTCGCCGGCGCCGCGCCAGCCCGTGTCGCGGGTCCAGCGCTCGAGCGTCCGGCCGCGCGAGCGCCACGCCTCGCGCGGCTCGGTCCCGAGGAAGGTGTAGCGCGCCCAGCGCTCGCCGCCCACGAGGGACTCGAGCAGGAAGGCGAACGGTGGCCGCGCCACCTTCACGAACGCCGCGAGCGGTGTGTCGGCGTCGAGCACGACCTCGCGCACCAGCGGGACCATCCCGCCGCGCTCCGATCGGGCGAGGAACGCCGTGCGGGCGTCGGTCATCTGTGAGGAAGTGGGGTAGACGAGGTATGCACCGACGCGCCCTCCTGCTCGGCGTGGTGTCGCCGCTCCTGGTCGCCGCTCCCGCCGCCGCGCAAGCCTGGAATTCCGGTGGGGCCGTCGCCCTGGCGCAGCGGGCAATCGCGCGGCGCTCGCGGGCCGCCGCCGACAGCGCCTTGCGCGACTATAAGGCCCAGGCCCATGGTTTCCTGTTCTTCCTCGGCCAGTTCGGGGAGGGGCTCGCCGACCCCCCGCGCCTCATCAAGGCCGACCAGCTGGAGCTGGAAGTGTACTGGAAGGCCCCGGCGAGCAGCAAGCAGCGCGTCGTCGGCTGGCGCGACCGTGCCGAGCTTCCCACCGACATCAGCTACCACCGCGACCATCTCGGCATCGTGCAGAACAATTTCGGCGCCGCCATTCGCCTGGGCGAGGGGGACGAAGCGCGCGACGTGCCGCACCCGCTCTCGGTTGCGGGCCCGGAGCTGTACGACTACGCGCTGGCGGACACCACCACGATCACGTTGCCCCAGCGCGAGGTCCGCGTGGTCGCGCTGCGCGTGCGGCCCAAGGACTTCACCGCCGCGCGCATCGTCGGCACGCTGTACCTGGACGCGGAGACGGCGGACCTGGTGCGCCTCGCCTTCAACTTCACTCCGCGCGCATACCTCGACCCGCAGCTCGAGGATATCAGCATCGTGCTCGACAACGCGCTGTGGGAGACTCGCTTCTGGCTGCCCTACCGCCAGGAGATCGAGATCCGGCGCCGGGCCACCTGGCTCGACGTGCCGGCGCGCGGCATCATCCGCGGCCGCTGGGAGATCGACGGCTACGTGTTCAACCTCGGTCTCGCCACGAGCTGGTTTCAGGGGGACGAGATCGCCTTCCTCCCCAAGGCCGAGCGCGACTCGTTCCCGTGGCCCGAGCCGCTCGCCCAAGCCATCCAGGGTGTGGCGGAGCCGGTCCGACAGAACGACCTCGAGCGAGTGCGCGCCGAGGTGGAGGAGATCGCCGGCCGGCGCGCCCTCACCGGCCTCAAGGCGCGCCGGCTCGGCGTGCGCTGCCTGTCCGACCTGGTGCGCGCGAACCGCGTGGAAGGGCTCACCCTGGGCGCCGGGTTGGTGTGGCGCGGTGGCGGCGACCGGCGCGAGCTGCGGCTGGTCTCGAGCTACGGCTTCGCCGACCGGCACCCCAAAGGCAGCGTCGCGGCCGTCGATCGCGTCGGCCGCGGCGCGCTGGAGGCGGCTCTGTTCAGCGAAGTGCGCGACGTCGGGGACGAGCGGGTCATCGCCCCGCTCCTCAACTCGTTCTCGTCCCAGGAATTCGGCGCGGACTACGGCGACTACTACCGCGCCGATGGGGCGCGGCTCACCTACCGCCACGGCAGCGGCGTACGCGGGGAGTGGAGCGCCGCGCTGGGTCGCGAATCGATCCGCTCACTCGCCGTGACCGCGGAGCCCGCAAACGGCGGCTTTCGCGCCAACCCCGCCCTGGGGGAGACCGGCGTCGACGTGGCGCAGCTCGCCGTGCGTCGCCGCAGCGAGGGATTCGCCGTGCGCCGCGACGTGCACTACGAGCTCGTGACCGAAGCGGGCCGCGCGGACGGCGGGAACAGCTACCTCCGCATCGCGGGGACGGGGCACGTGCTGCTCCCGGCGGGTGCGACGCGGCTGCTGGTCCGGGCCCAGGGCGGGATGGCGAGCGGCGCGCTGCCGGCGCATCGCAGCTTCGTGCTGGGCGGCCGGGGAACGCTCCTGGGCGAAGAGTTCCGGCGCTGGGGCGGCAGTCGCATGGCCCTCGCCCACGTCGAGTGGCGAGTCCCCCTCCCGTTCGCGTCGCTCGGGCTCGGTCCCTATGCGCGCATCCCGCGCCAGCTCACCCTAGCGCCGTACGTGGCCGCGGGGTGGGTCGATCGACCTGTGGCGGATACGCCATGGCGGGCGACCCCAGGGGCCCGAGTGACGCTCGGGCTGGGGATCGAGTGGCTCGGCGTGTTTCGGATCGAAGCCGGCGTTGGCGCGCAAAGCCGCCGTGCCGGCTTCGCGTTCGACGTGACACGCGATTTCTGGGGAATCTTGTGAGCGAAATGGGCTGGACGGGGCCGCACGAGGGAATAGCTTTGACAGGTTAGGCCATGGCCGACACCAACTTCCCCGACGAATGGCTGGCCCACTCCCTCGAGGGCGTGGTGAGCCCTGAGCTCCTTGCGGAGTTGCGGGCGAAGGCGCAGCCTGGCCAGACGCTCTGGGAAACGCTGGTCGCTCAGAAGATCGCCACCGACAGCCAGATCCTCACGGCCCTGTCGGCCCGCTTCCGCCTCAAGCTCGCCGAAGTGCTGGAGATCGACCCCTCGGTGAAGGAGAAAGTGCCGGAGCAGCTCGCGCGGCGCTTCCATATCCTGCCGCTCCGGGTCACCGATTCGTTCCTCGAGATCGCGACGGCCAATCCCTTCGACCTGGACGCGGAGAAGGCGCTGGCGTTCGCCACGGCGCGCGAGATCCGCATGCAGCTGCTCGCGCCCTCGAAGATCAACGAGAAGCTCGACGAGATGTACCGGCCGGAGAAAACGCTGGACAAGCTCGTGCAGGGGATGGAAGGGTCGCCCGACTTGGTGCAGCTGGTCGAAGACCAGGGCCCCGAGGAGATCGCGGTCTCGGAGGAGCAGGCCAGCCAGCGGCCGGTGGTGCGGCTCGTGGACCTGATCATATCCGAGGGTATCCTGGCGCGCTCGAGCGACATTCACATCGAGCCGGAAGAGGGCGGCGTGGCGGTGCGCTACCGGATTGACGGCGTGCTGCGCCAGGTGATGAAGATCCCGCGCCAAGCTGGGTTGCCGCTCATCTCGCGCATCAAGATCATGTCGGCGCTCGACATCGCCGACCGGCTGCGTCCCCAGGACGGCCGGGCGCGGGTCGCCGTGAACGGCCAGCCGATCGACCTGCGCGTCTCGACACTCCCGGCGGCGCTGGGGGAGAAGGTCGTGATCCGCATTCTCGACTCCCGCGCCACGGTCAAGTCGCTCGATTCGCTCGGGCTCAACGCGAACGAGATCGAGGCGATCAAGGCCCTGCTCGAAAACCACGAGGGCATCCTCCTCGTCACGGGGCCCACCGGCTCGGGCAAGACCACCACCCTCTACTCCTGCATCAACTTGATCAAGAGCGAGGGCGTGAACATCGTGACGGTCGAGGACCCGGTGGAGTACCGAATGCAGGGAATCGTCCAGGTGCAGGTGCAGGAAAAGGCCGGCCTGACCTTCGCGTCGGCGCTGCGCTCGATCCTGCGCCAGGACCCCAACGTCGTGCTGATCGGCGAGATTCGCGATCGTGAGACGGCGCAGATCGCCGTCCAGGCATCGCTCACGGGGCACCTCGTGCTCTCGACGCTGCACACCAACGATGCCCCCAACGCCGTCACCCGCCTGGTCGATATCGGTGTCGAGGCCTACAAGATCGCGGCCGCGCTGCGTGGCGTGGTGGCGCAGCGCCTCATGCGCAAGCTCTGCCCCACGTGCAAGGAAGTCTGGATGGAGGCCCCCCCCGACCGGCTGAAGCCGTGGTTTCCCAAGGGGACGCCGCTCTACCGCGCGGCGGGCTGCCCCGATTGTGCGATGACCGGGTACCGGGGGCGGTTCTCGATCATCGAGGTGCTGACGGTCACGCCCGAGGTGGAGCGTCGCATCGCGGCGGGGGAGACGGCGGAGCATATTGCGACGGCGGCGCGCCGGGCTGGTATGAAATCCCTCTGGGACTCCGGGGTCGCGCACGTGATCAAGGGCGAGTCCACGGTGGACGAGCTGATGCGCGTGGTGGACGTCCCAGAGGAGGACGATCGCACCGGGGAGGCCGCGCCGGCCCCGGCGGGCGCAGGCCGGCGCGTCGCGGGCGGACTAGCAGCGTCGCCGCGCCACGCCCCGGCGCCAGGCGCGCTCGGCCCGCCCATGCCGGCTGCCGCTCCGGGCGAGCCGCTCGCGGCGCACTTCGATCTGCTGGAGGAGCCGGCGCGGCCTCGCGTGTCGGGGGCGCACGGCGAACCCCTGGTGAAGGTGCTGCTCGTGGACGATGAGGACAGCCTCCGCAAAGTGATGCGCGATCTGCTGGAGCGGGACGGCTACGACGTGGCCGAGGCGCGCGACGGCGTGCAGGCGCTCGACCAGATCGACCGCGTCGGACCGGACATCATCGTGCTCGACCTGAACCTGCCGGGGCTCGACGGCTACGGAGTGCTGTCACACCTCCGGTCGCGCCCGGCGACGGCCTCGATTCCCGTGATCGTGCTGACCGCCAAGGGAGACGAAGACAACGAGGTGCGCGTGTTCGAGCTCGGCGCCGACGACTTCCTCACGAAGCCGTTCCGAGCGCGTGCGTTGTCGGCCCGGCTGGAAGCCGTGCTCGGGCGCCGCCGCTAGTCGCCTTCCCACGTTGACTGACGCCGCGGCCGCCGCGCTCGCGCTGATCAAGCCCGAGGTGCGGGCCCAGACCGCCTACACGCTCGACGCTCCCGCCTCCGGCACGCTGCGCAAGCTGAACCAGAACGAAAGCCCCTTCGACGCGCCCGAGACGGTGAAGCAGGCGGTGATCGCGGCCATGCGGGACGAGCCGTGGAACCGCTACCCGCCCCTTGCCCCAACCGATCTGCTCGAGCGCCTCGCCGCGCGTCACGGGTGGGTGGCCGACGGCGTGCTCATCGGGAACGGCTCAAACGAGCTGATCCAAGCCACGCTGGCCGTGACGGTGGGCGCGGGGACACCGGTCGTCACTCCCGTCCCCACATTCAGCCTGTATCGCCTGCTCGCCGCGGTGCTGGGCGGCCGGCACGTGCCCGTGCCCCTCACCGCCGATTTCCAGTTCGACTTGGACGCCCTGGTCGGCGCGGCGCGCGCAGCGCGGGCGCCGCTCATCGTCATCAACTCGCCGAACAATCCCACGGGCACGCCGCTGCCGGAGGGCGCGGTGGCGCGGCTGCTCGCCGAGACCGGCGCCCTGATCCTACTGGACGAGGCGTATCAGGACTTCGGCGGGCCGACGGCGGTGCCGCTGCTGCGGGATCAGCCGCGCCTGATCGTGCTACGCACCTTCAGCAAGGCGATGTCGCTCGCCGGACTGCGCTTCGGGTACGCGCTGGCGCACCCCGCCGTGGCCGCCGAGATCGCCAAGGCAAAGCTGCCTTACAACGTTGGCCGGGTGACGCTCGCCGCGGCGCGGGCGGCGCTCGACGCCGCTGACGGCTTGGCGGAGCGCACCCGCGCGGTGCGGCGCAGCCGAGACCTGCTCGCGCGCCGACTCTCGGGGATCCCGGGTCTGCGCGCCTTTCCCTCGGCCGCCAACTTTGTGCTCATCCGCTGCGAGGCGCGGCCGGCGGCGGACGTGTTCCACCGGTTGGTGCGTGAGCACGGGATACTGGTGCGCGACGTGTCGGGGGCACCCGGGTTGGATGGTTGCCTACGGATCACCGCCGGCACGGACGAGGATGTAGAGGAAGTCGCCCGGGCGCTGCAAGCGGTTCTCGCATGAGCCGCAGCGCGGAAGTCCAGCGCAAGACCAAGGAAACGGAGGTGCGCGTGCGCCTGGCGCTCGACGGCACCGGGCGCGCCGAGCTCGCGACGGGGATCGGCTTCTTCGATCACATGCTCGAGGCGCTGGCGCGGCACGCGCTGTTCGATCTCGAGGTCCGGGCCGTGGGCGACCTGCACGTGGACCAGCATCACACCGTGGAAGACGTGGGCATCGTGCTCGGCCAGGCGCTGTCGCAGGCGTTGGGCGAGCGGCGCGGCATCCGGCGCTACGGGGACGCCACCGTGCCGTTGGACGACGCGCTCGCGCGCGTGGTCGTGGACGTGAGCGGGCGACCCTACCTCGCCTACCACGCCGAGCCCCCGACGTGGCAGAAGGTCGGCGATTACGACGTCGCCCTCACGCCCGAGTTCTTCCGCGCGCTCGCGACCCACGGCGGGCTCACATTGCACGTGGACCTACTGCGCGGCCAGAACGCCCACCACGTGGTGGAGGCGGTCTTCAAGGCCGCGGCGCGCGCGCTCGGCGCGGCGACGAGCCTCGACCCGCGCGTGAAGGACGTACCCTCCACCAAGGGGGCGCTGTAGGTGATCGCGGTGGCGGACTACGGCGCGTCCAACACGCAAAGCGTGCTGCGCGCCTTCGCCGCCGCGGGCGGCGAGGCGCCGGTCCTCACCGACAACCCGGACACGGTCCGCCGCGCCGACCGCGTGGTGCTGCCGGGCGTGGGGAACTTCGCCGCCGCGAAGCGACGCCTCGATGAAACGGGTCTCGGAGCGGCGGTGACGGAAGTGGCGCGCGCCGGCCGCCCCGTGCTCGGCATCTGCCTCGGGCTGCAGCTGTTTCTCACCGAGAGCGAAGAGGCTCCGGGCGTTCCGGGCCTCGCACTGCTGGCGGGCCGCATCGTGCGGTTCCGGACCGAGCTCCCGGTGCCCCATGTGGGCTGGGCACGGGTGCGGCTCACCGCGTGGGGGCAGGGACACGCGGCGCTCGCGCCGGCGTTCCCGGGCGACGAGGCGTTCTTCTACCACGTCCACAGCTACCGTCCCGATCGCGTCAAGGACGAGGACGCCTTGGCCGAGGCCGAATACGGGGGGCCGTTTCCCACGATCGTGGGCGCGGGGAACGTGCTGGGCGTGCAGTTCCATCCCGAAAAATCCCAGGCGGCGGGGATCGCACTGCTGCGCGGGTTCGCCCGCTGGGCGCCGTGACCAGCGCACGCGTCTCGTTCGTGGACGCGTACGTGCTGCGCCAGGCCCCTCCCCCCCGCGGACTGGAGGTCCTGGTGCTGCGCCGCGGCCCGAGCGGGCGATCGCCCGGATCGTGGGAGACGGTCCACGGCTCGATCGAGCCGGGTGAGACGCCGGTCGCCGCGGCGCTGCGCGAGCTGCGCGAGGAGACCGGTTACGAGCCCGTGCGGCTCTACAACGCGAGCCGGGTGGAGTCGTTCTACCGCCACGGCGTCGACGAAGTCGCGTTGATTCCGGTGTTCGTCGCGTTCGTGCACCCCGCGGCCGAGCCCCGGGTCTCGGCGGAGCACGACCGCGCCGAGTGGCTCTCGCCCGCCGCGGCGGCCGGGCGCTTCGCCTGGCCTCGGGAGCGCAGAGCACTCGAGGATATTTTGTCAATACTGGGGGGTGGGGACGCGGGCTTGCTGAATGACGTGCTGCGCGTATGCTAGCCCGGCGGCTCATCCCCTGCCTGGACGTGGCCGGCGGGCGGGTGGTGAAGGGGGTGCGGTTCGTGGAGCTGCGGGACGCCGGCGACCCGGTGGAGCAAGCGGCCCGCTACGACGCGGAGGGGGCGGACGAGCTTGTCCTGCTGGACATCGGGGCGAGTCACGAGGCGCGCGGGATACTCATCGATTTGGTGAGCCGCGTCGCTGACAGGCTGTTCGTGCCGTTTACTGTTGGGGGGGGGATCCGCAGCGTCGCGGATGCGCAGCAGGTGCTACGGGCGGGGGCCGACAAGGTGACCGTCAATACGGCAGCAGTCCGAGACCCGGCCCTCGTCACTCGACTGGCCGACCAGTTCGGCCGACAGTGCGTGGTCGCCGCCGTGGACGCGCAGTGGAGGGAGCGGGGAGGGGCGAAGGGGGACGGGGGGTGGGAGGTCATGGTCCGGGGCGGGCGTGAGCCTGCGGGAGTCGAAGCCGTGGAGTGGGCGGTGCGACTGCAAGAGCTCGGAGCGGGGGAGATCCTGCTGACCTCGATGGATGCCGACGGCACTCGGAACGGCTACGACCTTCCTCTCACTCAGGCGGTCGCCCGAGCGGTGCGCGTCCCCGTGATCGCCTCCGGCGGCGCGGGGAAGCTGGAGCATCTCGCCGGAGCGCTCGATGTCGGCGCCCACGGTGTCCTCGCGGCGACACTGTTCCACTACCGCGGCACAACTCTCCCGGAAGCTCGCGCCTACCTGGCGAGCCGGGGCTACCCCGTCCGTCCGTGAACCCCTTCTATCACCGCATCTATCGCGTCGTGCGGCACATTCCCAAAGGACGGGTCGCGACCTACGGGGTCGTAGCCCGCCTCGCGGGACGCCCCGGGGCGGCCCGCACCGTCGGCTGGGCGCTCTCCGCGCTCCCTGAGGAGAGCGACGTGCCGTGGTGGCGGGTCCTCAACGCCGCCGGCCGCATCTCCCTGTCGGGCGCCGACCACGGCTCGGTGGTGCAGCGCGCGCTGTTGTTACGAGAAGGCGTGAAGTTCGCGCCGGGCGGCGCGGCGAACCTCGCGATGTTCGGCTGGCCGGCGGAGGCTTACGACAGCGTCGTGGCCGCCCATACGCGCGCGGCCTCGTCGCGCAGATCGCGTAGGTTGAAAGGCTTGCGCACATAGCGCAGGCCGAGGTGCGCCAGCGCCTCGTCCGTCGACGCCCGCACGTCTCCGGTTGCCACGAGGATCCGGTCCTTGAGTCGCGGGACCGACTCCACCAGGTGCTCCACGAACAGGTGATCGCGCGTCATCGCCTGCGCGTCCACCAAGATGAGGTCGTAGGGGCGGGTGCGCGCCAGGTCGAGCGCGTGTTGGGGGTTGCGCGCCACCTCCACCGTGTGCCCCTCGCGGCCGAACAGCGCCTGCACCATGCGCCGTACCGCGGGATCGTCGTCCACCAACAGGATCGTGCGCTTCGCCACCGGCCCGGCAGGCGGCGCTTCCGGCACCGGCGTCTGGCGGCGCGGCGCATCGGCGGGGGCCGCGGGAAGATCGACGAGAAACGCGGCCCCGGTCGTGCCCGCCCCTTCCGCCGACGGGCGTTGCACCGTGATGCGCCCCCCGTGCGCCTCGACGATCGAGTACGTGATCGACAAGCCCAGCCCCGTTCCCTGACCCGGCTCCTTGGTCGTGAAGAACGGCGTGAACAGGTGAGGGAGAACGGCGTCGGGAATCCCCGGTCCCGAGTCGGCCACGCGCAGCCGCACGCGATCATCGAACCAGGTGCTGACGTGGATGACGCGCGGCTGCTGCGGCACGTTGTCCGCCACCGCTTGCGCCGCGTTGTTGAGCAGGTTGAGGGCGACTTGCTGTAACGCGTGGCGGTCGCCGAGCACGTCGGGAATCCTGGCCAGGCTCTTCTCGATCGTGATGTCCTTGAGCTTCAGGTCGTAATCCATCAGGAGCAGCGTACGTTGCACCACGTCGTTCAAGTCAACGCGCGCCTGCTCGGTGGGCCCCTTGCGCGCAAAGGTCAGGAGGTTGCGCACGATCCGTCCCGCTCGCTCGGCCTGCTCGTGGATCACCCGTAGGTGGTCGCGATCCTTCACGGCGAGCTCCTTCTGCTCGAGCAGGAACTCGGTCAGCCCGGCGATGGAGGTCAGCGGGTTGTTGAGCTCGTGGGCGACACCGGAGACGAGCTGACCCACAGCGGCGAGCTTCTCGCTCTGGATGAGCTGAGCCTCCATCTGCTGCTGGTCCGTGACGTCCTCCACTAGGACCACGACACTGTGTTGCTGTTCCGGGCCCGGGATCCGGGCCGCGTTGACGCGCAGCGCGCGGCCCAACGGCGCGGCGCGGAGCACGAGCGGCTGGGCGCGCTCGCCGCCTCGCGCAGCGGCGAGCAGGTCGATCAGCGCCGGCGACTCCCCCCCGAGGAGCGCGGCTCCGAGGTCGAGGCCGATGACCGAGGGGATCGGGCTGCCGAGCATCGCGGCAAGCGCGCGGTTGGCCCGGCGGATGGAGCCGTGCTCGTCCACGACCCCGATCCCCTCACTCAACGCATCGAACGCGGTCTCCCACTGCTCCTTCGCGTGTTGCACCATCTCGAAGAAGCGCGCGTTCGCGATGACGACCGCGGCGTGGGTCGCGACTGTGGACAGCAAGCGGAGATCCTCGGGGGCGAAGCTGCCGCCGCGCGGGTCGGCGATCACCAGCGTCCCGACCAGCACGCCGTGGGCCCGCAGCGGCACGGCGGCGGCGGATGCGACGTCCAGTCCCGCCACCAGCCGGGTCTGCTCACCGCCCGAGTTGCGCACCAGCTCCACGCGCTCGCTGGTGATGGAGCGCGCGATCAACCCCGGGTCGTCGGGTCCGATCGTCCCACCCCGCAGGGGGCCGAGCGTCCCCTCGGCGGCCGCCACGCTCAGGGAGCGCCGCCCGGCGGTCCGCTCGCCGTCCGCCGCGAGGGCCACCAGGGCCCCCTTCGCGTCGAGGAAGCGCATCGCATAGCGCACCACCTGCTCCACGATGTGGTCGAGCTGGAGGGACCCGGAGAGGATGTACGAGAGCTCCTGCAGGGAGAACAGCTCCGAGAGCCGGCGGTTCAACTCGTCCGCGCCGCGCCGGCGCTCCCGCTCGCTCCGCCGCAGCCGCTGCTGCAGGCGCAGCGCCCGCCAGCCGAGCGCGGCGGCGGCCAGAAGCAGTGTAGCCAGCGCGGCGTAACCCGTGGATCTCTCCTACGGCTTGGGCTGGAGGCTCGCCCGGGCGATCACGCGTGCCCGCTCACGGTCGAGCGTCGGTAGCGCGCTCGTCCACGAGTCGTTGGAGAGCCCCTGGTAGCTGACCGTCAGCCCTTCGCGGAAGCTGATGCCCTCTTCGAACAGGTAGATCGCGATCGCCTGTTGGTGTGCCTCGAGCTGGTACGAGCTCCACTGTGGCGACAGCGGCACGATCCCCACCGGGCGGAACAGCCGCCCGCGGCTCGCCAGGTTCATGTCCTCCGGGCTGAAGCGCGCCTGGGGGAGCAGGCCGAAGAACGTCACCATGACGAGGGTCGGACGCTCCAGCCCCGCACGCTGGGCCGCGTCTCGAATGTCCCGCTGCTTCGACTTGAGGAGCTGCTCGAGCGACCGGTAGGTGTCGGGGGCGAGCAGCCGGATCACGTACTCGGCGAGCGGCAGCACCTGGATCTCGAGTTGGTCGGTGGCGAAGCGCACGACGATGTCGTCGCGTTTGAGCGTGCCGTAGCCGGCCGGGAGGGTGTCTTGGGCGGAAGCGGAACGTGGGAACGATGGAAGGATTGAGAGGACGGCCGCGCCGAGAATTGCCACGCTCGTCAGTGCACCGGTGCGAACGTTGCGTCGTTGCATCATGCCCTCCGCCGCACGAGCTCAGCAACCGCCTGCCGCAGCTCGACGATGCCCTCGCGGGACCGTGCGCTCGTGAGCACGATCTGGTCGTCGTCCAGTCCGAGGGCCGTCCGGATCGCCTGCTCGCGGCGTAACCGCTCGGCTCGGGGAAGCTTGTCACTCTTCGTGACTGCCGCAAGGACGCGGGTGCCGCGGGCGGCGAGCCGGTCCTGCATCCCGCGGTCCTCCTCCGAGGGGTCACGCCGGACGTCGAGCAACCAGACCACGCCGGCGAGGCCGTCGCGCTCGAGGGTATGGGTGATCAGCCCGCGGAACGCGGCGCGTTCCACCTGGCCGGCCCGGGCGTAGCCGTACCCGGGCAGGTCGAGGAGGTAGTAGGCAGTCATGTGATACACGTTGAGCGCCCTCGTCTTCCCCGGCGTCCCGGAGACCTTGGCAATCCGCCGGCCCGCGAGGGCGTTCAGCAGGCTCGATTTGCCGACGTTGGAGCGGCCGAGGAGGGCGATTTCGGGGAGCGGAGGGTCGAGCGGCGCGTCGGCCGAGGGAAACGAGCCGACGAAGCGAGGGTCGGTCAGGCTTCTTTCTTTTGGCGGACGCGCTCGGTCACCAACAGCGGGGCCCGGCCCTGGGTGACGCACTCCGCAGTGATGGCCACCTCGCGGACGTCGTCCCGGCTAGGCAGGTCGAACATGATGTCGGTCATCATCTCCTCGAGGATGGCGCGCAGGCCCCGGGCGCCCGTACCCCGCTTGATCGCCTTCTGGGCGATCGCTTTGAGGGCGTCTTTCTCGATCGTGAGTCGCACATCCTCAAGCTCGAACAGCTTCTGGTACTGCTTGGAGAGCGCGTTCTTGGGCTCGATCAGGATGCGCATGAGCGCGTCCTCGTCGAGCGCGTCGAGCGGCACCGCGACGGGCAATCGGCCCACCAGCTCGGGGATGAGTCCGTAGCGCAGCAGGTCGTCGGGCTCGACGTCCAGGAAGGGGTTCTTGATCACCTTCTCGGGGGTCCCCCGGGCGATCTCTTCCTTGCTGAACCCGATCTGCCGCCGGCCGGTGCGTGACTCGATGATCTTTTCCAGGCCGTCGAACGCGCCGCCGCACACGAACAGGATGTCCTTGGTATTGACCTGGATGTACTCCTGCTGGGGGTGCTTGCGGCCGCCCTGAGGCGGGACGCTCGCGACCGTGCCTTCGAGGATCTTCAGCAGCGCCTGCTGCACGCCCTCGCCCGAGACGTCGCGCGTGATGCTGGGGTTCTCCGACTTGCGCGCGATCTTGTCGATCTCGTCGATGTAGACGATGCCGCGCTCCGCCTCGGAGACGTTGAAGTCGGCGGCCTGCAGCAGCCGCACCAGGATGTTCTCCACGTCCTCCCCGACGTACCCGGCCTCGGTGAGGGTGGTCGCGTCGGCGATGGTGAAGGGGACGTCCAGGATGCGCGCCAGCGTCTGCGCCAGCAGCGTCTTGCCGACGCCGGTCGGGCCGAGCAGCAGGATGTTGCTCTTGTCGAGCTCCACCTCGTTGTCGCGGGCCCCATGCGAGTTGATGCGCTTGTAGTGGTTGTAGACGGCGACGGCGAGGGTCTTCTTCGCCTTCTCCTGACCGATCACGTACTGGTCCAGCACCTCCTTGATCTCGGCCGGGGTGGGGACCTGGGTGATCGCCTCCGAGACCTCCCGCTCCTCGTCCTCCGCCAGGATCTCATTGCAGAGGGCGATGCATTCGTTGCAGATGTACACGGACGGCCCGGAGATGAACTTCCGGACCGAATCCTTGGATTTGCCGCAGAAGGAGCAGCGGAGGTGCTTATCGTGAGACATGAGAACCCTAGTATGGGAAAGTCAGCCCGGCGGCGCAAGCCGTCACTTCTTCTTGCCGTCGCCCATGTCCTGCAAGTTGGCGATCACGTGGTCGATTAGGCCGTACTCCTTGGCTTCGTCCGCGGACATGAATCGGTCCCGGTCCATGTCCTTTTCGATCTGTTCGGCCGTTTTTCCGGTGTGCTTGGCGTACAGCTCGTTCAGCTTGCCCCGGAGGTAGAGGATCTCCCGGGCCTGGATTTCGATGTCCGCCGCCGTGCCCTGCGTGCCGCCCGAGGGCTGATGCATCATGATGCGCGCGTGCGGCAGCGCGGAGCGCTTCCCCTTGCGTCCCGCCGCCAGCAGGAACGAGCCCATCGAAGCCGCCATCCCCATACAGATGGTGTTCACCGGCGCGCGCAGGAACTGCATCGTGTCGTAGATCGCCATCCCGCTCGACACCAGCCCGCCCGGGGAGTTGACGTAGAGGTAGATGTCGCGGTCGGGGTTGTCCGCGTCGAGGAACAGCAGCTGAGCGATGACGATGTTGGAGACTTCGTCGTTGATCTGGGTGCCCAGGAACACGATGCGGTCCATCAGCAGGCGGCTGAAGATGTCGTAGGTGCGTTCGCCGCGGCTCGACCGCTCGATGATGTAGGGCGGGTAGATCTGGCTGGTCGTCTTCACGCTTGCTCCACGGTGGATTGCGACAGGAGAAACGCGAACACCTTCTCCTCGGTGATGCTCCGCTCGACGTCGCGGAGCCGCTTCGCCTTCTCGAGTGACGCGTACAACTGCTCGGGCGGCATCTCGCGCCGCGCGGCCAGCTCCTGGATGCGCTGGTCGAGCTCCGCTTCGCTCGCCTGCAGCTTCTCGTGCTCCACAACGTAATCGAGCACCAGGTCGCGGCGCACCTGGGCCTCGGCCACCGGCCGGAACTCGGTGGCGAACTGACTCATGCGGTCCTCGGGGATGCCGTATGCTTGGGCGAACACCCAGAGCGCGCGCTCGACCAGCGGCTTGGGTGCAACCACGCGGTTCGCCGCCACCAGCTGCTCGATCAGGTCGGCGCGGACTTTGGCGTCCGCCTCGCGCTCGGCGTCGTGCTCGAGGTCCTCGCGGATCGCGCGCTTCAGCGCGTCGAGCGAATCGAAGTCCCCCACCTCGCGCGCGAAGCCGTCGTCCAGCTCCGGGAGCTGTTGCCGCTTCACCTCGTGCAGCGTCAGCCGGATGTCGCGGGTCTGGCCGCGCTTCGCCTCGTCGGGGAAATCGTCGGGGAAGCGCACGATCGCGTCCACCGTCTCCCCGGGGAGCATGCCGTAGATCTGCTGCTCCACCTCCGGGATCGCTCGCCCCTCGCCCAGCACTACCTGGTATGGCTGCGCGTCCTTCAGCTGGGCCCCCTCGCGCGCCGCGATGGTAACGTGCACCAGGTCCTTGGGTTGGGGCTTCTCTCCGCTGACCGGCGTCCACGGCGCCTTCTGCTCCCGCACCTCCTTCAGCTGGGCCGCGACCTGCTCGTCGGTCACCCGGCGGACGGTGCGCTTGAGCTGGAAGCCGCCGAGCCGGCCCAGGGTGATGTCGGGCTTCACCTCCACGTGAAACTCGAAGGTGACCGGCGCGCCCACGTCCCATTTCAGATTGTGGATGTGCGGGTCGGCCACCGGCTTCAGCGACTCCTGCTCGACGGCGACCTTCCAGCACGTGCGGATCAGCTCCTGGAGCGTCTCCTGTCGGATGTCGTCGGCGAAGTGCTTCTTCACGATCGCCGCCGGCGCCTTCCCCTTCCGGAAACCCGGGAGCCGCGCGCGGCGCTGGTAGGCGGTGACGGCGCGGTCTTCGGCCTCGCGCACTTGCTCCACAGGCACGGTGACGGCGAGGGAGGCCGCGCCCGGCTCCTCGGATGTCTTGCGGATCTGAATGGTGGGCATGTGATCGTAAATCTAACAGGGCGCCCGCGATCGCGGTGCGCCGGGGCATGCCCCGGAGTAGGTTTACCTGCACAACGCTTAGCGCGCTGGTGGCCAGCGCGCACGTGACCTCGGGAGCGATTCGCAATGCCGCGGCCTCTGACTTCGTCCTCCGCCCCGTCCACCGGCTTCGCCTCGCAGCGCATCGCCGTGCTGGGCGCCGGAAAGATCGGCTCGATCCTGCTGCAAGGCCTGCTGAAGGCGGGACTGCCCCGGGAGCGGGCATTTGCCACGGTGCGCCACCCGGAGCGGGCGAGTGTCGTGTCCACGCAGCTGTCCCTCCCGGTCGGGACCGACAACCGCGCGGCCGCCCGTCAGGCCGATGTCATCCTGATCTGCGTCAAGCCGCAGGCGGTGCGCGATGTCCTCGAGGAGATCCGAGAAGCGGTCTCCCCGCCCCAGCTCGTCGTATCCGTCGCCGCATCGGTGACGACGCGGCACATCGAACAAGCCCTGACGGGGCCCGTGCCGGTGGTGCGGGCGATGCCCAACACGCCGTGCGTCGTGGGAAGCGGCATGACGGGGCTGTGCCGCGGGGCGCACGCTTCCCAAGCCAATCTGGAAACGGCGCGGGGTTTGTTTGAAACCGTCGGGCGGACGGTATTCGTCGACGAGAAGCTGATGGACGCCGTGACCGGCCTGTCGGCGAGCGGACCGGCGTTCGTCTACATCATCCTCGAGTCGCTCGCGGAAGCGGGCGTCAAAGTGGGTCTGCCGCGGGACGTGGCCACCCTGCTCTCGGCGCAAACGCTGCTGGGCGCGGCGCAGGTCGCCTTGCAAACCGGCGATCATCCCGCGCTCCTCAAGGACGCCGTCACCACGCCGGCAGGGTGCACGATCGACGGTATCCTGGAGCTCGAGGAGGGGAAGCTACGGGTGACGCTCATCAAGGCCGTGGTCAAGGCTACCGAGCGCGCGAAGCAGCTCATGTTCGAAGGGCAATGACGGCGGACCCTGGGCGCCCTGCAGTGCTCAAGTTCGGCGGCACCTCTGTCGCGGACGCCGCAGCCTTCGAGCGCGCCGCGGCGATCGTGCGGGCGTGCCGGGGAGCGGGTTGCGTGGTCGTGGTGTCGGCGATGAGCGGGGTCACCGATGCGTTGTTCGCGAGCGTGGAGCAGGGGAGCTTGAACGGCCTCGAGCCCCACTTCGAGCGCCACCGCGCGGTGGCGCAGGCGCTGCTCGGCGGGGCGACCGCGTTTCTCACCGAGCTGACCGGGGCCCGCGCCGAGCTGGCCGACCTGCTCGCGCGCGCTGCAGCTGCGCCCCCCCCCGAGGGTCGCGCACCGCTGCGCGACGCCGTCGTCTCCCAGGGAGAGCGGCTCTCCTCCGCATTGCTCACGGCGGTGCTCGGCGCGGCCGGGCTCGAGGCGCGCTGGGTAGACGCGCGTCGCTGTATCGTCACCGACGACACCCACGGCCGGGCGGCGCCCGACATTCGCGAGACTGAACGACGCACTCGCGCCGCGCTCGGGCCGCTGCTCGAGCGCGGCGAGGTCCCCGTGCTCGGCGGGTACGTCGGGGCGACGCACGGCGGCGTCACGACGACGCTGGGGAGAGGCGGGTCGGACTATACGGCGGCCCTGGTGGGCGCCGCGCTGGACGCGCGTGAGATCCAGATCTGGACCGACGTGCCCGGTGTCATGACCGCCGATCCGCGTGTCGTGAGCAGCGCACGCACGGTGCCCACGCTGTCGTATGCCGAGGCGTCCGAGCTCGCATACTTCGGGGCGAAGGTCCTGCATCCCAAGACCTTGGAGCCCGCCATGCGGCGCCGCATCCCCGTCCGCATCCTCGACTCACGAGCGCCGGACGATCCCGGGACCGTCGTTGCGGCGGAAGCCGAGGCGTCGCCCGGCACCGTCAAGACCATCGCGCACAAGGCGGGGATCACGGTGCTCCAGATTACCTCGGCGCGGATGCTCGGTGCCCACGGGTTCCTGCGCGCATTGTTCGAAGTGTTCGACCGCCACCGCGTGTCCGTGGATGTGGTGACCACGTCCGAAGTGAGCGTCTCGCTCAGCGTCGAGGACAGTGCGGACCTATCCGCGGTGACCGAAGAGCTCGAGCGCCTGGGCGAGGTGCGGGTGGAGCGCGGTCGCGCGATCATCTGTGTGGTGGGCGAGGGCCTGCACACCACGCCGGGCATCGCGGCGCGCGTCTTCGAGACGATCCGGGACATCAATATCTCGCTCATCTCGCAAGGCGCCTCGCGGGTGAACCTGACGTTCGTCGTGGACGAAGCGCGAGCCCGTGAAACGGTGGCACGTCTGCACGCGGCACTGCTGGGGCCGGTGGACCGCACGCCGACTCGCAGGATGCCGGGACCGACACTCCGGATCGCGAGGGGCGAAGGGTTCCGCCCCGTCGAGTTCGCGCGGCAGCTGATCGACATCCCCTCGGTGTCGGGCGACGAGGAGCCCATTGCGCGCTGCCTGGCCGCGGCGCTGGAACGGCTGGGCTATCGGGTGGAGCTGCTCGACGCGCCGCCGCACCGTCCGGGCCTCCTGGCCGTGACGGGCGCGCCGCCCCGGCTGGTGTTCTCCACGCACATCGACACGGTGCCGCCGCACTTCGCCTCGTTCGAGGACGAGGAGTACCTGTACGGCCGCGGCGCGTGCGATGCCAAGGGGATCCTCGCGACGCAGCTCGCGGCGGCGGAGCGGCTCCGGGCCGACGGGGTCGAGGAGCTCGGCCTGTTGTTCGTGGTGGACGAAGAGCAGGGGAGCATCGGCGCCCGCGTGGCGAACCGCCACCCGCTCGCGCGGGAATGCCGCTGGTTGATCGCGGGCGAGCCCACCGAGAACAAGCTGGCCGTCGGCTCGAAAGGCTCGCTGCGGCTCACGCTCCGGACGGACGGGACCGGCGGGCACTCCGCCGCGCCGGTGGGACGCTCCGCGATCGACGCGCTGCTCGCGGTCCTCGCCGACGTGCAGGCCGCCGCCTGGCCGCGGGATGACTTCTTCGGTGAGACGACCTGCAACATCGGCGTGATCGCCGGCGGGGCGGCGGGGAACGTCACCGCGCCCGACGCGCGCGCGGATCTCCACATCCGCGTGGCGACTGGACAGGAGCCGGTGCGCGAGTTGGTCGAGCGGGCGGTGCGCGGGCGCGCTCGGGTCGAGTACTTGAGCTTCACTCCGGCGGTCCGCCTCACCAGCGTGCCCGGGTTCGATCAGACCGTGGTCGCGTTCACGACGGACATCCCCCACCTGTCGAATTGGGGCACCCGGCTGCTGCTCGGTCCAGGATCGATCCGGGACGCCCATACCGCGCGGGAACGGATCGCCAAGGGGGAGCTGGCGCGCGGTGTCGACCTGTACGCGCGCCTCGCGCGCACCGTGCTGACGCAACCCGCCGCGGCGGCGCAGGCGTGAAGCTCGCGTTCTTCGGCAACGGGCGGATGGGCCGGGCGGCAGCGGCCCGCGCCGTGGACGAGGGTCACGAAGTCGGCGTCGTGCTGACGTCCCAAGACGCGAGCCGTGCCCCCGCCGAGACGGCGGCCCTGTTGCGCGGACACGCCGCGGCGATCGACTTCTCGACGGGACCGGCAGTGCTAGCGCACGTGGCGGCCTGCATGCAGGCGGGGGTGCCGCTCGTCGAGGGAACCACAGGGTGGCAGGCGGGCGAGGCGGAGGCGCGGCGGCTGGTGGAGGAGTCGGGTGGAGCGATGGTGTACGGCGAGAACTTCTCCATCGGGGTGAACCTCTTCTATCGGCTGGTGGACCGCGCCGCCGAGCTGTTCGGCGGCCTCCCCGACTATGATGCGTTCATCGAGGAAGCCCACCACGCGAAAAAACGGGACGCCCCCTCCGGCACCGCGCTCCGCCTCCGGGCGATGCTGGCCCGTCGCGTGGGCCGCGACGTGCCGGTGGTGAGCACTCGCGCCGGACACATCCCCGGCGTGCATCGCGTCGGCTTCGACTCGGCCGCCGACCAGGTGACGCTGGTGCACTCCGCCCGCTCGCGCGAGGGCCTCGCGGCTGGGGCGCTGGCGGCGACACGCTGGATCGGTGGTCGGCGGGGCGTGTATGCCTTCGCGGACGTGCTGGACGAGATCCTGCAGGCGGCCAAAGGGGGGAAGCCATGACGATGCGCGCAGAGTGGCTGCGCGGGTGCGCGACCGCGCTGGTCACGCCCTTCAGCGCCGACGGCGCGGTGGACGAGGCGCGGATGCGCGCGCTGGTCGAGCGGCAAATCGCGGGGGGCGTGGGCGTGCTGGTGCCCTGCGGCACGACGGGCGAGGCTGCGACCCTCACGCCGGACGAGCAGATGCGAGTACTGCGGATCACCATCGACGGTGCCCGCGGCCGCGCGCGGGTGCTTGCCGGTGTGGGCACCAATTCGACCGCCGTGACTGTGGAGCGCGCCACGGCGGCCCGCGCGGCGGGAGCGGATGCGGTGCTCGTGGTCGCCCCCTACTACAACAAGCCGACGCAGCAGGGCCTAACGGCCCACTTCCGCGCCGTCGCCGACGCCGTACCCGGGTTGCCCGTGGTCCTCTACAACGTGCCTGGCCGGACGGCGTCGAACATCCAAGCGCCCACGGTGCTCGAGCTGGCGCGAGCGGCCGAGAACATCGTCGGCGTGAAGGAGGCGTCGGGCGACTTCGCCCAGATTATGGCGATCCTGCGCGACCGGCCGGCGGGGTTCCGCGTTCTCGCCGGTGACGACGCGGTGGCGTTACCCCTGATCGCGCTGGGGGCGGAGGGCATCGTATCGGTGATCTCGAACGAAGCGCCCGATCTGATGGCCCGGCTCACCGAGCGCGCGCTCCAGGACGACTGGGCCCCGGCGCGCGAGCTGCACTACCGGTTACTGCCGCTGATGGAGGCGAACTTCATCGAGTCGAACCCCGGGCCCGTGAAGGCGGCGATGGCGCTGATGGGTCTGCTCGAGGAGCGCTATCGTTTGCCCCTGGTCCCGGTGCAGGAGCAGACGAAGGCCCGCCTGCGCGAGGTGTTGCAGGCGCTGGGACTGCTTCCCCGACAGGCACATGCCGCTGCGTGAGCGCCTGCAGGAGCTCACCGCCTCGGGACGGGCGACGTTTACGGACGGCGAGCGGGCGACGTTCGGCGAGTTCCGGGCGGCGCTCGCGCGCGGCGAGATCCGCGCCGCGGAGCGCGGGGCGGATGGCTCGTGGCATGCCAACGCGTGGGTGAAGCAGGGCATCCTGCTCGGCTTCCGGATGGGCTCGCTCACCGACCTATCCGCAGACGACACGTTCCGATTTTTCGACAAAGATACCTACCCCGTGCGCCAGACCACGCTCGCCGATCGCGTGCGCATCGTGCCCGGCGGCTCGAGCGTGCGCGACGGCTGCTACCTCGCGCCGGGGGTCGTGTGCATGCCGCCGATGTACGTGAACGTCGGCGCGTATGTGGACGAGGGCACGATGATCGACAGCCACGTGCTCGTGGGCTCGTGCGCTCAGATCGGGAAGCGGGTGCACCTCTCGGCGGCGGCGCAGATCGGCGGCGTGCTCGAGCCGGTTGGCGCGGTGCCGGTGATCATCGAGGATGACGTGCTGGTCGGCGGGGGGTGCGGGGTGTACGAGGGGACGGTGGTACGCGAGCGCGCGGTGCTGGCGGCCGGGACGATCCTCACCGGGTCCACGCCGGTCTACGATCTGGTGCGCGAGCGCACCTACCGCCGGCCGCCCGGCGGCGTGCTGGAAATCCCGGCCGGCGCGGTCGTGCTGCCGGGCGCGCGCGCGGCCAGCGGCGAGTTCGCAACGCGGCTGGGCCTGTCGCTGTACACGCCGCTGATCGTCAAGTACCGCGACGAGAAGACCGACGTCGCTACGATGCTGGAAGACGCGCTGCGGTGAGCTGTTTCGCGATGTCGGAAAGCCGCGGCTCGATCTCCACCGGCCGATTGGCGCGCGGCGGTGGCGGCTCTATCTCCTGGTGGTAGTGGGTCACGGCCGCGGGGTCCTTGAGGAGGTGCCCGGTGAGGACCGCCACGATGCGATCGCCCGGGCGGACCGTGCCCGCGCGAATCAGCTGGCGAGCGCCGGCGACGCTCGCGGCGCTCGCAGGCTCGCACCCGACGCCGGCGGCGTCGACGACCGCTTTCGCCTCGAGAATCTCGTCGTCCGGTACGGCGATGACCACACCATCCGTTTCGCGGATCGCCCGAACGGCCCGGTCGTAGGACGCGGGGTTCCCTACGTTGATCGCGGTGGCGAGCGTGCGCGGCTCGACGCGGTGACGGCGGGCGAATCCCTCGCGAAAACTCAGCGCGAAGGGCGCCGCGCCGGCGGCCTGCACCGCGGCGATGCGCGGCAGCCGCGCGACGAGTCCCCACTCCCGGGCCTCGGTCAAGGCTTTCCCGAATGCGGCGGTATTGCCGAGGTTTCCCGCCGGTACCACGATCCAGTCGGGTGGCTCCCAGCCGAGCTGCTGGAGTGCTTCGAGGACGATCGTCTTCTGCCCCTCGAGGCGGAACGGGTTGATGGAGTTCAACAGGTAGACACCCAGCTCGACGCTCGCCTGGTCGGCTAGCTCGAGACAGCGGTCGAAGTTGCCGGCCACCACGAGGGTCCGCGCGCCGTAGGCGAGCGCCTGAGCGAGCTTCCCCAAGGCCACCTGCCCCTTGGGGACGATCACCAGGGCGGGCAGGCCCGCCAGGGCCGCGTAAGCCGCGAGCGCCGCCCCGGTGTTTCCGGTCGAGGCACACGCCACCGCCGTCGCGCCCACGCGCCGCGCCTGGGTCACCCCCACCGTCATCCCGCGGTCCTTGAACGACCCCGTGGGGTTGTGACCCTCGTGCTTGAGCAACAGCCCTGGCGCACCCACCCACTCAGCGACCGCGCGGCGCGCGAGCAGCGGGGTGTTGCCTTCGGGATAGGTGAGGATCGCGTCCGCCGCGGTAGGGAGCACGATCTCGCGGAAGCGCCACACGCCCGACGCATGAGGACCGGTGCCGCCGCCCCCCCCCCGCTCGTCGAACAAGCGCCGCAGCGCAGCCCCACTCACGCCCGGCGGAGCATGGCGGATCTCGAGCAGCCCTCCGCATTGGGGACAGCGGGTACGCGGGTCGAGCTCGGGGATCTCGTGTCCGCTGGCGGTGCAGCGCTGGCTGGGGTCGCTCACCCGCCGGCGAGCTTCAGGACGTCGTTCAGAATCCCGCCCGCCGTGACAGCCGGCCCCGCGCCTGGCCCGGTGATCACCAACGGGTTCTTCTTGTAGCGCATGGTCGTGAAGATAAACTGGTTGTCGGTGCCGTTGAGCGAAGCCATCGGACTCGACGCCGGTACGACCACCAGCCCGACCCGGATGCGGCGCGGGGTCACGATCGCCCGGTAGCGCAGCACCCCGCCCCGCGCCCGCGCCGCCGCCACGCGGCGCACCCACGCCTGGTCGTATTCGTCGAGACGCGCCAGAAAGCCCTCGAGCGACAGCTGTTCGGCACCCTGCGGGACCAGGGACTCGACCGCGATATCGCCGAGCTCGCCCGAGAATCCGAGCAAGCGGCCCAGGATCAGCGCCTTGCGGGCCACGTCCATGCCGGACAGGTCCTCCCGAGGGTCGGGCTCGGGATATCCCTGCGCGATGGCGCCGCGCAGCGCTTCCGAGAACCGCGTGCCGCGTCCCAGCTCGCCGAACAGATAGCCCAGCGTCCCGGACGGACAGCCCTCGATCGTATGCACCCGGTCGCCGGACTCGACGAGTTTGAAGAACGTGTCGATGATCGGCAGCCCGGCGCCGACAGTGGCTTCGTGCAGCAGCTGGCGCCGGTGCGCGTCGGCAGCGGCCTTCAAGTCGTCGTACTTCTGCTTGGCGGCGGTGATGGGGCGCTTGTTCGCCAACACGACGTGCATGCCCGATGCGAGCGCGGCTTTGAGCGTCTCGGTGGTATCGTCCGCGGTGACGTCCACGAGCACGGGATCCGACAGCGCATGGCGGGCTGCGAGCGCGACCGCTTCCGCCGACGTCGCCTTCCGACCGCCCGGCAGTTTCGCGAGTGGCGTGCCCTTCGCTTTCGCCGCGCCCAGCGTGGCGAGCCGCCGCGGCGAGAGGCCGCGCGCGTCGAACACCACGCCGCTACGGTCGATCAGGCCCACCACGCGCAACTTCACGGCGTCTCCCTGCACCTTCGCGATCAGCGGTGCGAGGGTCCGGCCGATCTGACCGAAGCCGAGCAACACGACGTCGGTCCGGGCGGGATGGCTCGCGGCTCCGCCGCCGATCTTCGAGAGCTGGAACGCGGCGTGCACGGCGCGCAGCGCGGGGGCCGCGTCCTTCCCGTCCACCACGAGCGATAGGTTCAGCTCCGACGATCCCTGCGCGATCGCGATGACGTTGATCTCCGCTTGCGCCAGCGCCGAGAAGACGCGGGCGGCGATCCCCGGAGTTCCGGCCATCCCGATGCCCACGACGACCAGCGTCGCGGCTCCGGCGCGCAGCTCGACGCCGTCGATCTCCTGGCGCGCGATCTCGTGCCGGAACGCCTCGAGCAGGCTGGCCCGCGCCCGCTCGGCGTGCTCGTCGGGGACGCTGAAGCAGATCGAGTGCTCTGAGGAGGCCTGGCTGATGAGCGAGACCGAGATGCCTTGCTCGCGCACCGCCGCGAACGTGCGGGCGGCGATCCCGGGGACGCCGAGCATGCCGCTCCCGGTCACCGTGAGGAGCGCTTGGCCCGGGATGGCCGAGAGGGCTTTCACCGGGTAGCTCTCGAGCGTGCGGCGTCGCGAGATCTCCGTGCCGAGCGACGTGGGGTCGGTGAACGGACGGATGCGGACCGCGATGTTCTTCCGCATGATCGGGATCAGCGCCCGGGGATGCAGCACGCGCGCGCCGTAGTAGGCGAGCTCGGAGGCCTCGCGCACATGGACCTGGGGGACCACGCGCGCGTCGGGGACCATCCGCGGGTCGGCGGTGAGCAGGCCTGGCACGTCTTTCCAGAGCGAGACCTCGGGCGCGCCGAGCGCGCGGGCCAGCAGCGTGGCGGTGAGGTCCGAGCCGCCACGGCCCAACGTGGCCACCTGGCCGTCAGGCGCCGCGCCCAGGAACCCCGGAACGATCGGGACCACGCCCCGCGCCAGCAGCGGCCTGAGGGCCCGTCGCGCGCGCCGTTCGGTGAGCTTCAGGTCGGCCGACGCGGCGCCGAAGGTGCCGTCGGTCCGCACCACGTCCACGGCGTCCACGTAGGCGCACGGGCAGTCGGCCGCGGCGAGCGCCGCCGCCACGAGCCGGGCGGTCAGCCGCTCGCCCCGCGCTATCAGGTAATCGGTGGTGCGCGGGGTGAGCTCGCGCAGGATCGCCAGCCCGGCGGCGAGCTGCTCGAGCTCCGCGAACGACTGATCGATCAGCTCGAGGGTGTCATCGAGCGCTGCGCCGGCGCGGAGCACGCTGCGCGCGGCTTCGCCGTGCCTGGCCCGCAACGCCGCCGCGGCGCTGCGCGTGTGCTCACGGTCGCCGTGGACGGCGCGGGACGCAATCTCCAGCAGGGCGTCGGTGACGCCCGCCATCGCCGAGACGACCACCACGAGGGGGGCCGGCCGGTGCGCCTGGATGATCGAGACGGCGTGCGCGATCGCCGCGCCGCTGGCGAGGGAGGCGCCGCCGAACTTGTGGATCTGCGGGGGCGAGGCGCGGGTCATCGACGCTAGACGACCTCGTAACCCGCGACCGGACCGGCGAGGTGGAAGCTCTCGGCGACAACGCCAAGCGAGCGCCACGCCCGCACCATCCCCTCGCCGACCGTGCCGGCATGGGGGTGCGGCGCGACCGCCACGAGCGTGGGGCCCGAGCCGGAGAGCGTCGCCCCGAACGCCCCCGCGGCCCGCGCGGCCATGACGACGGCGTCGTATCCGCGCACGAGGGACCGCCGATACGGCACGTGCAGCACATCGTCCAGGCCGCTCGCCAGCAACCGTGGCTCGCCGTGAGCCAGCCCGTGCACTAGCGCCGCGCTGCGCGCCGCGGCCTCGACCGCCCGCGCGTGGGGCACGGTCTGCGGAAGCACCGCCCGTGCCTGCGTCGTTTCCAGGGTGAAGTCCGGGACCGCGAACACCAACGCGAGGGATGCGTGGATCGGCAGCGGCGTCACGCTCAGCCCGCCCCACGGCTCGCGCAGCACCAGGTTCGCGCCCCCGTAGATCGCCGGGGCAACGTTGTCGGGATGGCTCTCGAGCTCGGTGCACAGGGTGGTGAGTGCATCCTTGCTGAGGTCGAGCTCGAGCAGTGCCGTCGCCGCGACCGCCCCGGCCACCGCCGCGGCGGCCGAGGAACCGAGCCCCCGCGCCACCGGAATGCTCGACTCCGCACTGAGGACCACCGTCGGCGGGACGGCCCGCCGTGCCGCCCGGCAAGCCTGGACAAACCCCCGGTACAGGAGGTCGTGCTCCGGGGCCGCGGTCAGTGTGCTGAGGGTGCCTCGACGCTCGAGGGTGACCGGTCCTCCGGCCGGCTGCTCCGCCGCCCGGGCGGTGAGGGTCAGCCAGCGTTCGACCGCGACGCCGATACAGTCGAAGCCGGCGCCCAGGTTCGACGTCGAGCCCGGCACCCGCACGGTCACGCTCGCTCGCATCGCGGCCCGCCGAGTCGAAGGAAACAGAAAAGCCCGCGTAAATGCCGCGGGCGGTCGCTTTTTAGCACCTTGTTTAACGTGGCGGCAATACGCGGCAAATGACCACGACTTCTTTCAGATGTATGTTCATAGTTACCGCGCAGCCGGGGGAGCGTCAAGGACCGATGCGGGCGAAAGTAAGCGTAGGATGACGAGACTGCGGGTCGGGATCCTGGGTGCCACGGGGACGGTCGGACAGCGCTTCATCGCGCTGCTCGCGGATCATCCCCAGTTCGTCGTGACAGCGGTCGCGGCCTCGGACCGCTCCCAGGGGAAGCCGTACGGCGAGGCGTGCGCCTGGCGGCTGGCCGGCGACCTCCCGGCGGAGATCCGGGCCCTCGTGGTGCAGGCGCCCGAGCCGCCGCTCGACTGCGACCTCGTCTTCTCCAGCCTGCCGGCCGACGTGGCGGGGGAGGCGGAGACGGCGTTTGCCCGCGCGGGCTATCCCGTTGTAAGCAACTCATCGTCCCACCGCATGGACGACGCGGTCCCGCTGCTCATCCCAGAGGTGAATCCCGACCATCTCGCCGTGCTCGACGCGTGTCGCGACGCGCGGAAGGAAAGTGCGAGGGGGAGGGGGCGGGGGTTCATCGTGACGAATCCCAACTGCTCCACCGTCGTGATCGCGTTGGCGCTCGCGCCGCTGGCCGCGCGGTTTGGCGTGGAGGCGGTCGTCGTCACCACGCTCCAGGCCATCTCCGGGGCCGGTTACCCGGGCGTCGCCTCGCTCGACATCACGGACAACGTGGTTCCGTTCATCGCCAACGAAGAAGAGAAGATCGAGCGCGAGACGCGCAAGATCCTGGGGCGGCTGAACGGGAGCAACGTCGAGCCGGCGCCGTTCCCCATCAGCGCGCAGTGCCACCGTGTAAACGTCGTCGATGGCCACATGGCTGCCGTGCGAGTGAAGCTCGGTCGCCGGGCGGAGTCAGCCGAGCTGCGGGAGGCGTTCGCGTCGTTCAGCGCCGCGCCCCAGCACCTGCGGCTTCACACTGCTCCCGCCCGCCCCATCGTGGTGCGCGACGAGCCCGATCGCCCGCAGCCCCGGCTCGACCGCGACGCCGGGGGCGGCATGAGCGTCACGGTAGGCCGCATCACCTCTGACAGCGTGCTGGGGCACCGCTTCGTCGTGCTGGGCCACAATACCATCCGCGGCGCCGCTGGCGCAGCCATCCTCAACGCCGAACTGCTGATGGCTCAGGGCTATCTCTGACCTCACCGTTGTGCCACCGTCGTGACATGACTGCGGCGGTGGGCCAGGCCGCACTCGAGCAGTTGCCAGCCAGGCCGAGTTCCTCGGGGTGAATGCACGACCCGAGCTCCAGCCGCATCCCGCTACCCCGCATCGCACCGGGACGAAACCGGACGCCTTTCCTGCAAGGGCACTGGGTCCGGGAATTGCAGTACTGTCACGTGAAATGTGCATCATATGCAATTGTTGAGCGACAACCGGTAATATCGCCTGATTGGGTGTTGCGTAGTGTCGCGCTTCCGTTGCAATTTGTGCACACACAACATGACAGTCTGCAACCGCGTCTCTTGCCCTGGAGCTGCCATGAAACGCTCGGTCGGTATTGGTGCGCTGTTGGCGTTCGCGTTCCCGCTCGCCCTGGTGGCGCAGGGAATCCCTGCGGCACCGGCGGCGGTGACGCCGGACTCGCTCGCCCGCGCGGCGAACGCCGCCGCCGCCGCCAACACCGTCGCGATCAACTTCGTCTGGACGCTCGTCGCCGGCTTCCTCGTGATGTTCATGCAGGCCGGGTTCGCGATGGTGGAGACGGGCTTCACCCGCTCCAAGAACGCCGCGCACACGTTCGCGATGAACTTCATGGTGTACGGGATCGCGATGCTCGCGTACTGGGCCGTGGGGTTCGCCCTGCAGGCCGGCGGCATCGGTCCTCTGAGCACCCTGGGGGGGTTCGACAAGCTGAACCAGGAAACCGCGCTCCACTTGGGTGGCAAGACGTGGGGGCTGTTCGGTCACACGGGGTTCTTCCTGACGGGCGTCGCGTACGCCGCCCCAGTGTTCACGTACTTCCTGTTCCAAATGGTGTTCATGGACACCGCCGCCACGATCCCCACCGGCGCGATGGCCGAGCGGTGGCGGTTCGTCGCGTTCGCTGTGTTCAGCGTCTTCGTCGGAGCCGTCATCTATCCTCTCTTCGCGAACTGGACGTGGGGCGGTGGCTGGCTGTCGCAGCTCGGGACGAACCTCGGCCTCGGGCACGGGCACGTGGACTTCGCGGGCTCGTCCGTGGTGCATATGACGGGTGGTATGATCGCGCTGGTGGGCGCGGCTCTCCTCGGGCCGCGCCGCGGCAAGTACAACCCCGACGGGTCGGCCAACGCGATCCCGGGCCACAACATTCCCATGGCCCTCGTCGGCACCTTCATCCTGTGCTTCGGGTGGTTCGGCTTCAACCCCGGCTCGACGCTCGCCGGGTCGGATCTTCGCATCGGTGTGATCGCCACCAACACCATGCTGGCTGGGGCGGCTGGAGGAGTCGTCGCGATGATCTACATGTGGCTCAAGTTTGGCAAGCCGGATCCCTCGATGATGGCGAACGGAACGCTCGCAGGTCTGGTTGCGATCACCGCGCCCTGCGCCTTCGTGACCGCTCCGTCCGCGGTGTTGATCGGCGCCGTGGCCGGTCTCCTGGTGTGCGTCGCGGTGTTCTTCATCGACGGTAAGCTCCGCATCGATGATCCCGTGGGCGCGATCTCGGTGCATGGCGTCAACGGGCTGTGGGGCATTCTCTCGGTCGGCTTGCTCGCCGACGGCACGTACGGCGACGGGTGGAATGGAGTCCCGGGCGCCGTGCGGGGGCTGTTCTACGGTGACGCGAGCCAGTTCGTCGCGCAGCTCATCGGCGGTGTGACGAACTTCGTGGCCGTCGGCGCGATGGCGTACGCTGCCTACAAGGTGACGGACTGGGCGGTGGGCGGACACCGCGTCTCGGCGGAGGTGGAGGAGCTGGGGCTCGACGTGCCCGAGATGGGCGCGCTGGCGTATCCCGACACGCCGGAGGTCGCCTCGGCGGTGATCCTCAGCGAATCGGCAGCCGTTTCGCTCGGTGCCGCACAACCGGAGCCGGAGCCAGAGCCTGCGTGAGACCCAAACGCCTGGAGGCATGACGATGAAACTCATAACGACTGTGGTTCGCCCCGACCGGCTGCCGCAGGTGAAGGCCGCGTTGTTCCGGGCCGGCGTCACCGGCATCACGATCAGTCGCGTCAGCGGCCACGGCGGCGAACGCGAGCTGCAGGAGCACTACCGCGGCACCAATGTGGTGCTCGAATTCCGTGAGAAAGTCCGGATCGAGATGGCCGTCTCGGAGCCGTTCGTGGAGCCCACGGTCAAGGCGATCCTCTCCTCGGCGCGGACCGGCCAGGTGGGCGACGGGAAGATCTTTATTCAGCCGCTGGAACGGGTGATCAGGATCCGGACCGGGGAGGAGAACACCGCGGCGGTCACGGCGACCACGGCCGACGAGGTGCAGCGCCGGGCGCTGAAGGAGGTGGGACTATGAGCTCTCGAGCAGATGCCGTGCGTCGCTTGGTCGCCATGGCCGGGCTTGCCGCGCTCTGGAACGGGCCACTCGCCGCCCAGAGTGCCCCTTCCCAACCTGCCGCGGCCGACACAGCTGCCAAGCAGGCCGACCCGCCGCCGGCGGCGGCCAACCACGTCGAGACCACGCTGGCCGGGTTCAAGCTGACCGGTTTCGCGGAGGCGTCGTACGCCTACTCCGGCCGGTCGATCGGCGACAGCGCCATCGTCGGCCGGCTGTACGACCGCTTGCAGAACCGGTTCACGCTCAACGCGCTGGCGGTCGTGCTCGACAAGCCATACGACCCCGCGAAGTTCAGCGCGGGGTTCCACGGCGAGCTGCTGCTGGGCCAGGACGCGACCGTGATCCAGTCCAACGGGTTCAACCTCGGCGCCCAGGCCGACCTGCCGCACCTCTACGTCACCTTGAACGTCCCGACCGCGAGCGGGAACGGGCTGCAGTTCAAGCTGGGGCGCATTCCCACCCTGCTCGGGCTGGAGGTGATCGAGACCTACGCCAACCCCAACTGGTCGGAGGGGAACCAGTTCATCTACGTCGAGAATTTCACCGCGCTCGGCGTGAGCGTGGAGACGAAGTTCAACAATTACCTGGACGCGCAGTTTCGGATCATCAACGGCTGGGACCAGGTCTCGGACAACAACAACCGCAAGTCGCTGATGGGGCGTGTGGGGATCTACCCCGACGCGGTCACCTCGCTCGGCGTCGTGGGATACTGGGGCCCCGAGGAGGCGGGCATCAACAACGCGAACCGCTACGGCGTCGATGGGCTGCTGTGGCGCAAGCTCGGCAAAGCGGCGGTGTGGCTCCAAGGTGACTACGGCAAGGAGCAGGCGAACGCCGCACTCCCCGATCCGACACGGGACGCGAAGTGGTGGGCCGTCGGTGGATGGGTCACGTACGACTTCAGTGCCACCGTCGGTGTGGCGCTGCGCGGGGACTACGTCAACGACGAGAACGGTGCGCGTACGAGCCTGTCGCCAGCTGGATCGCCATCTGCCTTCCCATTCAACACTGGGCAGAAGTTCGGGAGTGGCACGGCGACCCTGAACATCAAGGCGTGGCCGAACGCCGTGGTGCGTCCGGAGCTGCGGTACGACCGGTCCACACTGGCGGCGTTCGACGGCAAGACAAATCAGCTCACACTCGCCTTGGCCGTGGCGTACCTGTACTGACCCGGGGGGGGACGGGGGTCCGGGGGGGGGCCGGGTCAGCCGTCCCGTCGCAGGCTGCGGATGTGATGGTGGGGTTTAGTCCCCAGCGCCACGTCGTCGTTCCGGATCACGCTGATCGCGCCGTCCGGCTCGAGCACCGCCATGTGAACGTCTTGCAGCGCGCCGACGCCGTGCTCGCGCAGCGCCTGCCGCAGCTCGTCGGTAGTGAGGTTCTCGCGGGCGAGGTGGTGGTGCAGCACGCGGCCGCGGTAGATCAGCAGGTCCGCCGTGCCGCCCAGCAGCCGTCCGACATGCCGGCTGGAGCGGCGCAGCCGGTCGATCACCTGGTGCCAGAACAGCAACACCGCAGCCGCCGTGAGACCGCCCGCGAGGCTGGTATCGGGCCCGACCATAGCGTTCTGGACCGCATTTGCGATGATCAGGAGCAGCACGAAGTCGAACGTGGACATCTGACCGAGCTGGCGCTTGCCGGTGAGGCGGAGGCCCACGAGCAGGGCGAGGTAGACGACCGACGTGCGGATCGCGACGTCGAGCAGGACGGACAGCGGGGCGGTCATGCACGCCTCCTTGAAGGTGCCGCGCGTTTGCTTAGTTTGGCCGACCTTCCCATATTGGCAATATGGTCGGGGCGTTTGCGTTCGCTGCGGTGTTCTACGGCGCCGCCGAGTATGAGCACATGACCGGCTGGAAGTGGGCTATCGCCAGCTTGGCCACGTCGTTCGTCGTCAGCCTGCTGTTCCCGGGTTTCATCCCGGGCCTGCTGGGGCAGGTCGGATTGTTTGGGGTGCTGTGGTGGCAGAACTCGAAGCGACTGGACGCACTGCATGTCGATCGGGCGGCCAAGATAGAGGAAGACCGACAGGTGCGACAGGAGCGGGTGCGACAAGCGCGAGAGGAAGCGGACCAGAGGCGAGATCGGAAATAGCCGCGGGTGTGCTCCCCCACTGGGGCACAACATCCGGTCGGGGCGCTACGGGCTCCCACCCGGCTGGTGGCGATGCCCGGACGGCTGCAACGTCGAGGTGGGTCGCGACGCTTGAAGATGCGACCGGCGGGTTGGTCGCGCCGGGAGCGCACGCTGTCAAGCTTCGGTACCTTAGGGGCATGTTCGCCCGGCTCCGCGACGATCTGCGTTCGATGCTCCGCGAGCAGGTAGAATACCGGGAACTCCTCCTCTCCGTCACTCGGCGCGACCTGCTGTTGCGCTACCGGCAAACCGTGATGGGCTTCGGCTGGGCGGTCTTCACCCCGCTCCTCAACCTGGTCGTCTTCTCCGTCGTGTTCACTCACGTCGTCCCGATCCAGACCACGCTCCCGTACCCGATCTACGCCTATGCGGGCCTGCTGCCGTGGAACTTCTTCGCCTCCGCGCTGCGCTTCTCGATGACGTCCCTCACCAACAACCAGACCCTGGTGACCAGAGTCTACTTCCCGCGCGAGATCTTCCCGTTCTCGGCGGTGCTCGTGGGCTTGGTGGACTTCGTGGTGGCCGGTACGGTGCTGGCGGGGCTGATGATCTACTACCGAGTCGGGGTGTCAGCGAGCCTCCTGTTCCTGCCGGTCGTGATCGCGGTACAGCTGATGTTCACCGCGGGGCTTGCCCTGCTGGTTGCGATGGCGAACCTCTACCTGCGCGACGTGCGCTACGCGTTCGACGCGATCCTCGTTGTCTGGATGTTCGCGACCTCGGTCGTGTATCCGGTCGACCGCGTCGGCGGTCGGCTCGGCGCGCTTCTCGCGCTCAATCCGATGACGCTGATCATCGACGCCTACCGCGCTGTGCTGCTGGGCGGCGAACTGCCGGCGCCGGGGCCGTTCACGGCGGCGGCCCTCGTCTCGGTCGCGACGCTGGGGATCGCGTGGCTCGTTTTCCATCGCGCCGAGATTCGCTTCGCGGAGAACGTGTGAGCACTGATGGACCTGGTCCGCGTTGAGATCATCGAGTCTCCGCAACGGGCCGGGCACGCGCGGCTGTGCGGTGACGTCGCTTACGACGACCGTGCGGCGTCGCCGGAGCGCTACTGGTTTGAGGTGCCGCGCGAGCAGGCGGAGGCGCTGAGCCTGTCCGGGAACGCGTGGCTCGCGTGCCTCCTCCCGCTCGCCGTGACCCGCCGAGAGCCGCTGCGCATCGCCGCGCCGGTGGATCGCACGCTGCTTAACCACGCGCCCGAGCTGATGCGGATCTGGCGGTCGTGGTATCGGCACCTGACGCTCGTGCCGATCGAAGCGGAGCCGGCGCCCGCCTCCTCCCTAGCACCCGCGGGGTCCCACAACGCCGCGTTGTTCTCGGGCGGCGTGGACTCGTGGTTCACGGTGCTGCGGCCGCGGGAGGCCGAGCCGAGCGGTGGCGAAGACGGCCGCCAGGGGATCGACGACCTGCTTACGGTGTGGGGGTTCGACGTGCCGCTCGACGCGCACCACGCGTTCGCCCGCATGGCAGACCGGTTCCGGCGGGTGGCGGCGGAGTTGGGGAGGGGCTTCGTCTCCGTCGCCACTAACCTGCGCGCCACGCGGTGGCGTCAGGCCGACTGGGGGGGGCTCGCCCACGGCTGCGCGCTCGTCGCGAGCGGGCTCGCGCTCGAGCGGCGCTACGGTCGGCTGCTGATCGCGGCCACCGGCGGGTACCGCGACCTCCACCCGTGGGGATCCCACCCGCTCACCGACCCGCTGTTGTCGACCGCGACAACGACGGTGGCGCACGACGGCGCCGCGTTCACGCGAGAGCAGAAGCTCACGCTCCTGGCTAAGTCCCCCATGGCGCTCCGCACCCTGCGCGTGTGCTGGCGGTCGGGGACCGACGAGAATTGCGGCGCCTGCAACAAGTGCTACCGCACGATGGTCCAGCTCGAGCTGCTGGGCGCGCTCGATCGGTGCGGCACGTTGCCGCGCGGGCCCGTGGATCTGGAGCGCCTGTCGCGCGTGTATTGCGCGTATTCGTGGGACTTCCGCGAGTTCGGCGACATCCGGCGGCTGGCGCTTGAGCGCGGGCGGCCCGACGTGGCTCGGGCCGCCGAACGGGCGATGCGCCGCTCCGGGCGGCTCGCCCCGCGGCTCGCCTTGGCGCGGGCGCTACGCGGCCGGCCGCTCGTGTGGCGCTGGGCCGAGACCCTGGAGCGCCGTCTCCTGGCCGGATGGGTGGTGTGACCGCCCCCGCGGTCATCTTCGAGGGGGTCTGGAAGAAGTACCAGCGCGGGCGGCGGTACGACAGCGTGCGCGAGCTCGTTCCCGCGCTCGCCGGGGCGCTGCTGCGGCCTGGCAGCAGGGGCGGGGAGCTCGGTCGCCAGGAGTTCTGGGCCCTGCGTGACGTCTCCTTCGCGGTTCAGCCGGGCGAGGCGCTCGGCGTGATCGGGCCGAACGGAGCCGGCAAATCCACCATCCTGAAGCTGCTGTCCCGCATCATCGCGCCGACCCGCGGGCGCGTGGACGTGCGGGGGCGGATGGGAGCGCTGATCGAGGTCGCGGCCGGGTTCCACCCCGATCTCACCGGGCGGGAGAATGTCTTCCTCCAGGGTGCGATCATGGGGATGAAGCGCGCCGAGATCGTGCGCAAGTTCGCCGAGATCGTCGAATTCGCGGGCGTGAGTGACTTTGTCGACACGCAGGTCAAGCACTACTCGAGCGGGATGCAGGCGCGCCTCGGCTTCGCGGTCGCGGCGCATCTCGACCCCGAGGTGCTGCTGATCGACGAAGTGCTGGCGGTGGGCGACCTGGCGTTCCAGCACAAGGTGTTCGAGCGGCTCAAGGCGATGGTCCGGCGGGAGATCCCGGTGGTCATCGTTTCGCATCAGCTCGACCGCGTCGTCGAGCTGTGCCGCCGCGCCGTCCTCTTGACCGCCGGCCGGGTGGTCCGCGCCGGCACGGCGGTCGAGTGCGTGGCGGCCTACGTCGATGGGGAGCATCTCGCCGAGGCGGGGCATGGCCCTGCACCCGTGCAACTCCACGCGATCTCGGAGGCTGCGCCCGCCCTCGTTCACTCGGGCGAGCCCTTGACCGTTCGGTTGCAGGGGGCGGTGGTGGAGCCGGCCGGTGGCAGCCAGGCCGCCGTGGGGGTGTGGGTCCGGTCGCTCCCGAGCGAAGAGTTCGTCTTTGCCACGCACAGCGCGGCGTTCGATCTGGTCCTGCCGGTGGAGGGGCCCTTCGAGGTCGCGGTCGAACTGGAGATGAACCTGGGGCCGGGTGCGTATCGCGTGCAGGCCGTCGTTTGGAGCGTCCCCGCACGCACCCCCTGGGCGTTCGGTCCCTCGACGATCGTGCGAGTGGAGCGAGCGCTGCCGGCCTACGGTCGCGCGTACTTGAATCCCCGGATGCACCTCCTCGCCCCGTGATGGAGCGCTGCCGGCTGATCGACTCGTTGGGTGCGACCGTCGAGCGAACGCTCAGGCCGCTCGTTGCCGGTCGGCCGAAGGACGGGGTCGTCGCCTTACTCGACTTTCCGGCCCACTCGAACGTGGGAGACAGCGCGATCTGGCTGGGCGAGCTGGCATGCCTCCGGGCCTTGGGCGTCCGCCGTATCCGCTACAGCTGCGACATTCTCACCTACGACCGAGCGCAACTCGCCCGGCGCATCGGGCCTGGCCCAATTCTCCTGCATGGTGGCGGCAACGTGGGCGACCTGTACGAGCGCCACCAGCAGCTGCGCGAAGCAGTCATCCGGGCCTTTCCCGACAATCCGATCGTGCAGTTGCCGCAGTCGATCCACTTCCGCAGCCGCGACGCGCTCGAACGGGCGCGCACGGTGTTCGACGCCCACCCGGATTTGACGCTTCTCGTGCGCGAGCGGCGGAGCTTGGAGATGGCGCGGCGCGAGTTTCGCGCGCGCAGCCAACTCTGCCCCGACATGGCGTTCTGCCTGGGGCCGCTCGAGCGGCCAGCGCCGGCTTGCCGGCCGCTCCTCTGGCTCGCCCGCACTGATGTGGAAGCGGCTCGCGACGCGGGGGGAGGGTGGCCGGAGGCGTCGCCGGACCTGCGGGTGGACTGGTTGCGGGACCCGCCGATGGCGTTGGCCGCGGTGAGCCGCCGGCTCGGGGGCTGGCTCGCGCGCCATCCGGGGCTCGGGCCGGTGCTGCGGGACGCGCTCTCGGCAACCTACGCGCCGCTTGCCCGCCGCCGCCTTGAACGTGGCTGCCGGCTCCTCGCGTCGGCGGGAGCCATCGTCACCGACCGGCTGCACGGGCACGTCCTCTGCCTCCTGCTCGGGATCCCGCACGTGCTGTTGGACAACAACTACGGCAAGGTACGCAGCTTCTACGAAACCTGGACTGCTGACGCGGACCTGGTCCGGTGGGGCGAGTCGCCCGCGGAGGCGTTACGGCTGGCGCGCGCCTGGTGAAATGCGTCTGACCGTGGCGGTGTGCACGTGGAACCGTGCGGGGCTGCTCCGGCGCGCGCTGGAGCACATGACCCGGCTCATCGTGCCGCAGGACGTCGAGTGGGAGCTACTGGTCGTCAACAATAGCTGCACCGACGCGACCGACGACGTGATCGCAGCGTTCGCGGGCCGACTGCCCATTCAACGGCTGCGCGAGCCGCAGCCCGGCCTGTCGCATGCGCGGAACCGGGCGCTCCGCGCCGCGACCGGAGACTACCTCCTGTGGACCGACGACGACGTGCTGGTGGACGAGGATTGGGTTCGCGCCTACCGTGAGGCGTTCGCGCGCTGGCCCGCGGCGGTCGTGTTCGGCGGTCCGATCAGGCCATTGTTCGAAGGCTCGCCGCCCCCCTGGATCGAGCGGACGTTGCCCCGCATCGGCGGCGTGTTCGCGGTCCGGGACCTGGGCGCGGACCCGGTCCTGCTGGGCGTCGAGGGGGACCGCCTCCCGTATGGCGCCAACTACGCCGTGCGGATGATCGAGCAGCGGCGGTTCCTGTACCACACGGACCTAGGCCGCCGTCCGGGCGGGGTGCTCCTGGGAAGTGAGGAACGCGAGCTGCTGGGTGACATGCTCGGTGCCGGTGCGACAGGGTGGTGGGTGCCGGCGGCGCGAGTCCGGCACATCATCCCCGCGGAGCGGCAGACGATCCGCTACGTCCGTGCCTATTGCGAGGGATACGGGCAATACCTCCGCTGGAAGGCGGGCGGCGCTCGCTCGCCCGGACGGTGGGCGCTCCTCCGCCGCGCGGCTGCCGCCGAGCTGCGCTACCGCGTTGGGCGCGTGATCGCGCGCCCCGAGCGCTGGGTGGAGGATCTCATCCTCGCCAGCGAGACCTGGGGGCAGCTGCGGTGAGCGCGACCGCCGTGCCGATTCGCGTGGCGAGTTGGCCCGCGTGGTACGAGCCGAACCGCTACCTCGACTTGTTCTACCGCGCCCTCGCGCCCCATGGCATCGAGCACGTCCGCGACCTCCCGCTCGACTGGCGGGCCCTCTCGTCCGCCGAGATCAACGTCTCGCACCTGCACTGGCCGGAGCCGTTCTGGCGGGAGCGGCGAGGTGTGTGGCGGTCGCCGTGGTTCGGGGTGATCGCGTTGCGTCGCTTCTTGACCGGTGCCCGACGGGCGGGGGTCCGCGTGGTCTGGACGGTGCATAACCTCGAGCACCACGACGGCGTCGGCTTGAGCGACCGGCTGGCGTACCGGATGCTGCATCGCCGGGTGGACCTCCGCGTGTTCCATTCCGCCTGGGCGCGCGACGCGGCGCTCGCACGCTACGGCGGGCGGGGGGACCGGGGGGAGCGGGGGGAGCCGACCGCACAGTCCACGCTGGTCATGCCGCACGGGAACTACGACGGCGCGATTCCGGCGGCGGGGCCGCGCAGCACGACGCTCCGGGCGATGGCGATCCCTGAGGACCGGAAAGTGCTGCTCTGCTTCGGGCAAGTGCGCCCGTATAAGGGGTTTGACATCGCGCTGGCGGCGCTTGATCATCTGCCGGCCACGGAGTTTCACCTCGTCATCGCGGGGCGGGCGGTGGGCCAGTACGCCGGGGCGGTGCGCGCGGCGGCTCGGCAGCGGGCGAACGTGTCACTCGCGCTCGAAGACGTACAGGAGCAACGCCTCTCCGATCTCATCACGGCGGCGGACGCCGTTCTGCTCCCGTATCGCCGGCTCACCGGCAGCGGCGTGTTGTTGCACGCGCTTACGTTGGGCAAGGGTGTCGTGGTGTCGGACCTGCCGTACTTCCGCGAAGTGCTCGATCCGTCGCCCGAGGCCCGGGTGCTCGCGCCGCCCGAGAATCCCCCCGCATTGGCCGCGGCGATCCGGGAGTTCTTCCGCCTGCCGGTGGCCCGCCGCGGCCGGGCTGCGCGGGGGATCGCGGAACGGTATCCGTGGAGCCAAGTCGTCCGGCCGGTGGCCGAGTGGATTCTTACGGGAAGCGGGTCTCCACCCAGAGGCGGAGGCCGCCGACCAGCCGCAGGGGAGGCTGGCTAGCTACTCCAGGCGCGGCGTGGAGCGCGAGCTGTACCACCGTGCCAAGCGCCCCTTGAGGAACCGCTCGTCAAAGCGGTTCAGCCGCACGAACTCCCGTTTCCACCGCTCAAGTCGGTGGTATGTGGTGAGCAGTGCGCGCAGCGGGGCGACGAGATCGTGGCGGCCGAGGCGCTCGAGAGGCTCGAGGCACTCCTGGTAGAACGGCGCATTTCGCGGGGTCAGCTCCACCACGGCGAGCATGCCGGGTGTGAGCTCGCCGAGTGGGAACGAAGTCGCCCGATCAAGCTTACCGAGCGCGACGAGCGCCAACCTGGTGCGCACGCACTTCTCGCAGCGGCCGCAGTTCACGAGGCCGTCCGGCGGGACCTCCAGGTACAAACAACTACGCAGGAACGGCAGCGCGCCTTCCCAATCGGCGACGAGTCTCGTCTTCTCGAGCCGGGTGGTGTTGACATGACCGAGGTGGATCTCGACGGCAGCGGTTGAGAAGTGGTGCAACAGCAGCGCGTGCGACCCCAGCGGTGGCGATGCCAGACCGAGGCCGTCGGAGCCGAGCCACGCCTCACTCACGCGCCGCGCCAACGCCAACGCAACGGCGGTGGTGGCGGCGCCGAAGCCGATCGTCGACCACGAGGCAAAGTCGGGATAGAGGGTGCGGGCGTTGGTGTACACCGGCACCAGAGTGAAGTCCGCCAGCCGACCCAGCTGGCGCATCCGTTGCACGTGCGTCTCGAACGCCGCGAGGCGCTCCGGCCGTGGCGTTGCGTCGCCGAAATCGAAGCTGTTCAACCCGAAGAGGAGCAGGCAGTCCCGGATGGATGCCGGGTGTTCCGGCGGATACTCGAGGCGGTTCGCGCGCAGCAGCGCGAGAGCATCGATCCCGCCCGACAGGAACGACGCCACGCGCCGGCTGGCGCGTGGCACCGGAGGGCGCACGCCTGCCGTTGGCTCGATCTCGACCGGGCGGCAGCGGTCGTGCCATGACGCGAACACCGCGGCCACCGCCTGGAGCCCATCCCGCAGCCGCGGACACACAGAGCCCTGGACCAGGATCCGCCGCTCCCCCAGCCAGGTGGCGATGGGCATGCTGGCTAGCAGGAACGCGTCGACACTGGGGGCGAGATCCTCGGCGAAGGGAGCGATGGTCTCGAAGTAGACCTCCTGGGTGGTTCGGCCGCAGTCCTCCCACGACACGTCCACCACGACACGTCGCCGATCGGAGAACTGGTCGGTGCGCAGGTTCTCGATACGCATGCGCTACATGTGGTCCCTCGACCAGATGAGCAGGCCAAGCAGGAGCTTCGCGCCAGTGGAATCGATGATCGTGTCGCGCAGGTCGACAGTCACGTCCGGCGGCGGGAGCAGCTCACCCAGCACCTCGGGGACCACCAGCCCCGCGAGCCGTTCGCGGTAAGGCTCCGCCTGCCGCCGGACCGCTCGCCAGCCGGGGCCGTTCAGATCATACAACCGCACGTACCGGCGTCGCTCCACGCGCCGCGCGCCGGGGCGCGCGCTCGCCCTTCCGGCGAGACGCACAACCGCTGCCACGCGATCCCGCACGCCCCGGCGGACTCGCCACCACGCCGAAGGAATCAGGGGCTCGAGGTTGGACGAGTTCCGGTCAAGGGGGAGCCGGGCGAGGTCCGGGAACCGGCGCCGGAGCACCTCATCCTCCGCCCGTCGCCTGTCCAGCGTGGCCGCCGGCATCCCTCCAGCGGTCTCGAGCACCACATGGTCCTGCACGGGCAGCACCGGCCAGGCGCCGAAGCAGAGTCGCCACGGGGTGCCGCCCGCGTGAAACCGGCCGCGGTGCTCGAGGAAGAACCGCCAACCTTTTTGGAATTCCTCGCCGGGGAGGGCGTCGTATGCCTGACGCAGGCGCTCCACCGTCTCGTCCACGAGGTCACCAAACACCTCGCGCCGCAGCAGTCGCCGCAAGCGGTCGCGGGCGATCCCGTATTGGTTGAGGCTCCCGAACAGCGTGTCGAATGAGGCCCTCCCGGTAGCGGGATCCACGGCCCACGCCAGGCTGCTGCCTCCCACGACGGGATCCACCAGGTACGCCGCGACGACCCGATGCCCGAGTGCGCCAAGATGCCGAGGCACGCCCCAGGTGTATACGCTGCTGAGACCGTTGGCGACGTGTTCCCAGGTGACCTGCAACTCGGCATACTGGGGATAGCGGTCCACGGCATCCGGCCGAACCGTGTGCTCCATGCCCAGGCTGGTGGCAACGGCGGTCGCGCACGTCACCTCGAAGTCGCCAGGCTCTCCGAGCGTGAGCGCGGCGCACCGGATGCCGTGACACCCAAGGGCGCCGGCCAGGAGGCGCGAGTCCCGGCCGCCAGACAGCAACAAGCCGCAGCGCTCGTCCGCCTCTCCCGGCAGCGCGTGGCGCGCGACGGCGGCGTCCCACGCGTCGTACAACAGATTGACCTGTGCCCCGAACGGCAGGCCGAAGAATCGGTCCGAGGCGGGGAGCGCGTACTGTGACACCTCTTGAGGCTCGGCGCGGGGCTCCCAGAAGAGCAGGTGCCCGGGCGCTAGGCGACGTACGTCGCGCCATAAGGTGCGTCCCTGGACGATGCCGGCGGTGAGGAGCAGTCCCACGAGGCCTGCCGTGTCGAGCTCCGGACGGAACGCCGGGTGGTGGCGGAACAGCTCCGGGCTCGAGGCCACCAACAGTAGCTCAGGCGACCCGTAGAAGTAGATCGGGAACAGGCCGAGCAGGTCCGCCCCGACGACGACCACGCCAGGGCGATGCGCGCGGCAGACCGCCGCGGCGTAGAGCCCGTCCCAGGGAGCCGCAATCCTCGAGGGCGTCTCGGCCCAGGCGCGGGCGACCTCGGGCGCCCCGATCCGCCGGGCATCCGGTCCTGCGATCGCCTCACCCCATAGCACTGCCACACCGTCGCCGTCGGCCGCTGTGCTGATCGGCGCGGAATCCGCGGCCGCCCAGAGGAGCTGCACGTCTCCCGCGGCGCATTCTGCGGTCCGCAGCCCGTCGAGCGGCGGGAGCCGCGTCCGGACGCCTCTCACGAATCGGGCGCGCCGGTCGGAATCGGGATCCGCCACCAACAGAAAGTTGGCCACGCTGCGGGCTCGGCTAGGGGCCCGGCGTGCCGGTCAGCGAAGCCGGGAGCTTGCCTTCCACCAGCCGTTGGAACCGCGGGTCCCCCCGCAAGGGAGCCCACGCGGGGTCGAGCCGCAACCAGTTCGGGGACACGCGCGACGGAATGGCAAGTGCCTGGCCGAGCCGCTCGATCGCGGAGTCCGGCTGCCCCAGTCGTAGCTGGACGTACGCCAGGTTGACCAGCCAGGCCGGGCCGTCGAACGCGTCGTGGGCGACCGACCGTAGCACGCGCGCGCCCGGTCCGACTGGCCCAGCCGCTCGTACACCTCCGCTTTGGCGCCGTAGTACGCCGCCGTATCGAGCCCCAATGCTCCGGGTGCCAGGCGCCCGATCAGGTCGCGGTTGTCGTAGACGATCCGCGAGAAGCCGAGAAACCAGAACCCCCAGATGGGCCGCCAGCGAGTCGGGGGGATCTGCTGGGCGGCCCGCTCCAACGTCTGCCGGGCGGCCGCCACGTTCCCGTCGCGATGGATTGAGAGGGCTGCCTTGTTCAGGTACACGTCGAGGAAATCGGGAGCCAGCGAGAGGACGCGGTCAAACTCGCGCTCCGCCGGGGCGTAGCGTCGCGTGTACAAGTACGTCTCCCCGATGTTGAACGGAATCACGTACGACCGTGGGTCGAGCTCGGCCGCGCGTTGGTAATTGGCGATGGCCTCGTCGAACCGCCCCTGCCGCCGGAGCACGTTGCCGATGTTCTGGTAGACGAGCGCGTTGCCGGGCTGTAGGTCGCGCGCGTGCATGAGCTGGGGGATGGCGTGGTCGTAGTCCTTGCGGCCCCAGTAGTAGTAGAGGCCGAGCGCGATATGGGCCTCGGGAAGGTCCTGGTTGAGCGTCAACGCGCTGTCGACGGCCGTCTTGGACGCGCGGAGCCGCTCCTCGGATACGTCATACCCCAGCCGGTACATCCAGGCGTTGGTGCGCCCGATCTGGGCGAAGGCCAGCGCGAAGCGCCGGTCGAGCTGGACCGCGCGCTGATACATCTGCAGCGCGGTTTCGACGTCGGGCCGCTCCCAGCTGCGGTTGTAGTAGCTGTTGCCCCGTAGATAGTAGTCGTACGCCTCGACGTTGTCGGTCGGTCGGGCCGCCAGGCGCTGGCGCTCGGGCTCGAGCAACGCGACGTTGAGGGCCTCCGCTACTTGTTGCGCGATGCTCGACTGCACGGTGAACACGTCCGACAACTGAACGTTGTATTGGGGGCTGGACCAGACGGTGGAGCCGTCCGACACTTTGATGAGCCGCGCGCTCACCAGCACCCGCCCCAGCCCCGGGCCGGACTTGTCCCAGCGCACGCTCCCCTCGATCACGTAAGCGACGCCGAGCTCGGCGCCGATCTTCTTGACAGGCATCGAGGCCTTCTTGTACTGCATGGCGCTGGTGCGCGCGATCACGCTGACCCGGTCGATCGTTGCGAGTCGCCCCGTGATCTCCTCCGTAATGCCGTCCGAGAAGTACTCATCGTCGCCCCGCCCCAGATTCTCGAACGGCAGCACCGCCAGCCGTGTGCGGCTCCCTTGAGAGCCGCCTGACTGGAGCCGCGCGAAGGCGACGTAGCCACCGACCGCGAGCGCCGCGGCGAGCCCAAGGCCGGCGAGCAGGCGGGGCGCCGGGAGCCTCCAGGGGCGCGGGGCGGGGGCGGGGGCGGGGGCGGCCGAACTGCGCGGCGTGTCCGGCGCGGTGAGCGCGGCGGCGAACTCGAGCGTTGAGGCGAAGCGGTCGGCGGGGACCTTGGCGAGCGCCTTTACGATCGCCGCCTCGACTCCCGGCCGGACCGCTGGCCGCACGAGGCGGACCGACGGGATGGCCTCGAGCGACTGGCGCGCTAAGATCACCTGAGGCGTGGTGCCGGCATACGGTGACTCCCCGACCAGCAACTCGTAGAGCATGCAGCCGAGGCTGTAGAGGTCGCTCCGGCCGTCCAGCGTCGTCGAGCCCGCCCACTGCTCCGGGCTCATGTACGCCGGCGTGCCGACCGCGAGCCCGGTCGCGGTCATGCGGCCGCCCGCCGCTTCGGTCACGGCCTTGGCGATGCCGAAGTCGGCGATCACTGCGTGGCCACCAGTGATCAGGATGTTCTCGGGCTTGATGTCCCGGTGCACCAGGCCGCGGCCGTGGGCATAGGCCAGTCCGTCCGCCACCTCGCGCGTGATCTGCAGCGCGTCCTCGAGCGGCAGTTGGCCCTCGCGCTCGAGCCGGTCTCGCAGCGACTCGCCCTCCACGAACGGCATCACATAGTAGAGGAGGCCGTCGGCCTCGCCGGAGTCGTACAGCGGGAGGATGTGCGGGTGGCTCAGCTGCGCGGCGATCTCGATCTCGCGCAGGAAGCGGTCCGCGCCGATTGCGCCCGCAATGTCGGGCCGCAGCACCTTCACCGCCACGCCGCGGTTGTGCCGGAGGTCGCGGGCGAGGTAGACCGTCGCCATGCCACCCCGCCCCAGCTCGCGCTCGACGCGGTAACGGCCGGCGAGGGCGGCGGTGAGGCGGGCCTGGGGATCGGTCATAATGGCGCGCCCGCTATCCGGGGAAGTGCCGGCGGATCAAGCGGTCGTACGTCTCAACCCGGGCGTCCCACGTATGGTGCACTACAATGTACCGGATGGCGTGCTCCCTGTCCCAACCGCGCTCGCCGGCGGCGAGCAGTGCAGCCGCCATCGCGTGCATGTCGCCGTTCTCCACAACCACGCCCAGGCCGGCCTCGCGTACGAGGAAGTCGTTCGGGAACCCCGCTTCGCTGACCACCGGCAGCCCGGCTCGAAGGTAGTGGTACAGCTTGCTGCTCTCGTTGTTGTGCATGAAGGGCCCGGCGGCGACCAGCACGCCGAGGTCCGCGTGTCGCAAGTAATCCCAGGACGCGGTGTAAGGGACGACGCCGAGGTAGGTCACGACGCGCGAGTCGAGCGCCCGCGCGTCTCCGGTCCCGAGCACATACAGGCGGGCTGTGCCTCGCTCATCCAGTCGGCGCAGCCACGCGCCCAGCGAATTGAGCTTCGCGATGAGCGCGCGGTGGGCCTCCGGTTGCGTCCCGCGGCGATACAGGTTGCCGGCGAACAGACAGCGCGGTCCATCGGAGTCGGGGTACGGATCGGGTCCGCGGGGAGGGAGATCGCGGTCGACGCCGCCGGGCACGACGAGGAGCGTGTCACGGGGTCCGAAGCAGCGCACCCACAGTTCCTTCGCCGGCGCGGTCAGGACCGTCACGTAGCGGCACGTGGCTTGGATTCGCCGCTGGATGGCATACAGTCGCCGCCGGCGCCACCCGTAGAAATAGATGCCGTCCATGTCCCGAGGCCCGACCACCGACCCCAGCTTCGAGATGATGAACGGGTGGCGCGCGCCGCCGTAGCGCTCGAGCGTCCGGAATCCCTGATGAAACAGCGTCTTCACGACGTCGTACTGAGACCAATCGACGCGAGATAACGGCACCCGGCGCAGATTCGGGGCCATCTCGACGACCGGCTTCCGGAAGCTCCACCGGTACTCCGCCGTGGCGATGTCCACCTGGTGGCCCCGGCGCGCCAGCGCCTCGGACATCTTGAACCAGCGGATGTAGGACATGTCGACGAGCTCCGCTGCGCGGCGCTCGGTGTTGTACACGGTGACGACGCGCGCCATGACGGCGGCCGAGCTAGGCGCACCCGGCCAGGAGCACCTCATGCGCCACCGCATCGAGCGTGCGCAGGCGTCCCAGCCGCTGGAGCCGCTGGAGAAACTCGCGGTAGAACGGCAGCCAATGCGGGGCGTAACAGTCGTGCAGGCCGAAGGCGACGAAGTCGCTACGCGCCACGGTCTCTAGCGCCCGGCGCTCCCATTCCTCGTAGCTGGTGTGCCCCTGGTAAAGCCCCCAGTCGTCGAACACAACCGGGACCTTGACCACACGGTGCTCCGCCCTCGGCGCGGTCGTCCCGATCGCGTCCGGGGTCGCCGCGAGCCACTGAAAGTTGTGCCGGCAAAGGTTGCGCTCGTTCAGCTCCCGGGTGAGCCGGTTGCGAGGGGGGTGGTATCCCTCGAGCCGATAGTCGGTCGCGCGGCAGCGAGCAAGCTGCCGGGTGTCGAGCTGGTGATCAAAGGAGTGGAACGCCAGGCAGTGGCCGTCCCGCTCGATCGGCCCCCGCACCTCCTCGAGAAAGCACCCGACCACGTTATAGGTGGCGCGCACGTCGAGTGTTCGCTCAATGTGCAACATCTCACGGAGCGCGTCCGGTGCGTGGCGGTTGGCGGCAACGGCGAACTCGGGATCGACGTCCGTGTGCCCCAACCCCCGCTCGATGTCGTGCAACACACAGATCGTCTTCTCCGCCGCGATCGGCTCATGGCCGACGTCGGGGCGAATGACCCGGTCCCGGTTCTCCGCCACGTCGATCATCCACCACGGCCCCTTGCGCCGGGCGCGGTAGTGGTGCTCCACCGCGCGATCATACACCCGCTCGAACAGCTCGTGGCCGACGGTGCGCGCGGGGTCGGTGTGCCGCAGGACGAGGTCGGCCGTCGGCGAAAACACACGCGTAATTCCGCGCTCCAGTGCGACGTTGAGGAGGCCGTTCAACAACAGGGGCGGCCACGCCCGGAACCGGTTCTCGATTCTGGTCTTGAACTCGCGCGCGCGCGCGATCCGCTGCACGACGTCCGAGACGTAGTTCAGGCCGAACAGCGCGCGCCCCTTGATGGCGACGCAGGCATAGGCGACGTGACCCGGCCTACCCAAGTGCTGCCGGTGCCAGACGAGGTCGTCGTCGACGAACAGCTCGGCGGGGAATTCCGCCCGCGCCGGCTCCGACGCGTACAGCAGCATTTCCCATAGGGCGTCGGGATCGCGGATTCCGCACATCCAGGTCGCGAGGCGCAGGGCGTCCGGCCCCGCTTTGGGAACGAAGTAGAGGCGCTGGGGGAAGAACGGCCGCTCCTGGTTGAACCCGCTGGCGCGAAACGCGGCGCGGTGCGACTCGGACAGCTCCCGGAACCGGGCCGTGGCCGGCCGGGACGGTTCAGAAGGGGGAGCACTCGGAGCCCCGCCGATCCTCGACAACGCCTCGCGCATCCGCGTCAGCCACATCAAGGTCAAGCTGTATTGCATTCTGGGATGGGGCAAGTAGATAGAGCGTGCGATGAGAGTGAATACGTGAAATCGGACACCGTGCTGTTCCTGGCGCGCAACATGCACCTCGGTGGCGCCGAGCGTGCCCTCCTCCTTTATCTCAACCACGTCGCAGCGCTCCGGCCCGTGCTGCTGTTGTTGAGTCGGGAAGGGCGTCTCCTCAGTGAACTCCGGTCCGACCTCCCCGTCTTCCACGTGGCCGGATCCGCGGAAGCGGCGGCGTACCGCGGCCGGGTGCATCAGGTCACGACCCTGTTGCAGGAGTGTCGCCGGTTGCGCGCGGTGGTGACCGACACCGGCGCCGCCGTCGTGTCGTCGTTCCTGATGCGGTCGCACATCGTGGCGCTCCTCACCAAGATCGCCCTGCGGGCTCGGGTGCGCGTCGTGCTGAACGTGCACGAGCACATGACCGAGTCGGCGGCGTACCTCTATCCGACATGGATCGATCGCGCGTTGATGCGCGCCATCACACGATACCTCTTCCCGCGCGCGGACCGCATCGTGGCCGTGGCGGAGGGGGTGAAGCAAGATCTGGTGACGAACTTCGCCATTCCCGCGGAGCGTATCACCGTCGTCCACAACCCGATAGACACGCAGAACGTGCAGCAGCGCGCCAGGGACGGCCCAACGCCGCTGGGGGGGGCGGTCGGTCGCCGATGGGTGATCGCCGTGGGGCGGCTCGTGCCGCTCAAGGGGTACGATTGCCTGATAGAGGCATTCGCGCGGCTGCCGCCTTCGCTCGACGCGGGTCTCGCCATCGTGGGGGACGGCCCGGAGCGTCCTCGGCTTGAAGCGCTGATCAGACGGCTCGGGCTCGGCGACCGCGCCCGGCTGGTGGAGGCGCAGAGCAATCCGTGGCGCTACATGGCGCAGGCGGAACTCCTCGTGTTGTCGTCGTTCACGGAGGCGTTTCCGAACGTGTTCGGCGAGGCGATGGCTCTGAGGCTGCCGATTCTGTCGACCGATTGCGGCGCCGGGGTGCGGGAGTACCTCGAGGACGGTCGATCTGGCCTGCTCGTGCCGCCGGGCGACGCCGCCGCGCTGGCCGACGGGCTACGCCGCCTCCTCACCGAGGGGGAACTCCGGCGGCGTCTGGTCGAGCACGGCCGGCAGCGCGTCGCAGCGCTCGACCTGCCGCGGGCCGTGCGCGCCTACGAGCGGCTGCTGACTGACGTCGTCAAGGCGTGAGCCGCGCCGCGCGGGCGACGCGCGGGATGCCAAGGGCGTACAGCAGCCCGAGCAGCATCAGCCCGTAGACTGCGGCGGGCCGGCGGCCGAGCAGCCCGCTGCCGGGCCGGAGGCGGCGGCGCATGATCGCCGCCCGTGTCCACCAAGACCGCAGCGCCTGGAGCCGCAGGCCTTCCGTCATATTCGTGTCATGGATCCGCTGGCAGTACAGGAACTCCGGCACTAGCGCCAGGTCATACCGCTCGGCGATCCGAAGCGCCATGTCGTAGTCCACGGCGTAGCGTAGCCGCTCGTCGAACCGGCCTACGACGCCGAACACCTCCCGGCGATAGGTGCGCAGCGGGTTCACGACCATGCCGTGCACGAGAAGCCCCCGGCGATAATCGAACCCAGGCCCGCGCTGCGCGAGCAGAAACGTGCGGTGGCGCCGGAGCGCCTCGTCCGTGATCTGGCCGTTCTGGTCCACGGGGCAGTAATGGCAGTACGCCTGGCCGACGCGCGGGGCGCTCCGCACCGCCGCCACTAATTTCCGCAGCGCGCCCGGCAGGATCAGATCGTCCGAGTCGACGTGGGCGAGGAACGGCGCGGTGCTGCGCTCGAGCACGACGTTGTGACAGTGCGCGATCCCCCGCCGCGCGCCGTTCTCGATCAGCCGGATCCTCGGGCTTGGGAAGCCGCGCACCACGCGGACCGTGTCGTCCGCGGATCCGTCGTCCACCACGACGAGCTCGAAGTCCACGCCCTCCTGGCGCAACACACTCTCGATGGCCTCGCCGATATAGCGTCCGGTGTTGTAAGCCGGCATGGCCACCGTCAGCTCGGGCATGGAGCCGCTCAATCCCTCGGCTTCATCAGGTTCTGGAACGGCAAGTAGCCGAACACGGACTCGAAGTTCCAGTCCATGTGCCTCGGAACGGCGAGCCCCTCATCGAACGCCTGCTGCAATAGCGTCACCGTGCGGTCGCGGTCGCCGAGCAGCGCGGCGATGCGGGCCCGTTGCAGGGTCGGCAAGCCGTACTGGTAGGGCTGCCGCCGCGACGCGAGCCACTGCGAAATCCGTGCGGCCTCCGGCCGATCCCCGCGCCGGGCGGCGAGCACGCCGAGCCACCCGCGGTACGACCCCCGCGCCGGGAAGTCGTGATCGAGAGCGCGGACGATGGCCTCCGCCTCCCGCCAGCGACCGGCGGCGTCCAGGGCGCCGGCGTAGGCGGCCCGGTGTCCTTCTGTCGCCGCTTCCGGGCTTGGACGGCGCTGGAACCAATGAACCGCCCGATCCGCAATCCGCCGCGCCTGTTCGAACTGGCCGTGGGTCCGGAGCTCGTCGGCGACGTTGGTGAGCACTGTGCCCGGCCGGACGTCCCGCGCACCGAGCGTGTCGAGCGGATCCAGGAGGGCGCCGAGGTCCGACACCCGCCCCATCGCGGCTAGGGCCTCGGCCTCGAACTCCACCGCCTTGAGGCGATCGGGGAACAGCTGCCGGGCCCGCCGCGCCGCCTGCAACTCCTGCGCATGGTCACCCTCACGATGCCAAGCGTCCGTGAGCTGGTCCCAATAGGGGAACCACCCGCGCATCGGCCCCCGCTCGGGGTCGAGTGTCTGCAGGGCGTGCAGCGCCTCGCGGGGGCGGTTGGTTTGGAGTGCAACGTAGGCAACGTTGTAAGCCGCCTTGGATCCCGGGGCGATCTCCGCGGCGCGGCGGATCGCTCGCAGCGCGCGCTCGTGGTCGCCGTCGAACTGAGCCCGCAGATAATCAAGCCAGTCGCGGTCGTAGTCGGTCAGCCGGTCCCGAAACCGCGCGAGGACTTTGGTGACCGAGTCAGCCTGCGCTCGCTCCTCGAGGTTGGAGTGACACAGCGCCGTGTATAGCAGGGCCAACGCGAAGGAGGAGTCGAGGCGGAACGCACGGGAGAAATGCGGGAGGGCCTCATGGTAGGCGTTGCTGACATACGCGTCCAGCCCTTGACTGAACTCCCGATAGGCCTCGAACGTGGGAGGCCGGCTTTCCGTTCGGGACGCCGTGAACCGCTCGTCCAGCGAGACCGCGAGCAGTCCCAACACGCGATCGCGCAGTCGGACGATCGCGTCGCCGGGCGCCCGCAAGTCGCCGCGCACGGGATCGAGCGCGCCCACCGGTCGGGAGCCGTTCACCGCCGTGACTTGCACGTGGAACTCGATGGCGGTTGCGTCGCGATAAAACGCCCCCGAGATGACCGTGCCGGCACCCGTCTCTTGGGCGAGCGCCGCGATCGGGTCGCGGCCCCCCCCCCGCCGTCCGGCCGGGGCTTGTTGAGCCACGAACCGCGACGCCTGCAGGGCCGTGGGTGACGGGATGACATCCACCAGCCCCGTGCTCTGTAGTCCTTGCGTGATCCAGTCGGCCGCCATGCTGCCGACGTCGTTCAGCGTGGAATCGCCGGTACGGTTTTCCAGTTGGCCGACCACGACGCGGCCGGGAACGAGAGCTCCGGTTGCGGTGGCGCGCGAGCGGAGTCGGAGGCCTCCCAACGTGCCGCCGAGCAGGAGGACGCCGATCGCCACCCCCGCCGCTGCGCGTCGCCGGAACGGGCGGCTGGGGACGGGGCGGGCCGCGGCCTCGGGGGAGGGCGCGGCCGGGGCGGCGACGAGTGCTTCGGCGAACTGCAGCGTGGTCGCGAACCGGTCAGCGGGGAGCTTCGCGATCGCCCTGGTGATCGCGGCCTCGACCGCGGGCGGCACGTTCGGGCGCACGAGTCGGATCGAGGGAATCCGTTCCATCGACTGGCGCGCCAGGATCACCTGTGGTGAGGAGCCGGCGAACGGCGGCTCGCCCATGAGCGTCTCGTACAGCACGCAGCCGAGGCTGTAGAGATCGCTCCGCCCGTCGAGCCCTTCGTCCCCCGCCCACTGCTCTGGACTCATGTAGGCCGGCGTACCGAGCGACACCCCGGTCTGGGTGAGCCGCTCGCCTCCCGCGGCGGTGACCGCGCGCGCGATTCCAAAGTCGGCGATCACTGCGTGCCCCCCTGCGAGCAGGATGTTCTCGGGCTTGACGTCCCGATGCACGACGCGGCGGCTATGGGCGAAGGCGAGGGCGTCGGCTACTTCACGGACGATCTGCAGCGCGTCCTCCACCGGCAGTTGGCGCTCGCGCTCCAGGCGGTCCCGCAGGGATTCGCCGTCGACCAAGGGCATCACGTAATAAAGGAACCCGCCTGCCTCGCCGGAGTCGTACAGCTGGAGGATGTGGGGATGGTTGAGCTGTGCAGCGACCTCGATCTCGCGCAGGAACCGCTCGGGGCCCAGCACCGCCGCGAGCTCGGGCCGGAGCACCTTGACGGCGACCGCGCGACGGTGGCGCACGTCCCGGGCGAGATACACGGTGGCCATCCCACCCCGACCGAGCTCGCGCTCGAGGACGTACCGATCGGCCAGCGCGACGCTGAGGCGATCCGGCACATCGCTCATGATGCGCCAAACATATCGGGCGTCAGGCCTCCCGACAGCTGCAACGTCGCGGTGGCTCGCGAGGCCGGAAGATGCGACCGGAGGGACTCGAACCCCCACGGGTTGCCCCACAGGATCCTAAGTCCTGCGCGTCTACCAGTTCCGCCACGGTCGCAAGCAGCGGGAATCTAATGCGACGCCCGGCCGGCTACGAGCCGAAGCGCGTCTTGAAGGTCTGACCGTACGGGGTCGGTGTTCCGTTGTAGCTCGTGATCAAGTCGAGTTTCTGTCCCCACACGTCCCACACCCAGGCGAGGTAACTGCCCTGCCGGGCGTCCATCCAGTCCATCAGCGAACTGACGAAAGCGCTGCCGCCGTCGTCTTGCCCCAGCTCCCCCAGCACCAGCGGAGCCTGTTGCGCCGCCGGCGCCGCTTGACTATCCCAGCACGCTTGCGTGTGGCACCAGCTGAAGTTGTAGACGTGCCATGACGCAGCCAGGTTGTTGAGTGGATCGGTGGGCTTGGAGGCGACCCAGCTCGAGAGCGTCGCGGAGTACTGGACCCCGCCGAGTAGGATGACGTTCGTCGCGCCGGTGCTGCGAACCGCGTCGACCAGCTCTTGCATCCCCGCCGCCTGGAAGCTCATGCCGCTGCACGTGCCCCCATCGCGCCAGCAGCGCCAGGCTTCCGGCGTGTCCGAGTTGTTATCGGGAAACGGCTCGTTGAACAGGTCGAAGATCACGCTGTTGTTACCCTTGTAGGCCGCCGCCACCTGTCGCCAGAAGTCCGGCGTGTGATCGCGGTTCGGCATCGGGGCCTGAGCGAGCGCCTTCGCGGTGCCGGCCGCGGTCCAATGCAAGTCCAGAATGACGGCCAGCCCGGTGCGATTGAGCAGCGCCACGTAGGCGGCGATCGCACGACGGTAGTTGTCACCCGAGTACGCGGACGCGACGCCGTTGATCCCCAGCCAACAGGTTTCGTTGAGCGGTACGCGGACGACGTTCCCCTTCCAGGACGCGATCGCTTGCACGGACGCCGAGTCGGACGGGCCGTCGAACATCCCCCACCCTTGCGCGCAGGCGTATTCCGTGCCGGAGCGGTTCACGCCCCGCAGCCGCACCCGGCCGCCGGTTGAATCGACCAGCGCGTTGCCTTGAACCCGCACGCTCGGCGCGCTGGTCGGGAGCGGCGGCTCGGGACGCGCCGCCGGGCTGTTCCGGCAGGCGGCCAGTGCCACGGCCGTTTGAAATGCGTACAGTCCAATCGTCAGACGAGGTGGTTTCATGCCGTGCGCCCTGGTCGCAACCCCCCCATCGGCTTTGTGAATTCCCAACCTTCCCTGTCCCGGGCCGGGGATGCGCGCCGTCCCCCCCCCTTGCAGGGGCGCGCGCGCCGGGTCCAGAATAAACGTAGTCGAGCCGACCTGGTCCTCGAATGGACGCATGGCTATGAAGGCCAAAGGCTTCACCCTCATCGAACTGCTCATCGTGATGGCGCTGATCGGCCTGCTGGCCACCATCGCGATCCCCAGGCTCGCCAACACCAAAGAGCGAGCACAGCTCGCCGCCATGAAGTCCGACCTCCGTAATCTTGTGACGGTGCAAGAGAACTACCTTGCCGAAAACCAAACGTATACGACGGACCTGGGCGGGTCATATCACGTGTCTCCTGGCAACCGGCCGCCCGCGATTACGCTGACCAAGGATGGGTGGACTGCGACGATCACGGGCGCCAACACGCTCCAGCAGTGCGCCATCTTCGTGGGCTCGACACCGGCCCCGCCGGCCACGCGCGAAGGGGCGCCGGCCTGCGAGAGGGCCGCCACGACGGCGACCCCGCTGCCGTAGCGACATCGAACTGGGCCGATCCTGGCTTGCGAAACCCGTCGAACCACGCGGGGTAAACGAAGTCGCTCACGGCGATGCCCTGGGCGTGGCGAACTTGGATCCTGTTACCGAGATATCCGTCCTCTTGGGAGACCCACCATGCCGAGACCGCTCGCGTGCCTCACGGCCTTCGCCCTCACGGCGCTCGCCGCCTCCCCTCTTCACGCCCAGGAAGCGGCCGAGCTGTGCAAGGCCATCGGCAATGTGACCCTCGGCCAATGGGCGTCCTACACCATGTCGGGCGGCCAAGCGGACGGCGCGAAGATTCGGCTCGCGATCGTGGGCCAAGAACGGCGGGGTGACTCGACCCTCTACTGGTTCGAGATCAACGGCAGCGGCGGCCCCCGCGGTCAGGGGGGCATCGTGCAGCTACTCGTGCCCGGGTTCGGCGGCGATGCGGCGACGATCCACGGGATGATCGTGAAGCCCGAAGGCCAGCCGGCGATGAAGCTCCCGGAGCAGATGGTGGGCATGATGGGGCAGCGCATGGGTCAGAACAACGCAGCGGTGGATGCGGCCCGTCGCTGTGCCAGCGCCCAGGTCGTGGGTTGGGAGAGCGTGACCGTGCCCGCCGGCCCGATTCGCGCACTGCATCTCAAGAACGTCGACGGCGGCGAGGCGTGGGTGGCACGCGACGTCCCCTTCGGCATCGTCAAGGCGCGCCCCAAGGACGGCGGCGAGATGGTCCTCACCGGCCGGGGAAGGGACGCCAAGTCCTCGATCACCGAAAAGCCGCAGGAGATGCCGGGCATGATGCTGCAGAAGCCCTAGCCCCGCGCCCCTTGCGGGGCGTCCCGTTTGCGTGCTACGTGGGTCCCTTGATCATCCCCCCTCGGAGGTTTGTCCGTGCTGGCCCGCCTCGCCGCGCTCCTCGCCCTCGGCTCGCTCGTCTCGCCCGCGCGCTCCGCGCCGGCCCAGGCTGCTCCGTACGACTCGACCGTCTTCGCCGCGCTCAAGTGGCGCGAGATCGGAATCTTCCGTGGGGGCCGGAGCGTGGCCGTGGCCGGCTCCGCGTCCCGCCCCAACGAGTACTGGATGGGGACGACGGGCGGCGGCGTCTTCAAGACGACGGACGGGGGCAACACCTGGCTGCCCGCGGCTGACAAGTACTTCGGCGGCACGATCGGCGCGATCGGCGTAAGCGAGTCGAACCCAAACGTCGTCTACGTCGGCACCGGGGAGTATCCGATTCGCGGCAACGTCTCCCACGGTGACGGCGTCTTCAAGACGACCGACGGCGGGAAGACGTGGAAGCTCGTGGGGCTCGCCGAGACGCAGCAGATCTCCCGGGTGCGGGTGCACCCCACCAACCCGGACGTCGTGTGGGTGGGCGCGCAGGGCCACGCCTTCGGCCCGAACGCCGAGCGCGGGGTCTACAAGACGACCGACGGCGGCGCGACCTGGCGCAAGCTGCTGTTTCGCAACGACTCGACCGGGATATCGGATCTCGTGCTGGATCCGGCGAACCCGGACGTGTTGTATGCGGCGTTTTGGCAGGCGCAGCGCAAGCCGTGGCAGCTCGTCTCGGGCGGGGCGGGGGGCGGGATCTTCAAGTCGACCGACGGCGGCGAGAACTGGAGCGAGCTCACGCACAACCCCGGGCTCCCCACAGGGCTCCTGGGCAACATCGGCCTCTCGGTCTCGGCGGCGAAGCCATCGCTCGTGTGGGCGCTGATCGAGGCGGACGCGGGCGGTGTGTACCGCTCCGACGACGGCGGCGCGACGTGGCGCTACGTCAACGCCGAGCGGAAACTGCGACAGCGCCCGTGGTACTACTCGCGCATCTTCGCGGATCCCAAGGACACCAACACCGTCTACGCCCTGAACGTCCTGGCGTACAAGTCGAAGGACGGGGGGCAGACGTTCGCACACCTGGTCGATCCGCACGGCGACAACCACGACATGTGGATCGCGCCCAACGACCCCCAGCGCATGATCGAGGGAAACGACGGCGGGGCCAACGTGTCGTTCAACGGCGGCAAGACGTGGACCGACCAGGACTACGCCACCGCGCAGTTCTACCACGTCACCACGACCAACCACTTTCCGTACCGCGTGTGCGGGGCCCAGCAGGACAACTCGGGGGTGTGCGGGCCGAGTCGCTGGCCCGGCGGGATCGACCGCGCCCAGTGGTACGACGTGGCCGGTGAGTCCGGCCACATCCAAGCGCGGCCCGACGACCCCGACATCACGTTCGGCGGTGACAACTCGGGCTTCCTGGAGCGGGTGGACCACAAGACCGGCTTCGCGCGCATCATCAATCCCTGGCCCGACAGCCCCGATGGCCACCCGGCCGGGGAAGGGAAGTACCGCTTCCAGTGGACGTCGCCGCTCGTGATCTCGCCGCACGACCCGCGGGTGCTCTACATCGGCGGCAACGTGTTGTTCAAGTCGGTGAACGAAGGGCTGAGCTGGACGCCGATCTCGCCCGATCTCACGCGGCACGACCCCGCGACGCTGGGCGTCTCGGGAGGGCCGATCACGAGCGACCAAACCACGGCCGAGTACTACGCCACGATCTTCGCGCTCGCCGAGTCGCCGCGCGTGAAGGGACTGATCTGGGCCGGGTCGGACGACGGGCTGGTGCACGTGACCCGTGACGGCGGCAAGACGTGGAAGGACGTGACGCCGCACGCGTTGGCGCCGTTCACGCGCATTTCCACGATCGAAGCCGCGCCCTCCGCGGCAGGCACCGCCTATCTGGCGGCGAACCGCTATCAGCTCGAGGACCCGGCGCCCCTGATCTACAAGACGACCGACTACGGGCGCAGCTGGATCAAGATCGTGAAGGGCATCCCGGCGGGCGAGTTCGTGCGGGTGGTGCGCGAGGATCCGGCCCGCCGCGGGCTGCTGTTCGCGGGCACCGAGCGGGGCGTGTGGGTGTCGTTCGACGACGGGGCGAACTGGCAAACGCTGCGGCTCAACCTCCCCATCGTGCCGGTGCACGACCTCGTGATCAAGGAAGGTGACCTCGTCGCGGCGACGCACGGGCGCTCGTTCTGGATCCTGGACGACATCTCGCCGCTGCGACAGCTGTCGCGCGCCGTGCCGAGGGGGTCCGCGCACCTTTTCAAGCCGCGCGATGCCTACCGGGTGGAGTGGGGCGGCGGCTTCGGTGGCGGCGGCAACGACGCGCACCCGGTGGGGAAAAACCCGCCGAGCGGAGCGATGATCTACTACTGGCTCAAGGAGAAGAATCGCGAGGTCCGGCTCGACGTCCTCGACGCCGCGGGCCGCGTGATCCGCGGATTCTCGAGCAAGCAGGATTCGCTCGCGACGCTGGACAGTCTGCGCACCGACACCCTCAAGCGGTCGCGGACGGACAGCCTCAAGGCCGCCGGCGTCGTCGACTCGGCAAAGGTCGACAGCATTCTCGGCACGCTGTTTGCCGACACCGCCAAGGACGAGGACAAGCCGTGGCCACGGCGACCGCCGGCCGAGCCGCGCGCCGCCAACAAGGCGGGGCTCAACATGTTCGCCTGGAGCATGCGGTATCCCGACGCCGCCGCGTTCTGGGGCATGGTCGGGGTCGACGTCGGGGGACCGATGGCGCCGCCGGGCGTCTATCAAGTCCGCCTCCGCACCGGCGGCCGGACCTACACGCAACGGTTCACGCTCAAAGTGGATCCCCGTTCGAAGGTGACGCCGGCGGAGCTGCGGGATCAGTTCGCGTTCCTGAAACAGCTGCGCGACACCGTGAACGCGGCCACCACCGCCGTGCTCACGATCCGTAACCTGCGGGCCCAGCTCGAGGAGCGGCTGCAGGCCGCGCCGGCGTCCGACACGGCGCGCCTGGGAGCGCTTGCTCGGGGTCTGAGCGACCGGCTGACGGCGATCGAGGGGGAGCTGTACCAGGTGCGCAATCGATCGTTCCAGGACCCGCTCAACTTTCCCCCCAAACTGGTCGAGCGCATCAGCTCCTTGAGCTCCGTCGTGGCAAGCGTCGACGGGCGTCCGACGGCCCAGTCGCACGACGTGTTCCGGATGTTCGCGCCCCAGATCGCGCAACAGCTGGTTGCCCTGCGCGAGGCCTTGGCGCGCGATCTGCCGGCGGTAAACGCGGCGTTCCGGACCGTGAACGGTGCGGCCGCGCGGCCCAAGGCGGCGGAACTGCGACGGCCTTCGCCCGAAAAGCCCTAAGGGCGCCACGACGTGTCGCGATATCGGCTCGGGCTGATCGCCGCCGCGCTCGGCGTCGCGGGCTGCGCCGGTCCGTTCCCCCAGAGCACGCTCGCGCCCAGATCGGACTACGGCTGGGCGATCGACCACCTCTTCACCGACATCTTCTGGTGGGCGGCCGGCGTTTTCGTCGTGGTGGAGGCGCTGTTGGTCGTCGCGCTGATCCGGTTCCGCCACCGCGAGGGGAGGCCCGCGCCGAAGCCGACCCACGGCCACACGGTGATGGAGATTGCCTGGACGCTGGCGCCGGCCGTCATACTCGTGTTCGTCGCGGTGCCGACGGTCCGGACGATCTTCGCGACCGCGGGCGAGGCGCCCGCCGACGCCCTCAAAGTGGACGTGATCGGTCACCAGTGGTGGTGGGAGTTCCGGTACCGGGAGCTCGGGCTCGTCACCGCGAACGAGCTGCACGTCCCGCTCGGCAGGGCGGTGCAGCTCTCCATCACCTCGGCCGATGTGATCCACGCGTTCTGGGCGCCGCCGCTGGGCGGCAAGCGGGACGCCATCCCCGGCCACGTGAACCGGATCGCGTTTCGCGCCGAGCGGGTGGGCGACTACACGGGCCAATGCGCCGAGTTCTGCGGCGCCTCCCACGCCAATATGCGACTGCGCGTCGTCGTCGACTCGGACTCCGACTTCGGGCACTGGGCCACGGTGCAGCTGGCGGGGCCGGCGGCGCCGGCTGCGGGGACGGTCGCCGAGCGCGGCAAGGCCGTCTTCGCGCGCAGCGCCTGTATCGGCTGTCATACGATCCAGGGCGTCTCGCCCGGCGTCATCGGCCCAAACCTCACGCACGTCGGCAGCCGGACGACGATCGCGAGCGGGCTGTTCCCCAATGACTCGGCGCACCTCGCGAGCTGGATCGCCGACGCGCCCGCGCTCAAGCCCGGCTCGCTCATGACCCGCTTGAAGCCGCCGCTCACAGACGCCGACATCGCGGCCCTCGTCGCCTATCTCGCGAGCTTGAAGTGAGCGACGCCCGAGGCCTGACGAGCTGGCTCACCACCACCGATCACAAGCGGATCGGCTTGCTGTACTTCTGGACGGCCCTCGCGTTCTTCCTGATCGGCGGTATCGAGGCGCTGTTCATCCGTGTGCAGCTGGCGCAGCCGAACGGGCAGGTGGTGAGCGCCGAGACGTACAACCAGCTGTTCACCATGCACGGGACCACCATGATCTTTCTCGCGCTGATGCCGCTCGGCGCGAGCTTCTTCAACTACATGGTGCCGCTCCAGATCGGCGCGCGTGACGTGGCGTTCCCGCGGCTCAACGCGTTCAGCTACTGGGTGTTCCTGTTCGGCGGGTTGTTGCTCAACGCCAGCTGGTTCGTGGGACCGCTGTTCCACGCCGGGATGCTGAACGTCGCCCCCGACGGCGGCTGGTTCGGCTACGCCAACCTGACGGAGCGACAGTACTCGCCCGGACCGAACATCGATTTCTGGGTGCTGGGCCTGCAGATCCTCGGTATCTCGTCGCTCGCCGCGGGGTTCAACTTCATCGTCACCATCCTGAACATGCGGGCGCCCACCATCCTGAACATGCGGGCGCCC
>MNIR01000040.1 GCA_001919865.1 Gemmatimonadetes bacterium 13_1_20CM_4_69_16 | reverse complement strand
GCCTGCGCGGTGATCACGTCGATGTTGCCGGCAACGCCGGCCTTGAAACGCTCGCGCGACTGGCTGAGCTCACTCTCGGCGAGCCGCAGCTGCTCGCGGGCCACCGCCTGCTGCGCTTCGGCCGACCCCAGGTCGAGCAGGGCGGCATCCACCTCGGCGGCGATCTGGCGACGCAGGTCGGCCTCGCGCACCTGCGACTCGCGCACCACGGCGTCTTGCTCGGCGAGCCGCGCTTCACGCCGGAAGCCGTCGAGAATCGGCACGCTCACCTGCAAGGTGATGTCGCGGGTGGCGATCGCCCCCGGCACGGTCATGCCGTTGACGCCGTAATCGCCCGCCAGCTCGAGCCGGGGCAGCCGTTCCGCACGGATCGCCGATCCGGTCTGCCGCGCCGCGACGGCGCGCGCCAGCTCCGCCCGCAAGTCGGGCCGGTTGGCGAGCGCGGCGGTGACGGCCGCGTCCCGCTGGACCGGCACGTCGGCGGCGCCGAGCGAAGGCGCCAGTGAATCGGCGAACGTGAGCGGTGTGGCCGGGTCGAGGCCCAGCGCGCGCGCCACGTCGATGCGGCCGCGATCGAGCTGGTTCTTGGCCACGAGCAGCAGCCCTTGCGCCGTGGCGAGCTGCGCCCGGGCGCGTGTCACGTCGATCGCCGGGCTCACGCCGGCGACGCGCTGGGCCTCGGCGAGCCCGACCAGCTCGGCCGCAATGACCGAATCAGCCTGCCGCGCCGCCACCACGGACTGCGCGCGCACCGCGCGGACGTAGGCGAGCGCCGTCGTCAGCACTGAGCCCTCGACCGTCACCCCGCGCTCGGCGCGGCTGCCGTCGGCCTGCGCCCCGGCCGCGCGCACCCGCACCACGCTCGACCAGTCGAACAGCGTCTGGGCCGCGTTGAAGCGGGCGTCGTAATTGTTGAACGGCCCGATCAGCTCCGGCACGCCGGGAAACGAGATCCCGATCGAGCGCGAGTTGAACGAGCGGTTGAGCCACGCGCCGCTCCCCGACAGCGACGGCAGCAGCGCTGCGCGCGCTTGCCGGACCCGCGCGTCCGCCTCTGTGGTGCGCAACGTGGCGAGCTCGACGAGCGGCGTCTTGCCCGCCGCCAGGTTCACCGCGTCGGCGAACGAAAGACGCAGCGGCGCGGTCGCCGCGGGCGCCTGCGCCGCGAGCGGCGCGGCGCCGAGCCATGCGACCAGGGCGACGAGCGGACGACTACTGTTTCGCGATACCATGGAGGTACAGGTCGATATGGGTGTCGAGGTACTTCTGGACGTTGAAGCCCTCCGGCATGCAGGACACAAAGGCCCGGCGCACCACGGCGGCGTGCATCAGCGGCGACATGGCGAGCTTCGCGGCGAGCATGACGTCCACCGGTCGGAACTCGCCGTTCTTGACGCCGCGCTCGATCACGCTGGCCATCAGGCGGTGCCCGCGGGTCACGACTTCGTCGTAATAGAAGCGGGTCAGCTCGGGAAACGTGGCGGCTTCGGCCATCATGAGCTTCGGGATCCCGGCGAGCGCGGTCTCCCCAACCAGCCGCCAGTATTCCCGCACCAGCTGCTCCAGCAGCTCGCGCGCGCTCCCGGTGAACGATCGCGCCAGCGCCTCGCCTTGGGCGATGACGGGCACGATGGTTTCCCGCACCACGGCCTTGAACAACGCTTCCTTGCTCTCGAAGTAGAGGTAGATCGTGCCCTTGGTAACGCCGGCGCGGCGGGCGACGTCGGCGAGCTTAGCCGCCTCGTAGCCGCGCTCCACAAACTCGTCGAGCGCGGCAGCGATCAGCTCCTCCGGCCGGGCGTCTTTGCGCCGCTGCCAGCGGGGCTTGGTCTTGCGCTTCGAGGGAACGACCGCGTGTGCCACGAGCAATCTCCTGAGTTAGTTACTGAACGGTCAGTAAGTAACTTCGGTTCCCGCCGCTGGTCAACCCATCTGTAATACACTGCCATATCAGAAGTTGGGAAGGTGACGGCCGGTGGCGCGCTCGCGGTAGAACAAGATTAGGCCGGTGCTGGGAGGCTTCACGCCGAGCTGGCGCAGCAGGGTGATCACCTGGCCGCGGTGGTATGAGGCGTGATCGACCACATGCTGCAGCGTCTGCCCGTAGGTGTGGACGTAGGCGCCGCCCATCGACGGGATGACCGTGAGCGTGGCCGCGAGTGTGGCGTCAGTCAAGCGCTGCAGAAACCGTCCCCGCTCGAGCTGTACCGCTTCCCACCGCGCCCGGACCTCGGCCAGCGAGCCGAGATCCTTCCCTTGCGCGACGGCCGGAGCCGGCTGCCCCAGCCACCGGGTCAGCCACAGCTGCTCGGCCCAGACGACGTGGCACAGCGTTCCGTGGATCCCGCCGTGGCTGCTCTTCCGGTCCTCGAGGTATTGTGCCGCGGGCAGGGGGACCAGCGCGTCGAACACGCGCCGGTGAGCCCACGCGTTGAACTCGTACAGCTCCCGGATTTGCGTGACGTTCATGTGGGCGCGCCCGCTACTTCGCCGCGACCAGCTCCCCGCCGTCCAACACGCTCGCGACGACGATCGTGCCCTCGATCACCTGCTCGTCTCCCACCACCGAGTCTCGCACCGTACTCCCTACCACTCGCACGCCGCGCCCGAGGATGCTGTTCGCGATGGTGCTCTCGGTGACGTAGCTCCCGGCCTCGATGGAGACGTTGGGCCCCACGGTGGCATCGTGTATCGTGACGCCGTCCTCGATGTACACCGGGGGCACGATCGTACAGCGGGGGCACGGCCCTTGGGGGATCCGCGCCCGTCCCCCACCCTCGAGCAGGTGCCGGTTGGTCTCGAGCAGTGTGTCCACCTTGCCGCAATCGTACCAGCCTCCGACGGGGGCGGTGAAGAGACGGCGCCCGCGATCCACCATGTACTGGAACGCGTCGGTGAGGTAATACTCGCCACCTTTGCCGGGTGGCTGCTTCAGCACGTGCGCGATCCCGTCGAACAGCGTTTTCCAGTCCTTGATGTAGTAGAGCCCGATATTGGCGAGCCGCGACACCGGCGTGCTCGGCTTCTCGACGATCGACTGCATGTAGCCGCGCTGGTCCGTCACGATGACCCCGAACCGCTGGTAGTCCTCGACCTCCTTCGCCCAGAGGATGCCGTCCGCCGCGACGGTACGGATCAGCGACAGGTCCGCATCGAACAGCGTGTCCACGAAGATGATCAGCACCGGCCCGTTCACGAACGGCCGGGCCAGGTTGATCGCTCCCGCCGTGCCATCCAGCGTTTGTTGCTCGACGAATTTGGCGGGGACTTCGTAATGCGTGACAATGTACCGCTCGACTATGTCTTTGAGATGCCCGGTAATGACGATCAGCTCGTCCACATCGAAGCCCTTCACCGTGTCCATCACGTAGTCCATGACGGGCCGGCCGGCGACGTGGACGAGCGGCTTGGGAACGCGCTTGGTGAGCGGCAGCAGCCGGGTTCCCTTCCCTGCGAGTGGCACGATGACCTTCACTTACACCCTCCCGTAGCGGTCCTTGAGGCGCACCACGTCGTCGATCTCGGGCGTCGAGGCCTCGAGCAGGTCGCTCGCCACCACCGCCTCGAACTGGTGGATCAGCTTGGGATGGATGTGATACGCCGCCCCCTGGCCGAGACGTCGCTCGATCAGCGTATCACCCTGCTGGATGCGGAGAATGATCTCCCCCGCCAGCACATAGATCGACTCGTCCTTCAGGTTGTGGTATTGCAGCGACAACACGTGCCCCGGCTCGATGTGCAGCACCTTGCCGGCATAGCGATCAGTCTTCGCCCAAATCAGCTCGTAGCCCCAGGGCTTGTCGACGCGGTAGGGGAGGTCGCTCACGTCCCCTCCGCCCCGCAATTGCAGATTGGCGATTGCGGATTGCGGATTGGCAGGACGAGAGTCGAAGCGCACGACCTTCCCTCGCAAATCCGCAATCCGCAATCTGCAATCCGCAATTGCCTCATCACGTAAGCAGGCTCAGTCGCAACGAGGACGGTGACGTCACGCACGCCGTGACGCACACGCCGCACCCCACGCACCCCTCGGGCTTCAAGACCGGGTGGCCGGCGCCGTCGAGGGCGAGCGCCCGCTCCCCCACCGGGCAGGCGCGAGCGCACACCCCGCACGGGACGCCGTGGAACGTGATGCAACGCTCGGGATCGAGCTCCAGGGTTCCCAGGTGAACGCTCCCCCAGCCATCGGGGGGTGGGACGAGCGCGCCCGTCTCGCACGCCTGCGCGCACGGCATGTCTGCGCACACCACGCACGCCTGGATGGCGGGATCGATCATCGGCGTCCCGGCGGCCAGGCCGGCGCTGGGCGGCGCCTTGATGATCGCGTGCACCGGGCAGACGTCGATGCAATCGCCGCAGCGCGTGCAAGAAGCGAGGAACGCCAGCTCGGCGGCGGCGCCCGGCGGGCGGAAATAGCGACGCGGCGCGACGCGCTGCTCGGTGCGCACCGTGACCTCCCGCAGCAGGCGGTCGAATGACTCGCGGAAGAAGCCGCGCCGGTCGCTCGCGCGCGTGTCCATCAGAAGCTGGGCTCGAGGCTGACCTGCCAGCGAAACGCGACCCGCTTGTCCCCCGGGGCGAAGTCCGCCGCATGGTCCCACCGGTTCACCGCCAACGGTACCTCGAAGCGCATGGTCCAACTCAGGTCCTTCACTTGCTGCCGCGTCACGAGCCCGACTCCCAGGTCCCAAAGCGTGGTGTACCACCGACCGGCCGACGCTGACGGGATCATCAACGTGTCCACGACGCCGGCGTCCCCGAACCACTCGAGCCCTACCCCCCGCAAGATACCGCGGTCGCGCCGCAGCACCCACGGCGTCACTTCGACGTTCAGCGCCACGGCCCAGCGCCCGCCTAGATCGCTCCGGAAGCCCCGCAAATTGGCTCCCCCCGGGGCGTGATAGTGAAAGTCGGGACGCACCAGCAGCGCGCCTCGGCTCCGCAGCAACGGGTTGGTGAACGTCTCGTAGGGGTCGGCGCCGGCGAAGGAGATCCGCCGCTGCCGCACCGGGTTGGAGTTGCCCAGGTACGCCCCGGCGAACAGGCGCACGCCCAGCAACTGGCTGCGGACGCTCGCTTCGCCCGTGAAGCGGCCGAACGCCTCGAAGTCGTAGCGGTTGGTGGAGACGACGCCGGACCCAGGATTCCAGTACACCACCCCGCCGCGCGCCGCGAGTCGCGCCCGTAGCACGGCGGCCCCCCCTCCCCCTCCCGGGTGCGCAGTCGTGCTCACCCACGGTCCCGCCTCGACGGTGCCCGCGTCGTCCCACAGCCCGCGATCGAGATACCCCAAGTCGGTCGTGGCCATCCACAGGGCGTCGAACCCGACGTGTGGATCCGGACCGAAGTCCAGGTGACGACGCAGCGACCGATCGACCTGCACGGCCACCCCCGTCCGCCCCTCCGTGTGCCACGCCGCCACACTCGTTTCGGTGCGGGGCATGAGGTGGGTGATGGGATTGCTCCAGCGTCCGTACCACCCGACCGCCTGGCTCGCCCCGCGTCGCGTCGCCAGCGTGGTGAGCCCGAGACCCTGATCGTAGCGGCCGAGGTAGTTGGAGCGTTCCCGCAAGCCCACGGTCACGCCGCCGAAGTCATTCGCCCACACCACTGGCAGCAACCCACGTACGCCGCGGTCGCGGCGCGCGGTCTCCTGGAACGGATCGTCGATGCGCAGCGTCCACGCCCCGCGACCCGACAGCCCGCGCCGTTCGCGGTTGTTGAGCATGTTGTAGTCGTGGGCCCGCAGCCGCGGGTCGAGCATCAACGGGCCGGGCCGCCGCGCGGTCGTGAACTCCACCCGCTCGACCTCCGGCTGACCGGTCGCGCGGGCGTAGATCGTATCGCCCCCCCGGTCGCCGATCTCGACCGGCATCCAGCCGTCGCCCTTCCGCTCGATCGTGACGGCCGTCAGCCATCGGCCGTCAGCCTGCCGCGTTCGCGTCACGCGCTTCAGCGAATAATCGATCAACGGCGTCCCGTGCAGCCATTGGCCGAACAGCCACTTCAGGTCCTGCTGCGAGACCTGCTCCGCCACCTCCCGGAACGCCTCCTCGTCCACGTGCTTCAGCTTCCAGCGGGCGTAGTAGGCGCGCAGGATGCGGCGCATCGTCTGGTCGCCCACCACGTAGCGCAGCTGCTCGTAGAACAGCTGCGCCTTGTTGTACACCATCTCATTGTAGGTCGCGAAATCGCGGAACCGCTCGCTCACCATCGAGACGGGCTCGCTCCAGCGCTCGAGATCGAGCAGCAACACGTCCGCCTCGAGGCCCGGGTAGGCCGAGCGTCCTCCACGCGCCTGGAAGAACCAGCTCGTCTGGAAGCTCGTGAACCCTTCGTCCAGAAAGCCCTCCCGCCACTCGTTGTTGGCGAGGATGCCCATGGTGTAGTTGTGCCCCACCTCGTGGAGGATGAGGCCCAGCCCGGCCGAGCCGTCCATCACCATCATGGGGAACTCGGTGCCGCCGCCCTCGATGCGGTGCACGTTGGTGAGGGTGGGCCACTCGAACTTGCCGTACAGCGAGTCCAGCCACGCCAGCGCCGTCTGGGTGTTGCGCACCGCGATCCCCTTGCCCCAGGTCGCGCTGTCTTCCGGGAGGTAGAGCACCCGCACCACGACGTCGCCGTAGCGGCCTTCCTCGTACACGTACCGCGGGTTCAGCGAGAACGCGAAGTGATGGACCTGCTCGGCGTAGAACCGCACCGACTTACGGCCGCGCCCGGAGCCCGGGCACGCCTGCCGCGGAGCCCGGGGGTAGAAGGCGCGCTGCAAGTCGATTGGGCGGCCGGCATCGACCCGGGCGTGCTCCCACCCGGGATCGCCGCACACGGCGACTCCGGTGGCGCCGATCACCTGATCCTCGGGCAGGTCGAGCGTCACGTCGTAGGTCGCAAACTCGCCGTAGAACTCGCCCGCCGGATAGAGCGGGTGGGCCTCCCAGCCGTAGCGGTCGTACACGACCACTTTGGGATACCACTGCGCGAAGTCGAACCGCCGCCCCTGGCGCCCTTGACGGCGGGGACGAGTGGACGGCCGCGCCCGCCAGTCGATCTCCACCACCATCGAGTCCCCCGGCGCGAGCGGCCGCGGCAGGGCCCAGTGCGCGATCGTCGAGTCCGGGGCGTACGGATAGTCAGGCGCGCCCACCTCCCCCATCACCGTCGCAGCGCTGATGCGCTCGAACGCATAGTCGGGGTCCTGGAGGTGCTGGAACCGGTCGCGCCCCTCCGCGGCGTCGGCCGCCGCCCAGCGCGAGCCCGGCCGGAACGCGTTCAAGTACTGGTGGACGAAGAACTCGCGCAGCGTATCGGGCGAGTGGTTGACGTACGCGATGCGCGCGCGACCGGTGAGCACCCCCGCCGGCTCGTCCAGCGACGCCGCGATGCGGTAAGTGACGTGCTGCTGCCAGTAGCCCGTCGTGTCGCAAGCCACCAACAAAAGGAGGAGCGGGATCATCGGAGCCATGGGGATGGGGAAGCTACACACCCCCGCTCCAGGCGGGGAGGCGGGGGCGGCGGGGGAGGCGTGCCGCAGGATTTCGACCGGCCGCGCGACAATCGGACGCCGCTGTTCGCCAGCTGACTCCTCATGTTGGCCGCGCAAACCTCGACCAAGGAGTCAGCCATGTTTCATAAATCGCGCTATCTCACAGCCCTGGCCGCCGGGGCAGTCGTGGCGACGCTCGCGTGCAGCGATCGCCCCACCACTTCTGCGCCCCCTCCCACACCCCGCACGCCTGGCGCGCTGGCCAGCCGTACGGCGCAGCAGCTCCAGGCGAAATCCGAGGCCCTGGCGCAGCATTTGGCGCGCGCGCTCGCGCACCCGCACTTCCGCGCGTACGTCAAAGCCCAGCTCGACGGCTCTCCCTTCCGCGAGCACAAGCTGCATTTCCAACGCTTCCTCGCCGCCGACGGTGCCCTGGCGCGCGACGAGGTCGCGCGCCAGACGGGCGTGTCGGCCGCCGAGGTCGACCGTGAGGCCGGAGCGGCGATCCCGCTCGAGATGTACTTCCCCGTGCCCGAGCACCGGCGCGCCTGGACCGGCGATGCGAACGTGCTGGTCGCCACCGCCATCGGCGACCACGACATCCCGGTTGCCTTCGACCCATGGGGACACCGCATCCTGCTCGACCCCGCCCGGCCGCCCGCTACACCCGTGATCGCCCTAGTCCCGGTCGAGACCGACTTCACACCGCCGCCCGCGCCGCCCGCGCTGCGCCTGTGCGACGAGGACTGTGGTGGCGGCGGTAGCCCGCCTGCGCCACCGCCGCCGCCCCCGGCCGGGCTCTACATGACGCAAGCCCATTTCGTGGATGATTTTGAGGGTTGGTTGAAGGGCGCGCCTGAATTTGAGGTGCACGTGCTGGGCCAGCAGGGGCAGACCGACTCGCTCACGGACTACCAGTGCGCGGGCGAGAGGCAGCCGGCCCCGTACTACTTCGATCAGAACGCCCTCGACTGGAGCGGCAGTGTGATGCTGTTCAGTAAAGCGCAGATCGACGCCTACAACACC
>MNIR01000086.1:17815-58102 GCA_001919865.1 Gemmatimonadetes bacterium 13_1_20CM_4_69_16 | reverse complement strand
GGGGACGAGCCAGTCGCACGGGATCGTCCACAACGCTTCGTTCGTGATCGCCGTGCCGCCCGGGAACTCGGCGACGGGCCGCCGGGTCGCGGTGTGCGCCAGCAGCGCCGGGATGTCGAGCCCCTTGTCGTTCGCGACGCCGCCGTTCACATCCGACACGGCCACGACTCGCACGCCCGCCTCCGCGTGGAGCAGCCGTGCCAGGTGACCGCCGACGTTGCCGAACCCCTGGATCACGACCCGGCTTCCTTTGAGCGCGATTCCGAAGTCCCGGGCGTACTCCATCATCACGTACATCACCCCCCGGCCCGTGGCCTCCTCACGTCCCAGCGATCCGCCCAGCGAGACGGGCTTGCCGGTCACCGCCGCCGGCGTATAGCCGTGGCGGCTCGAGTACTCGTCCAGGATCCAGGCCATCACCTGGGCGTTGGTGTTCACGTCCGGCGCCGGGACGTCGCGGTACGGCCCGAGCATGATGGAGATGCGCTGCGTGAAGCGCCGGGTGAGGCGCTCCAGCTCGAGCTTGGAGAGCTTCTTCGGGTCCACCGTCACGCCGCCCTTCGCGCCGCCGAACGGGATGTCCATCAGCGCCGTCTTCCATGTCATGATCGTCGCGAGGCCCAGCACCTCGTCGTGGTCCGCCTCGGGGTGGTAGCGGATCCCCCCCTTGCATGGTCCGCGCGCGCCGTTGTGCTGGATGCGGTACCCGGTGAACACCTCGATGCGGCCGTCGTCCATCCGCACCGGCACCTCGACCTGGACCTCGCGGAACGGGGACATCAGGATGCGGCGCATGTACTGCTCGAGGTTGATGAGGTTGGCGGCGCGGTCGAACTGACTCTCGACGATGGCCCTCCCCGACATCGCGCGGGGACCGGCGGGTGCGGTCAAGGAACCTCCCTGCTGGTCAGGGTTTCAGGCGGCGACCGGCCCAGCGGGCCGCCGGATGCTGCGCTTCGGACAGCGCGTGGGCGACGTTGATGCCGCGGGCGTGGCGGCGGCCGGCGTCCGAGAGCACGCCGATCACGTCCGCCCCGGTCACTGCGGTGTCTTCGGCGGCCTGCTCGAGCACGAAGACGAGCCCGGCGCCGCCCCGGGCCACGGCGCTGGGGAGCGCGCTCCAGCCCGCGTCGCCGGGGAGCGGGCGCTGCGCCACGACCAGCGGTACCGCCTCGGGGTCGAACGCCGCGCGGCCACTGAGCGGCAGCCGTAGCTCTTCGGCCAGCGCTTGCCACGCCGGGAGCGCGGGTCCCACCGTCACGACCTGGCCGAACCGCCAGCCGGAATCGCTTGCGAGGTCGAGGAACGCGTGTACCAAGGTCGCGTCGTCCGGGACGTCCCCCCCCGCCGCGGCGGCCAGCACGACGCTGCCCGTCTCGGCGAACCAGCGCTCGGCAGGCGCGAGGTCCTCCGGCCGCCGCGGTGCATAGAAGGCGTAGCGGCGGGTGACCAGGATCTCCCGCTCCGCCGCCTCGCGCTGCTCGGCGTGCTCCGCTGCCTGCGCGGCCCCCTCGTAGGCGACCTCGGCCGCCTGGTAGCGGCCGGCGTCCCGAAGGATGCGCCCGCGCAGCCGCAGCGTCTCAGTGTGCGGCTCGAGCGCGAACGCGCGGTCGAGCGCGAGTAGCGCTCGGTTCTTGTCGCCTAGCCGGAACGCGGCGTACCCCAGCTCGTGCCACACGAGCGCGAGGTCGGGATCGTACTCCACCGCCTGCTCCAGCACAGCGATGGCCTCGCGGTAGCGGTCGAGCTCGATCAGCGCCGCGCCTTTGAGCGCGAGCGGGAACGCCGCGTCGCCGAACTGCGCAAGCGCCCCCTCGGCGAGGTGCAGCGCGTCCTCGCGGCGCCCTTGGCGCCGCAGCAACTCGAAGCACTCGGCCCAGCACGGCTTGAGATCGGGATGGACGGCCAGGACTTCGCGGTAGGCCTTCTCCGCGTCGGCGATCCGTCCCTCCCGGGCGAGGTAGCGTGCGCGGGCCATCGCTCGCTCGCTTGGCGCGTCCGGGAACAGCTCGTACGACGCGGTGGTGCGCATGGCCGGGACGAATATATGCCCTGCCCGGTCGCTGGCTAGCTGCACCCGGCGCCCCTAGATTTCCCGCGCGATGGACACGGATCGCTTGCTCCGCGAGCTGACGGATTTCCTCCGCATCCCTTCGGTCTCGACCCTCCCGGCGCACAACGCCGATTGTCGCGCCGCGGCGGAGTGGGTCGCCGGCGAACTGCGGCGGCTGGGTTGCCGCGAGGTACAGTTCCTGGCGAGCGGCACCCATCCGGTCGTGTGGGGCGTCGGACCGGACGTACCCGGGGCGCCGACGCTGCTGCTGTACGGCCATTACGACGTCCAGCCGCCCGACCCACTCGACGAGTGGACCACGCCGCCCTTCGAGCCCACGGTGCGCGACGCCAAGCTGTTCGCCCGGGGGGCGGCGGACGACAAAGGGCAGGTGTTCTGTCTCCTCAAGGCGATCGAGGCGACGGGACGACCGCCGGTCAACTTCCGTTTCCTGATCGAGGGCGAAGAGGAGTACGGCAGCCGCGTGCTGTTCGAGCTGCTGCGGCGCGAGCCGGAGCGCACGGGCGCGGACGTCGTGCTCATCGCCGATATGTCCTACATCGCCCCGAAGTGGCCCGCCGTCTACACGACGCTGCGCGGCCTGTGTTACGCCGAAATCACGGTGCGCACCGCCAAGTCGGATCTCCACTCCGGTGAATTCGGCGGCGCCGCGCCCAACGCGCACGAAGAGCTGGTGCGACTGCTCGCGCGGCTCAAGACCCCCGACGGGAAGATCCAGGTTCCCGGTCTGTACGGCGCGGTGCGCCGCCCGACCAAGGCGGAGCTCGCGACCTGGAAGAGCCTGCCGTTCAAGGACGGCGAGTTCCTGAAGCACCGCGTGCAAGCCCGCGCCCTCACGGGGCTCAAGGGGCACTCCGTCCTGGAGCGCCTGTGGGCGCTCCCCACCTTGGAAATCCACGGCATCATGGGGGGCTTCACCGCGGACGGTGCGAAGACCGTGATCCCCGCCGAAGCCACGGCGAAGGTGAGCCTGCGGCTCGTGCCCAATCAGAAGCTCAAGACGGTGGAGCGCCAGCTGGCGGCCGCCGTCAGGCGATTCGCGCCCAAGTACGTCCAGGCGAGCGTCAAGTTCCTGCATGGCGCGGACCCCGCGACCGTGAAGGTCACGCACCCCGCCTTCAAGCTGCTCGATCAGGCATTCCGCGAAGTCGTGGGTCGCGGCACGGTGCCGGCCCGGGCGGGCGGCTCGATTCCGGTCGTCCCGGCGCTCGGCAAGGGCGGGGCGGCGGTGATCCTCACCGGCATCGGCCTCCCCGACGATCGCCTGCATGCGCCCAACGAGAAACTCGACCTGAAGCAGTTGTGGGACGGGATCAAGGTCTTCCGCCGATTCTACGAGCTGCTCGGGGCGAGGGGCGCAGAGGACGGGCGCTGAGGCGATAGGCCCGGCGCAACCGCCTAACGACTCTTCTTGCTGAGATTGCGCAGCCGATTGATCTCGTGCTGCGTCAGCCCGCGGCCCCCGTACCGCTCCTCCTTCCAGGGGTCGCCCCGCATGTGATAGCCGTTCTGCTCCCAGAAACCGGGAATGTCCTGCTCGAGCAGTTCCAACCCGCGCACCCACTTCGCGCTCTTCCATAAGTAGAGGTGCGGCACGAGCAGCCGTGCCGGCCAGCCGTGCTCCGGTGTGAGCCAGTCGCCGTGCCACTTCAGCGCGATGAGATTCTCGTCTCGGTCGAGGTCGGCGAGCGGCAAGTTAGTGGTGAAGCCCTGCTCCGCGAGCACCAGGCAGTACTTTGCCTCCCGCTTCACGCCGGCGCGCTCGAGCAGCAGCCGGACCGGGACGCCCTCGAAAGTGTTGTCCAGCCTGCTCCAGCGCGTGACGCAATGCATGTCGCACTGCACGGTCTTGCGTGGCAGCGCCAGCAGCTCGTCGTACGTCAGCGTGAACGGCCGCTCGACGAGCCCAGAGACGTCGAACGTCCACGTGCGGGTGTCGACCTGCGGCACGTCACCGTAGTGCAGCACCGGCCACTTGGTGGTGAGGACTTGGCCCGGCGGGAGCGGGTCGCTCACTGCGACGTCGGCCGCGGCAGCAGCGTGAGTATGTGCGCCGTCTCACGCTCGACCCGCGCTCGGGAGTACGCCAGCGGGAAGTAGCGGCCCTCGGCCCACAGCGGCAGCAGGTCACCGTAGTAGGGGCTCCCCGGCTGGCCGGATTGACCGGGCACACTGGTGGCCACCGAGCGATCCCAATCGGCGAGATCGAGGATCTCCCGATAGGAGGCCCCGTAGGCCTGCCGGTAGTCCGGCCCACCGGTGGCATTGACGGTGTGGGCATCGCCACCGCGCGGGACGGACGGCAGATCGAACGCTGCCGCAAGCGGATGGCGGAAACCCGCGCGATGCAGCGCTCCCCACGACCACGCCGCGCGGTCCGGGCCCAGCCGCGTCGAGATCTCGCGGAGGGCGTCGTCCCACGCCGCGAGGGCGAGCGAATCCCGCGCCGCCTCCGGCTTCGGGCCAAGCGTCGAGTCCGGCGTGAGCAGCCAGCGCACGACCGTCGGCAACTCTAGTCGCACGACGCCGGCGGCGGCGCCGGCGCGTGCCCGCTCGAGACGCGTCTGCAGCGCGCCGAGCCACGCCTCGTACAGCAATGGGGATGCCTGATCGCGCGACATCAGGTAGTTCCAGGCGGCGAGCGCCTGGATTTCGGGGCGATCGGCCATGCTGCGCCGCCCGGCGGCGGCGACAAGGACCGGGACGAGCTGCGATGCCGGAAGGGAGTATTCATCGTGCTGCAGCCGCTCGCAGTCCGCCACCGTGAGGCGGGTGCTGCCGCGCAGCACGTCCGCGATGCGCTGGGCGCGATAGGGCGCCGCCCATTCGTAGTTGAGCGGCTCGGTGTAGCCGGGCGGCAAGATGTTGTTATTCGCCGTCACGATCATGCCGCGCGTGGGGTTGTAGACCTGCGGCAGCTGGGCCACCGGCAGGAACCCCTGCCACTCGTACCCTCCGTCTCCCGACACCGGCAGCAGCCCCGACCAGCTGCGCACCGGCATCAGCCCCGCCGCGATCCAGCCGATGTTTCCATCCACGTCCGCGTACACCAGGTTCTCGGTCGGGAGCTTCCAGCGCGCGGCGGCGGAGAGGAAGCCGGGCCAGTCTCGCGCGCGATCGACGGCGAGCTGCGCCAGGTAGCCGGCCGTCCCCGGCTCGCTGCCGACGAACCGCACGACGAAAGCGCGACCACGGGCCGTGTCCTCCGCCACGATGGGCCCGTGTTGGGTGAACTCGAGCCGCACGACCCGGGGTGCCTCGCCCTTGACCCGGATCGTGTCCACGACCACCCGCACCGGGAGCCAGGCGCCGCGCGTGCGGTAGCAGCGGCCGCTCCCATCTTCGCACGGTGCCACCTGCTCGACGTACACGTCCTGCTGGTCCATGCCGACGATGGTGAACCCGAAGCCGACGCGTTCATTGTGGCCGGCAGCCACCCCCGGCAGCGCGGGCTCGCCCGCGCCGATCACGTTCCATCCCGGCCCGATGAGATGGGTGAGGTAGCGGAGCGACGGGAGCCCAATCGTGCGGTGCGGGTCGTTCGCCAGTAGCGGCTTCCCGCTCGCGGTCCGGGCGCCACTCACCACCCAATTGTTGGATCCCTCGATGCGCCGATAGCCCACGTCGCCGTAGGCCTGCGCGGCGGCCCCGAGGTCGAGGTCGTCCAGGGTGAGCCCGGGCACGGGGTCGAGCCTGCGCGGGGGATCGGTGGGCCATAGCATCTCCGCGCGCTCGACGCCGATGAGATGGACCAGGCGGGCCCGCGCCACTTCGTCCAGCGCGTTGCCCGTCATGGCGATTGCCGCCATCCGCTGGAGCGGCACTTCGTAGCCCCAGGGCTCCGGACCGATGCCGAGCAACGTGAACTCGATCGGCGAGTGGGCGCGCACGGCGGCGATGTAGGCGTTCACGCCGTCCACGAATGCCCGCACGATCTCGCGGGCATCCGGCGCATAGCTCGCCCACTCGAGCCGCATGTCGCCGCGGTACTTGAGCAGGCGCGCGAAGCGGTCACGCTGCACGGCGGATGGGCCGATCACCTCCGCGAGGCGCCCCTCGCCGATGCGCCGCCACATCTCCATTTGCCAGAGCCGGTCCTGCGCGGCGACATAGCCCTGAGCGAAGAAGAGATCGTGTTGGGTCTTGGCGTAGATGTGCGGCACGCCCCACCGGTCTCGCCGCACCAGGACCGCGCTGTCGAGCGCGGAGACCTCAACCGTGCCGTCGATTTGCGCGAGCCGGGCGCGGGCTGAATCGAGCGACGCGGCGGGGGTGGGGGTGCGCGCCTGGGCGAGCAGGGTAGTCGGGAGGGCGAGCGCGAGCGGGACGACGAGGCGGGTGAGGCTGGGCATCCGCTTCAGCGGGCAGTCACCGCAAGGGCGGGGCGGAGCTCCGCCCCAAACGCCCGCCCGAACCCCCCAAGCACGGCAGCGATGGTGTGATCCCACAGCGACCCTTCCCCCACCCCCTTTCCTCCTTCGCGCTCGACCGACGTCATCACGACCCCCGGAATCCCGCACGGGACGATGCGCTCGAAGTGCGACAAATCGGTGCTCACATTGAGCGCGAATCCATGCCACGTGACCCACTGCTTCACGTGCACGCCGATGCTGGCGAGCTTGCGCTCGCCATCGCTCGTCCACACCCCGGTGTAGCCCTGGCGCCGGGTGGCGGGAATCCCCAACTCCGCGAGCGCCTCGATCAACGCCTGCTCGACGGTGCGGAGGTACCAGTGCAGGTCGGGGCGGTAGCCGGTGAGGTCGAGAATCGGGTAGCCGACGAGCTGGCCGGGGCCGTGGAAGGTGACGTCGCCGCCGCGCTCCACTTCGAACACCTCCAACCCGTCCGGCCGGAGCAGGTGCGCGGCGTGCGAGGTCCGGCCCAGGGTGACCACGGGGGGGTGCTCGAGCAGCAGCAGGACGTCGTGCTGCAACCGGTGCTCGAGCCGCGCCTGTGCCAGGGACCGTTGCCACTCGAGCGCCTCTCCGTAGGGCACGAGGCCGGCCTCGATCACGTCAATGGTCCGCCCGGTCACTCTTGATCCTTTAGCGCGTCGTCTCGGCTGCCCTTTACGGCCCACGCGCTGCCCGCGCCACCGAGCGCGAAGCCCGCGATTCCCCACACCGCCAGACCGGCGACGCCGAGCAGGCGATCGATCGGCCACGCGATGAAGCCGAGCAGCAGCGCTCCGACGGCCGATAGAACGGCGATCACGCCGCGCTGCCACAGGTTGTCCAGCCAGCGACTGCGGCGCCACCCGAAGGTGGCGCCGAGCGCGAGGCCGGCGAGTGTTCCCGCGAGCACCGGATCGGCACCGCTTTCCTGGTAATTCGAGGCGCTGACGTGGCGCTCTAGTGTGCGCACGATGACGAGCGCGGTCACGATGGTGCCCCCGCCAAGTCCCGTGCCGCACGCCAGGGCGCCGAGGCCGATCGCGAGCGGGTCTTTCACATGTCCACCACTCGACCGAGCGAATCGAGCGCGGCTTGGGCCACCGCCTCGGACATCGTCGGGTGCGCGTGAATCGCTAGCTCGACCTCTTCCACGGTGTATTCATTCTCCCGCGCCACCGCCAGCTCATGGATGATCTCGGACGCGTGCCCGCCTACGATGTGGGCGCCCAGGATCTCGCCGTACTGCTTGTCGCGCAGGACCTTCACAAAGCCCTCGGTCTCGCCCGTTCCACGCGCCCGGCCGTTCGCCGAGAACGGGAACCGGCCGGCCACGTACTCGAGCTTCCGTTCCTTGCACTGGTCCTCGGTGAGGCCGATGCTGGCCACCTCGGGGTGGCAGTACGTCACGCTGGGCACGTTATCGTACTTGATCGCGTGCGGTTTCTTGCCCGCGATGAGCTCGGTGACCGTCACGCCCTCCCGCATTCCCTTGTGGGCGAGCATCGGCGGACCGGCCACGTCGCCGATGGCGTAATAGCCCGGCGCCGTTGTCTGGAGTCCCGGATCGACCTTGATGAAGCCCCGCTCGGTCACCTGGACGCCGCACTCCGCCAGGCCGATGTCCTCCACGTTCACCGCGCGACCCGCCGCCATCAGCACCGCCGTGGTCTCGATCTTCCGGGTCGCGCCGTTCGCTTCGACTTCGAGCGTCACCTTGTCCTTGGCGGACGTCCCCTTTTTGACCTTGGCGCCGGCGATCACCTCTATGCCGCGCTTCTTGTAGCTCTTCGCCAGGGCATCCGACGCTTCGGCGTCCTCCAGCGGCAGGATGCGGGGGAGCGCCTCGATCAGCGTCACCTTTGTCCCGAAGGCGCTGAAGATGTCGGCGAACTCCATGCCCACGGCGCCGGCGCCGATGATCGCGAGAGTGGCCGGGGCCTTCTCGAGAAACAGCGCCTCGTCCGAGGAGATGACGGTCGTCTTGTTGATCTCCAGCCCGATCTGCGGCAGGCCCTTCACGCGCGATCCCGTCGCGATGATGACCGCCTTTCGCGCTTCGTGGACGTCGCTCCCGACCTTCACCTTGCGTCCGGGCTGGAGCACTCCGCTGCCCTTCACGACCGTGACCTTGTTCTTTTTCATCAGGAACTCGACGCCCTTCGAATTCTGGTCGCTGACACGGCGGGAACGCTGCATCGCGACGCCGTAATCGGTCTTGACGCTGCCGGCGTCGACCCCAAACTCCTTCGCCTCCCGCAGCAGCTTCGCGATGTAGGCCGAGTGGAGCAGCGCCTTGGTGGGGATGCAGCCGATGTTCACGCATACCCCACCGAGCTTGTCCCGCTCGATCACCGCGGTGCTCATGCCGAGCTGCGCGGAGCGGATCGCCGCGACGTAGCCGGCCGGCCCCCCACCTAGGATGATCACGTCAAATTGACTCGCCACCGTTTCCCCCCTCCCAATCACAACAGCATCGCCAGCGGGTTCTCCAGCATCTCTTTCAGAGTCTTCAAGTACGCGGCCCCCGTCGCCCCGTCGATCACGCGGTGGTCGCAGCTCATGGTGATGCGCATGCGCCGGCGCGGCACAATCTGGCCGTCCGCGACGACCGGCTTCGACGTGATCGCTCCCACCGCGATGATCCCCGCCTCGGGCGGGTTGATCACGGCCGTGAATTGGTCGATGTCGAACATCCCCAGGTTCGAGACCGAGAACGTCGACCCCGTGTAGTCGTTCGGCTGGAGCCGGCGGCTACGCGCCTTCTCAGCGAGCTCCCGCGCTTCGCGGCCGATGTCGAGCAACGCCTTTCGGTCCGCGTCGCGGATCACCGGCGTGATGAGCCCGTCGTCCACCGCGACCGCCATCCCGATGTGCACGTCGTTCCAGTAGCGGATGTGGTCGTCCTGGAACCAGGCGTTGCAGGCGCGATGCTTGGTGAGCGCGAGCGCGGTGGCTTTGATGATGACGTCGTTGAACGAGACCTTCCCCCGGTCGCCGAGCTGCCGGTTGAGCGCGTCGCGCGCTTCGGCTGCCCGCTCCATGTCCACCTCGCTGGTGAGGAAGAAATGGGGAATGGGGCCGAGCGATGTGGCCAGGCGCTTGGCAATGGTCTTGCGGATCTGCGTCAGGGGGACGTCCTCGTACGGCGCACCGCCCCGCAGCGCCGGGGAGATGGGAGAAGGGAGAGGTGCCTGCGGCGGCACCGCGGGCGGCGCAGCAGCGCCGCGAACTTCTCCCTTCTCCCTTCTCCCAGCCTCTTCGAGGTCCCGTTTCACGACCCGGCCGCCCGGTCCCGATCCCGTGACGAGCTTCAGGTCGACGCCCGTTTCCGTGGCGATGCGTTTCGCCAGGGGCGACGCCTTCACGCGCGTTGCGTCCGCGGCAACCACGGCCGCCGCTCGGGCTGGCGACCGTGCCGGGGCGGGCCTCGCTTGGCCTCCTTCCCCCTTCACCGCGGGCACGGGGGCGGACGCTGGCGCCGTTTGCCCCCCCCCCGACTCGCCCGGCACCGCGATCACCGCGACGACGCTTCCCACCGGCACCGTCTGCCCCTCGGCCACCGCGACCTGCCGCAGCACGCCGTCGGCGCGCGCCACCAGGTCCATGACCGCCTTGTCCGTCTCCACCTCGGCGAGCGTGTCGCCGGCCTTCACGGCGTCCCCTTCCCGCTTGTGCCACTTCACCACGCGCCCCTCTTCCATCGTGGGGGAGAGCGCTTCCATGAAGACCTGGGTGGCCATAGTCAGTCGAGGTACAGCACGCGCCGCGCCGCCGCGACCACCTTGTCGGGGCTCGGCTTGGCGAGACGCTCGAGCTGCTTGTTGTAAGGCATCGGCACATCGGCCTGCGTCACCCGCAGCACCGGCGCGTCGAGCTGGTCGAAGCACTCGCGCTGGATCACGTCCACAACCTGAGCGCCGATGCCGCACTGCGGCCACCCTTCCTCGACTACCACGGCGCGGTTCGTCTTCGTGACCGACGTCGTGATGGCGTCCACGTCGAGCGGCCGGAGCGAACGTAGGTCGACCACCTCCGCCGACGCGCCTGCGTGCTCCGCGAGCTGCTCGGCCGCCTTGAGGGCGACGGTGACGGTCTTCGAGTGACAGATCAGCGTCACGTCTCCTCCCTCTCGCTTCACGTCCGCCCGTCCGATCGGCACCACGTACTCCCCTTCCGGCACCTCGCCCTTAGTGTTGTACAGCATCTCGCCCTCGAGCACGATCACCGGGTTGTTGTCGCGGATCGCGGACTTGAGGAGGCCCTTCGCGTCCGCCGGCGTCGCCGGCGCCACGACCTTGAGGCCCGGGATGTGGCTGAGCCAGCTCTCCCACGCCTGCGAGTGCTGCGCGCCCAGCTGCAGCGCGGCGCCGTTCGGCCCCCGGAAGACGATGGGCAGGGGCAACTGCCCGCCCGACTCGTACAGCAGCTTCGCGGCCGAGTTGACGATCTGGTCCAGGGCGAGCACCGCGAAGTTCCACGTCATGAACTCGATCACCGGCCGGAGCCCCGCCATCGCCGCCCCGACGCCGATGCCGGCGAACCCCAGCTCCGCGATGGGAGTGTCCACCACTCGCGTCGGGCCGAACTCTTCGAGCAGGCCGCGGCTCACCTTGTAGGCGCCCTGGTAGACGCCGACCTCCTCACCCATGAGGAAGACGTTCGGGTCGCGCTGCATCTCCTCTCGCAGCGCCTGGTTCAGCGCGTCCCGATAGGTCAGGGTCGGCACCGCTCAGTCCGCCACGACGTGAGTGAAGAGCTCGGCCGGGTCCGGATCCGGGCTCTCGTCCGCGAACTTCACCGCCTGCTCGACTTCGGCGCGCATCTCCGCATCGAGTGCGTCCAGCCCCGTCTGGTCCAGCGCGCCCTCCTCGGTGAGCTTGAGCGCCAGCTGGGAGATGGGATCCCGTTTCTTCTGCTCCTCTACTTCGTCTTTCGTGCGATACACGCCGTGCAGCGGGTCGGACATCGAATGGCCCATGAAGCGGTACGTCCGCACCTCGAGCAGCGTCGGGTGGCCACCCGCGCGGGCCCGCTCCACCGCGCGCTGGGTGGCCGCGTGCACGGCGAGCACGTCCATGCCGTTCACGAGCTCCGCCGCCATGTCGTAGCTGCAGGCATGCTCTACGACGTCGGTGACCGCGGCTACGCGCTCGAATGCCGTGCCCATGCCGTAGCGGTTGTTCTCGCAGCAGAAAATCACGGGCAGGTGGTAGACGGAGGCCATGTTGAGGGTCTCGTGGAAGGCGCCGATGTTGACCGCCGCCTCCCCGAAGTAACAGAGGCACACCTGGTCGCCGCCCTGGTACTTGATGGCGAACCCGATCCCGGCCCCGAGCGGGATATGCCCGCCCACGATCCCGTGCCCCCCCATGAATCGCTTCCCGACGTCGAACAGATGCATCGAGCCGCCCTTGCCCTTCGAGCACCCGGTGGCTTTGCCGAACAGCTCGGCCATCACCGCGCCGGGGGAGACGCCGCGCGCCAGCGCCTGGCCGTGCTCGCGGTAGGAGGAGATGACGTAATCGTCGTCGCGCAACGCCGCGAGCGAGCCGACCGCCACCGCCTCCTGTCCGATGTAGAGATGGCAGAACCCGCCGATCTTGCCCAGCGCGTACGCCTCCGCGGTCTTCTCCTCGAAGCGCCGGATGAGGAGCATCTGGCGCAGCATGCGCCGCTCGAGCTCCGCCTGGGCCTGATCCTTTTTGTCTTGGACGGTCGCGGTGGTCATTGGCTGCGGCTAAACGGCGGCGGTCGCGCGCTCGACCTGCTCCCACGCGTGGTAGCTCGAGCGCACCAGCGGCCCGGCTTCGACGTGACGGTAGCCCATTTGCATGCCGAGGCGCCGCAGCTCGGCGAACTCGGCGGGCGTGTAGTAGCGCGCGTTGGGGAGGTGTCGGTCAGACGGCCGGAGATACTGGCCGACGGTGAGGATGTCGACGTGCTGGGCCCGCAGGTCGCGCATCGCGCCGAGCAGCTCGTCCCATTCCTCCCCCAACCCGCAGATGATCCCCGACTTGGTGAGCATCCCGGGGTCGAGCTGCTTGGCGCGGCGCAGCAGCGCCAGCGCGCGCCGGTAGCGGCCGCCCGGCCGCGCCAGCCGATACAACCGATCGATCGTCTCGAGGTTGTGATTCAGGATGTCGGGCTTGGCCTCGACCACGATGCGCAGCGCCCGGTCGCTGCCCTTGAAGTCGGGGATCAGCACCTCGACCGAAGTGCCCGGCGTCCGCCGGCGGATCTCGGCGATGCATGCCGCGAAGATCTCGGCACCGCCGTTCGGCAGGTCGTCCCGGTCCACGCTCGTGATGACCACGTGTGCGAGCCCCATGCGCTGGACCGCTTCCGCCAGCCGGATCGGCTCGTCCGTGTCGAGTGGAGCGGGGGTGCCGTGCGCTACCGCGCAGTAGGCGCAGTTGCGCGTGCAGACGTCGCCCAGGATCATGAAGGTCGCGGCCTTGTGCTCCCAGCACTCGCCGACGTTGGGGCAATGCGCCGCTTCGCAGACGGTGTGGAGCTTCAGCTCGCGCATCAGCTGCTTCAGGGTGAGGTAGTTCGGCCCCCCAGGGGCCGGCACCCTGAGCCAGGCGGGCTTGCGGGCGGTGATCTGAGTGAGCGGGCTGGCCATGGGGATTGTGAAGATAGTGACGCCGGGACAGCCACAAAAGGCCAAATTTCAACTAGACGGTTGATCGCCTTTGCCCTGCGTCCGGCCTTTCAAACGGCGCAGCTCCTCCTCCAGTTCAGTCGTCGTGGAGAGGAGGCCGTCCGCGATATCAGCGATCTCCTCCGCCTCCTTCCACTGCCGTTCGAGCGCCTCCACCTCTGCCTGCTCGTCCACCGCCATCTCGAGGGCGAGTCGCCGCTCGGGGGCGAGGCTGCGCAGTGTGAGCTCGCGCCGCGCGACGTCGCGGATGAGCCGCTCGGGCCCGCCGGCGCCTTCGACCAGCCGGGCGGCATCGGCCGCCCGCTCCCGGCCGCGACGGGCGAGCGCGAGGTAGGTCAGCCCTTGGCGCAGCGCGGCCTGCGCGTCCGCGCCCACCAGCAGCGCGCCTTCGGAGCGGCAGCTCGGGCAGCTCAAGACCAGCCCGAGGCCGGCCTTGGTGTCGGGGACGACGCGGGCGTGGGCGACGTGCTTCGCCCTGAGCCGCATCACGCTGCCGCACCGCTCGCAGATCGGCGGCTCGATCAGGCCGACCGCCCGTCGACCAATGATCCCGGTGTACATCGCCTTCGCGATATTCGGCATGTTCCACACGAACACGCCTACTGATCCGCCGGCGGCTACGTTCACGGCGACGGCGAGCCCCACGGTGGCGACGGTGAGCGGCACCATGAGCTTGAGCTGCTCGCGGCGGCGCGCTTTGAGGCGCTCGCCGTAGCGCCACGCCGCGAACTCGAGGCGCGGGGGCTTGCCCACCCGGACCAGGTCGTACCCTTGCCACCGGATGAGCGCCACCTGCTCCGTGGCGGCGGCGACGTGTCCCTGGCGGGCGGCGCGGGCCAGGCCCTCGATGCGCTCGAGACGGTCGTCGAGCGGGGCCAGGTTCCAGCGGGTGCACTTGGGACAGATGACCCAGAGCCGGCCCCGCCATTCGTCGAACGCCAGACGCCTGCCGACGCCGAGCCCCGAGGGACCGCCGTCGCCGTCCAGCTTGCCGTTACAGAAGGCGCAGGTGCGATACATCCGTCGTAAGCCGCGAGGCTCAAGTCGCAAGGATCCGCCAATATACCTTGCGACTTGCGGCTTATGGCTTATGGCTGTTCATGGCTTGCGGCTTGAGTCTGTCAACTCTCAGCGCACTGATATCCACGTCCGTTTCACCCTTCGTTACGAGATCCGCGATGATCTCCCCCGTCAGCGCGGCGAGCAGGATGCCACTCCGCCCGTGCCCCGCCGCGTACCACAGCCGCTCCACGTCCGGGTCGGGGCCGACAATCGGACGCCCGTCGGGGGTCACGGGGCGCAGGCCGGCCCACATGCGCTGTACCGCCTGATTGAGCAGCGCCGGCAGCAGCCGGACGGCGCCGCGGAAGATTTGCGCGAGACCCTCGTTGGTCACGCGGCACTCGAACCCGGCGTGCTCCATCGTGCTGCCCAGCAGGGCGTCCCCGCCGCGACTCAGGACGTAGCCGCGATCGTGGTAGAAGACGGCGGCGGGTGTGCCGGCGGGCCACGCGGTGGCGGCCATCTGCCCGCGCACCGGCTCCACGGGGAGCGGCCGCGGGAGTCCGGCGATCTGCGGCGCCCACACTCCGGCCGCGAGGACGACGTGCGCCGCCGGCGTCTTGCCGGCGCGCGTCACCACGCCGCTGGCCCGGCCGTTCACGGTCTCGATCGTGGCGACTTGCTCCACGCGCAACGCCGCGCCGAGTCGGCGCGCATCCGCGAGGCAGGCACGGGTGAGCGCCTGCGGGTCGACCGCACCGTCTTCCGGCGCGAACAGGGCGCCGCGGCAGTCCGGGGCGGCTCCCGGCCAGCGCTCCCACACCTCGTCGCCCTCGAGCCAGTCGCAGCGCAGCCCGGCCTGGCGCTGGCGCCCCGCGCCCTCCTTCAGCCGGTCGACCGCTGCGTCGTCGAAGGCGAATGACGCGATGCCGGCGCGCCAGAACCCGATGTCGATGCCGGTGGTCTCCGCCAAGGCCGGAGCGAGGGGCTCGTACAGGTCACGCGCCCGCACGGAGAGGGCCAGGAGCGCGTCGTCGGTGGGCTCGATTTGCGCAGCCAGCAGGCCTGCGGAGGCCGGCGAGGCGGCTGCCGGGTCCGGTCCGGGCTCGAAGACGGCGACTTGCAGACCGCGGGCCGCGGCGGCCCGGGCGCACGCCGCCCCCACCGCGCCCCCGCCGACGATCGCTACGTCAACGGCGTCCACGCGCTGGCGCTCCAGTGAAACCCGCAGCTACATTCCGACGTACGGCCCGAGCGTCGGGTATCCTGGAGGAAACACCCATGTTCCGTAGCGTCCTCGGCTTCGCCATCTTCGCCGCTCTGGCGTTCGTGGCGCTCAACATCTTTTTCGGCATCCTCGGCGGTCTGTTCGGCCTCGCCCTGTGGATCCTCAAGCTCGCCGCCATCGGCTTCATTCTGTATCTCGTGCTGCGTGTCGTCAGCCCCAGCACCGCGGACAAGATCCGCGAGATGATCAAGGGTCGCCCGGCGGACGCCTAAGCTGCTCCAGCACCGCCCAACACAATAGCGGGATCAGGATCTCGTGGTGGCCGGTGAGCTGGATGCCCCGGCCGCCCGCGAGCGTGGGGCGCTCCACCACGTTCACCCGCGGCCGGTAGTGCCGCTGCATGTCGCAATCGCAGGCGGTGAACCCGGTCGGCTGTCCCGCATTCAGGTTGCGCGCGACCGTCAGGGCCTTGAGAAACACCTCGGGCATCACGACCGCGCTGCCGAGGTTGAGCACGACGCCGCCGTCCTGGAGCGCGGGGAGCGAAGCGGCGAGCCGCTTGAAGTCGCGATGGCTCGTGGCGCCGAGCGCTGCCCCGTCGGCTGTGGGGTGCTGGTGCGTGATGTCCGCCCCGACGGTGGCGTGCACCGTCACGGGAATCCCGCGTGCGGCGGCGGCGAGCAGCACCGACACATCGGGGGCGGCGAGCTTTCCCCGGCCCTTGAGGTATTCGGCCAGCGCCTCCCCCATGCCGCGACCGGTCCGCGCGCCTTCGGCGACCGCGGCATTCATCTCGCGCCCGGTCTCCTCCGCCATTCCGAACGTGCCGTCCGCCAGCCCTCGCGCGACGTCTTCGCTCGTGCCGCCGTAGGCAGCCAGCTCGAAGTCGTGAATCGCGGCGCTGCCGTTCATCGCGAGGTGCGTGATCACGCCTCGTTCCACCAGCGCGCGCAGCAGCGGGCCCAGGCCGACCTTGATGACGTGACCGCCGAGCAGCACCACGACCGCCCGGCGGCCGGCGGCGCGCGCCAGCTGGTCGGCCACGTAGCGCAGGTCCCGCGCGGCGAGGATGTCGGGGAGCGAGCGCCAGAAGGCGGCGAAACTCTGGTCGCGGCCGGGCGGATGCGCGAGGAGGGACGGGTCGACTTTGTTGGGGCGCTGAGCGATGGAGACGGTCTTGAGGCGCGTGAAGTCCGCCTCGCGATACTCGGTCATGGGTGCCCCGCGGGAGGGTCGGAGTACTCCTTGAGCTTCATCGTGACCTGGCCGAAGGAGAACGTCGACTGCAGCGCCAGCATCACGCGGCGGTCGTCGTCCGAGAGCCACATCCGCGCGTCGGCCCGCTCCGCGAAGATGCCGCCACCGTTGGGGATGCGGGGACGGATGACGATCGCGTTCCATTTCTTCCCGGCCACGCTCACCCGCTCGCGTTTCAGCACCTCGACGATCACGGGGTTGCGCTCCGTGCGGAAGTAGCGGTCGTAGGTGTAGCGCTTTCCCTTCTCGAGCGGGACGGTGCGAATCCAGTACAGGAACGCCGCGTCATCGAGCGGCTCCGGCACCGTCGCCACCGTGGTATCGCGCCCGGCCTCGCGGTAGAACCCGGAGTCGGGGTAGATCTCGAACTTTCGCTCCCACGCCTTTCCCTTCTCCTCCGTCTGGTTCCAGAAGCGGCGCGAGCGAAAGTCGCCCCGACCCACCCAAGACTCGAGCTTCTGCTCGATGTGGTACCACAACGCCCCGCCGCTGATGCTGAACACCAGGTGCACGGTCTCAATACCGCGGACGGTATCGAGCCCGGCGACCTCCATGGTAGCGGTGCCGACGTTGAAGAGGCCGAACTTCGCCTGGTACACGAGGCGCTCCCCGACGGGGAAGGGGACGGCCGAGGCGAGGGCGCCGATCGTGATCGCGGCTGCGCTGCGCCCCGAATCCGCCCGCGCCGAGTCCCTGCGCGTGCTGTCGGATTGGCCGGCGAGCCCGCCCGCGAGGAAGAGCAGCACGACGACCGACGCGCGGGCGGCGCGGATGACGGCGCGGGCCCGCCACGCGTCGAGCAGCTGGCGCCACGGCTTCACCCGGGACGGACGCTGCACGAGATCGTAGCGCGCCGCGGCGGGTATGGCGTCCACGCGGCGGGCGTGCGGGGCGAGCCGGGCCAGCAGCTCGGCGCTGGCGCACCAGCCGTCCGTCGCGAGCAGCGGGGCCCCGTCGCGTCTCGCCCCCCCAACCCCCCCCGCTCCCCCCAGCGCCTGACGCAGCACGATGAGCCGCAGCGCGCAGAAGCCCGACACCGTGTCCTTCACGCCTGGCACGCGCAGCAACCGCGGCGTCCAGCGACGCGCCAGCCGCAGCGCGCGCGGAGCCCGGCCGCGCTGCTCCACCAGCTCCGCCACGATCAGGTCGGCTCCCGACTCGATTCGCTTCACCATCTCCTCCATGGTCTCCGGCGAGTGCACGAAGTCGGCGTGCAGCGTGATGGCACAGTCCCGTTTGGGGCGGTCGGTGCGCTGCAAGGCCAGGCGCAGCAGCTCCTCCAGGCTCTTGGCGTACCCCTGTCGCGCTGGATGGGTTAGCACGGTCAGCGGCAACACCTTGGCGTACGAGGCGAGCACCGCCCCTGTACCGTCGTTCGACCCGTCGTCGGCGACGAGCAGCTGGTACTCGCGGGGGAACGCGGTGAATACCTGCCGCACCTTCCACAGCACGAGCCCGATCGTGTGGGCCTCGTTGTGCGCGGGAACGCAGACGTAGATCATGGCCCTGCAATCTAGAGCAGCGAGCGATACACGGCCAAGACGCCGTGGGCCATCGCCGCAGCCGTGAACTGCGGGGGAAGCGGGAAGGGGGACGGGGAGGGATGAGCCAGTGCTTGGACGACCGTCGCCGCGAGCGCGCCCGCGTCGCCGACCGGCACGAGCCATGGCTCGGGCACGATCTCCGGGAGGCCGCCGGCGCGGGTCGCGACCACGGGCTTGCCGAGCGCGAGCGCGTGGAGCACGACGCTGCCGAGCCCCTCTTCACGGGATGACATGACCAGCACGTCGCTCTCCCGGATCAGCGCGTCCGCGAGGTCCACCTGCCCCAGCAGATGTACCCGGTCGGCGAGGCCGAGCGCGCCGATTTGCTGGGCGAGTGAGCGGTGCTCGTCGCCCGTTCCCGCGATGACCCAGTGCAGGTCCGGCCGGAGCGCGCGCGCCGTTTGCGCCGCCCGGACGAGGGTCGCTTGGTCCTTCGCCGGCTCGAGCGCGGCGACGTTCGCGGCGATCGGGGCCTCGTCGGGGAGGCCGAGGCGCGCGCGCAGACCGAACGGGGACGTGGCCGCCAGGCGCACCTCAGCGGGGTCTATCCCCGAGGGAACGACGCTCATCTCGCCCGGGGGTATGCCGGCCGCGACGAGCGCGGTCCGCACGGCGTGCGAGATCGCTACGACGTAATCGGCCCGGAACAGCGAGCTCGCCCGGCGGACGGGGAAGGCCACCCGCCGGGTCGCGATGATGCGCGGCACAGCGTCGTTCTCGAACCAGCGTCTCGCCCACATCCGCTTCGTCCAGATCGCGAGGCCGAGGGCGTGGCCGTCGTGCGCGTGTATCACGTCCGGTCGGAAGGCGCTCGCGTGCAGCAGCAGCCTCCACCATGCCCGCGGATCGAGCCCGATGGCCCACGGGACTTCGCACACGGCGATCCCGGCGGCCGCGACCCGGCGCGCCAGCTCGCTCCCGGCCCGCGTTACGAGCCGTTGCTCGACGTCCGGCTCCCGCGCCAGCTCGCGCAGCAGCAGGCGAACCTGGTTCTGGCCCCCCCGGTACACGCGTCCCGAGTCGACATGGAGGACGCGCACGGGGGTCAGGCGGGCTGGTTGGCGGCGTGACTGAGCGCCGCGCGCAGCTCGGCGAGGGTGAAGGGCTTGTGGAGGTAGGGCCGACCGAGGCTCTCGAGGAACTGCAGCGTGTCGCCCCGCACCGTGTCGCCCGTGGCGAAGATGATCCGCTCGGCCGCGCGCGGGTCTTGGCGGGCGAGCTTCTGATACATCTCCCGTCCCGAGAGGTGCGGCATCCGGAGGTCGCAGATGATCACGTCGAAGTCGCCCGCGATGGCGCGCTCCAGGGCGTACGCGCCGTCGCTCGCCACCTCCACCGAGTGCCCCCAGCTTTCGAGCGTGGCGCGCATGTAGTACAGGATGTGCGGCTCGTCGTCCACCACTAGGATGCGCAGTCGCTTCCCCTCAGTTAGCGGCACGAGGGGGGCCGGGGCGAGCGGGGCCTGCGCGCCGCCGGGGAGCTCGACCGTGAACGTCGCGCCCCCGCCCGGCTTGGTGTCGAGCGTGATGCGCCCGCCGTGCTCCTTCAGGATCCCCTGGCAGATCGACAGCCCCAGCCCCGTCCCCTCGCCCTCGCCCTTGGTCGTGAAGAACGGCTCGAACACGTGCGCAGCGATCTCTTCCGCCATCCCGGGCCCCGAGTCCGTGATGCTTACGGCGACCCCTGCCCCCGCGCGCTGCGGCTTCGCGGCGACCCAGATGCGGCCGCTCGGGGCGTCGCTCGCGATCGCCTGGTTCGCGTTGTTGATGAGGTTCACGAACACCTGCTTGATCTGGTTGCCGTCCACCTCGACGTCCGGGAGCCCCGGTTCCACCTCGAGCGTCGCTTCGACCTTGTTCGCCATCAGCTGGTTGCGCAGCAGCGCCAGCGTGGACTCGAGGATCGCGCCGATCGGCTGCAGCTTGCGCTCACCCTCCTGGCTGCGGGCGAACGACAGCAGGTTCTTGACGATCGTCGCGGCCCGCTCGGCCTCCTGGCGGATCACCTGCAGCGGCTCGGCCAGGCGCGGCGGGATCTCCCCGCCTTCGGCGAGGAAGTCCGAGAACCCCACCACCGACGCGAGGGGGTTGTTCAGTTCGTGGGCGACGCCCGCGATCAGTTGACCGATGGCCGACATCTTCTCAGACTGTATGAGCTGCTCCTGCAGGCGGCGTCGCTCCGTTTGGTCTTCGAACACGAGCACGGCGGCGCCCGGCTCGGCCATGGGGATCACCGTGAAGGACAGCGACCGATCGCCGTGGCGGATCTCGGTCTGGGTCGCCGTGGGCTCTGCGAGCGCGCGGGCCACCGCGTCCGACCACGCCGGCGGCAGCAACCCGATCCAGGGGCGGCCCGGGATCGCGGTGACCGCCACCTGGATGAGCTCGGCGAAGACGCGATTGGCGCGACGCACCATGCCGTGCGCGTCGACGATGCAGATAGCCTGGGTGATCGCATCGACCGTCTTCTCCCACTCGCGCTTCGCGGAGGAGAGGAGCTCGACGAGTCGGGCGTTCTCGAGCGCGATGGCGGCTTGGGCCAGCACGGCGGTGACCAGCGTCAGCTCCGCCTCGCCGAGGCTCCCTGGACGGTCGCTCGCGAGCGACACCGCGCCCACCGCGCGCCCGGCGGCGACGAGCGGAGCGCCGATCCAGGACCCGGGTGGTGGGTCGGTCAGGTCGGCGCCCCGGCGGCGCGCTTCCTCCTGCACGTTCCGCGGGAACGCGAGGGGGCCGCGCCGCAGTGCCAGCTGCAGCAGCGGGTCGTCCGTGCGGGCGGGGACCGGGTTGGTGTCGTGGGTCACGGCGAGCCGGTTCGTCTCGGCGTCTAGTAGGATGACGCACAGACGGTCGGGCTGGAGAATCTCGCCCAGCGTGCGTGCGACGACCTCCACGACGGTCGCTGGCCGGAAGGCGCCGGCGAGCTCCTGGGAGAGTGTGGTCAGTCGCGCTAGCAACTCGACCGCGGCGCGTGGTGTAACAGCGTTAGAGGGAGGTTTGGGCATGATCCTGGCGAACGTCCGTGGTCGCCTGCGGGCGCAGGACTTCAGGCTCATTGCGCTGGCCCTGGCTCGGGGCGACGCGGTGCGCCGCGCGCGCTACGAGCGCCTGCTGCTCGAACAGGGCCCCGACCCGTTGCTCGATGAGCCGGGCCTGCTGGAGGCGCTGCTCCTGATCCGCAGCCTCGTGGTACCCTCGGCGGCGTTGTTCGCCTACGTGGCGGTGCGGCATACCCTGCTCGCCTCCGGCGTGACGGACCGCGAGCTCGCCGACTACCTCGCCGCGCTGGTGCTCGAGTTCGGCGACCACGACCGTCATGCACGCCTCCGGCGCGCCGACGACCAGACGTACCGTTACCTGGTCGACATGGTCGGCGAGCTGACCGGAATGGACGACACCGGGGAGCGCGGGTTCCTGCTGCGTGTGCATCTCGGCAACTACAGCCTCTGGCTGGCGGGCCTCTTCCCCGACTACGTCGAATCCCGGCACAGCCGCCAAGGGGGCCCGGATCTCCCCTACTACGACGAGCTCGGTCGCCAGGGCTACCGGCTCGCCGCCGAGCACCGCCTCGCGGCCCGTTTCGGGGTGGCCGACATCTACCGCACTGCCGCCCAGCGATTCCCCACGCTCCGGGTCGCCTTCAACCGTCTGAGCGATCGGGTGTTCTTTCCGCACGTCGCGACGCAAGAGAAGATACTGCGAAATCTGTAGCGCCATCAGCTGTCAGCCATCAGCCGTCAGCGCTTCGGCTCGGATGCGCTGATCGCAGACGGCTGACGGTTTTCACTCGTCCAGGAACTTCGTCGGCACCTGCGTCGCGGCTTGCACGAGCTCTTCCGCCGACTTCACGAACCGCACCACGATTGGCAGCGATCCCTTGAGCGCCAGCTTGCGCTGCATGATCCCGGCGATCGGTCCGAGCTCTTTGCGGATCACCCGCTTCCACTGGCTGTAGTCCCCGGTGATGACGAACGGCGCCTGCTCGGCCTCGGTCTGGGAGACGAGCTTCGCCGCACGACACGTACCGCGATCCAAGTCGAGCCAGATTCCCACCGGCTCGGCGATCCCGATCTCCGGCTGACGGTTCACCACGAGCGCCACGGCGCCGTGGGTCCACTGGGTGGACGCGGTCCGGTAGCTTTCGCTCGCGTTGATGGCCGCGCCATACGCACCCACCCACTCGCGCGAAGGGAAGGGGAGGGTCACCCTAGACGACGCCCTCGGGGAGCCGCACCGCCTCCGCAAAACCGCGAAACAGCGCGCCCTCGACATCGTCCTCGGGGTGCCACTGCACCGCCAGCGTCCATGGCTCGCCGTCCCGCGGCTCGGCGGCTTCGATCACGCCATCGGGGGCCCAGGCGGTGGCGACGAGCGACGGCGCGAGATCGCGGATCGCCTGGTGGTGGCGGCTGTTTACGCTCGCCTCGAGAGTCGCGAGCGTGCGATGCAGCAGCGAGCCAGGCTCGACCCGCACGGCGTGACGGGACCGCGTATCGGCGTGATCGATGGCGCCGCGCCGTTCACTGGACAGGTCCTGGTACAGGGTCCCTCCCAGTGCGACGTTCAGGATCTGGATGCCGCGGCAGATCGCGAGGATCGGGAGGCGGCGGGCGCGTGCGGCTGCGATCAAACCGAGCTCCACCGCGTCCCGCGCGCCATCGGTCTCGCCGAGCTTCGGGTGCGGCCGGGCGCCGTAGCGCGCGGGGCTCACGTCTTCCCCTCCGGTCAGCACGAGGCCGTGAACCCGATCGAGCGCGGCGCATGCCTCCTCGGGGTCGAGGATCGGGGGCACGATCAGAGGCACGAGCCTGGCGCGCGCCAGCGCGCGTACGTACGCGCTGTTCAAGGCGACCCGCTCGCGGCCGGCGTCGGTGCGGAGCGGGGCCGTGACCGCGACGACGCGCGTCATCGGGGCGCCGGCGCGGGGGCGCCGAGCAACGGGCACCGCGGGTTGTTGACGCTGGGCCAATCCACGCGGACCCCGTAGAGCGGGATGGTCTTGTCGCCGCCGCTCACGGTGCCGAGCTGCGGGAAGCCGGGCGGCGGCCGTTGCGATTCGTAGATGAGCACGCCCTGGGCGCGCTGGGTCGAGTCGTCCACGACCAGGACCGCGTACACACTCGAGTCGGTCGGGACCGCCGGGAAGCTCGGGCCATGATACGCCAGCACGAGTCGTTGCCCGCCGTAGCTGACCGAGACGTCACCCTGCTGGGACGTGCCCGCCACCAGGGCGGGGAGGGAGGCGGATAGGCCGCGCGGGGCATCCGTGAGGACGAAGGGCAAGATGGTGAGCTGCTGCTGGATCAGCCGGGGGCCCACGAGCAGCGCCAGGCCGCACGTGGGAGACGGCGATCGCTCGCCGCCACAGCAAACCGCGAGCGGCGTCAAGCAGAACAGCGTGACGCGAGACACCATCACAGAGAAGCGTGTCACGCGCTCGGGCATCAGCGGGTGGTCACCACTTCGATGACCGTGGTGGGGTACGGCTGCTCCGCACGCACGCGCTTGAGCTCGAGGCTGTCCGCGTCCGGCACAAAGGGCGTGCCGAGCCGTAGCGTGTCGCCGATCAGCCAGGCGGCGGTGCGGGCTTTCATCGAGGCGGGACGCTCCAGGTCCGCGCCGATGATGTAGCGTCCCGTGCCGCGCAGCGGCCCCGCCTCGATCTTGGTGCGCTCCTCCTTGCCGAAGTAGCGGCGGTACAGCCGGCCGTCGATCCAGTCCCCTGGCATCGTCCTGAGCGTGAGGCGCAGGTACACGGTCGAGTCGATCGGCACGGTGCGCGTCGCCGGCGCGGGGCCGGCGCGGAAGATGCGCGTCAGCTCCCACGTTCCATCCACCGAGGCCGTCTGCAGACCGGAGAGCAGCAGCGTCAGGACGTAGGGAAGCATCGTACCCAATCTAATAGGTCCAGGTCAGAGTGACCGACAGCGTCCGCACCGGAGCGAGCGTCCGGGGCACCTGGTTGTAGATGTAGTTGAGCGCGTTGCTGAGTTGGCAGCGCAGCGACAGCGGTCCGCGTTCGACTCCGGCGCGTAGGTCGAGGACCTTCCCCGCCACGCGGTCGTCGTTCGGGTAGAGCTCGACGCGCTCGAAGCGGCTGGTGTAGCGGAAATCGCCGCCCACGGAGACGGCGCCCCACTGGTAGTCCGTTGCCAGGGTCACGAGGTGCTTCGGGCGGAACGCGAGCGGCTGCTCGGGCAGCGCGTCGTGTGCGAGCTGGCGGGCGTAGAGGAAGGTGTACGCGAGCGACGTGGTGAGTCGCGGGGTGAGGGGGCGCGCGGTGAGGGCGAGATCGAGCCCCACGAGCCGGGCGCGTGAGACGTTCCTGAATTGGATTTGCCCGGTGCTCAGGTTCACGTTCGGCTCGATCAGATCGTACGCTTGGGTCCAGAAGAGCGCGGCGTCGGAGGAGATGGACGGCGCGATGTGAGCGGTGTTGCCGAGCTCGAACGACCAAGCGGTTTCAGGCACGAGGTTGGGGTTCGGGATCACCACCAGCCCGCTCACGCTGGTCGATACGAACCGCTCGGCCAGTGACGGTGCGCGGAACCCGCGCCCCGCGGAGACGCGCCACGCGCCGTGGTGGGTCTCCAGCAGCGCTCCCAGTCGCGGACTCACGACCGCCGAGAGTCCACCCCCGTCCACAGCGAGGTAGTCGATCCGGGCACCCGCCGTGATCCGTGCCCGGCCGAACCGCTGCTCGCTCTCACCGTACGCGGCCAGCTCGTTCTGCGAGTGATCGCCGAAGATGTCGCTCATGACGTCCGACCGGGCTGCCTCGGCGCCCACCGTCACCACGCGATCCTCCGCCGGGCGCACCAGGGCGCGCAGCTCGGCGCCGACGCGATTCGCCACGCCCGCGTCGTTGTTCGCGGGTTGGTAGTCGATGAAATGGGTGCGCAGCCAGGAGCCGCGGGCCAGCCACGACAGTCGCTCCGATGGTGTGCGTTCGACCGTCGCGGTGAGGTACCCCTTGTCCGATCGGGTGAACGAGCCGCGGCCCGAGGTGTCGATCATGAACGGCTGGTACGCTTGGCCCCGATCGTCGCAGCCGCCGCGGGTGCACCAGATGAGCGGCGTCTCGTACTGATCGCTGGCCCACGATCCGGACGCCGCGACGCGAGTCGCGCTCGCCGGCCGCCAATCGAGCTTCGCGGCCGTCTGCCAGTGATTACGCCGATCCTGCTCGCGGTAACCGTCCGAGTGCCAGCCCCCGCCCGTGATGCTCGCCCGCACCAGCTCGCCGCCGTAGGAGCCCGTCGCACCGAGCGACTCCTCGCCGCCGGTGTAGTCGCGAAACCTCCAGACATCATGGGGCGGGTTGGCGTAGCTCGCGCCGGTCGCGCGCAGGCGCGCATGAAAGCCGGGCTCGATGTCGCGCGTGAGCAGGTTCACGACGCCCCCCAACGCTGCCGACCCGTACAGCGAGGAGCCGGCCCCCTTCACGATCTCCACGCGTTGCACCTCGTCCAGCGGCACCAGGTCCCAGTTGATCCCCCCGCGATCGCCCTGGTTCGCGGGCACGCCATCCACCAGCAGGAGCACGCGGGAGCCGAGGCCCTGCACGTAGCCTGTCGAGCCCCGGATGTTCACTTGCCCGTAGAGGAACTGCACGCCCGGAGCCTTGTCCAAAGCTTCGTCCACGGTATTCACGGCGCGCCGGGCGATGTCGGATGGAGAAACGAGGACGACACTGGTCACGGCCTGGGCGAGCAGCTGCGAGCGCTTGGCTGCCGTGACGACGACGGGCGACAAGGTGTCGATGTACTCGATGATGGCAGACGGGTTCGAGTGCAGGACGAAGTCGACTTGCACCGAGTCGCCCGGCCCGAGCCGCACCGTGTCGAGTGACGAGCGGTACAGGGGAGCCCTCGCGCTCAGGACGACTTCGCGAGGGGGAACGGCGCCGAGAGTGTAACGGCCGTCGCGCGCCGTTACGACGCCGAGTGGCGTACCGAGGATCGTCACCTGGGCACCCGCAATGGGTCTGCCCAAGGAATCGTGGACGGTGCCGTGCACCACGCCGGTCTGCTGGCCGAGCCCCCGCCCCCAGGGGAGGAGAAACAGGGCCGCCGCGGCCGCAAGCCTCACGGACATGGGGGGAAGTAGTAGCAGACGCGGTGCATGTTCCCGAAGTCCACCACGAAATCGATCGAGTCCCGACTGGTACCGCCGGGCACGACGACGACACCGGGTTTGGTGGGATCCGCCTTGTCGCGGTAGAACCCCGTCTCCCGCAACAGCGTGTCCGCGTTGGTCGGGGTAAGCGTCCCCTGCTTCTGCCACACCGCGAGCACCCATTCATACCGGCCTGCGGGGACCGGGAGAGTATAAAAGAAAGGAGCGCCGCCCAGGGGCAGATTCGGCGGGGTGGGCTGCGGCTTGAACTTGAACAGATCGTTCTGGCTCTTGGGGAATGTGTCGAATGCCACGATAAACACCTTGGCGGTGCTGTCCGGGAGCGGGCCCACGAAGCTCACGGTCCCGCACACGCCCACGAACCCTTGGGGGCAGCTCGTCGGCGCCAGCGCGGGCTCGAGGCCCTTGTTGCAGGCCAGAGTGGCCGCGACGACCACCGCAGCGGCGCCGCAGACGCGCAGGCTCATAGCGTCATCAATCTGAGATCGCGCCGCGTTCCGTCAACTTGACCCCCGTTTGGGCGCGGAATACGTTCATGCCGCCATGCCGATCTACGAATACCGCTGCACCAAGTGCCGGCGGCGCTTCAGCCAGCAACAGGGGATCGAGGAGCACGGACGCAAGCGGCCCGCCTGTCCTCACTGCAAGTCGCGCGCGGTGGAGCAGGTGTACTCGCCGTTCTTCGCCAAGACGGTCCGGAAAAGCTAGCTCCCCGCCCTGTGTTCGAGCGCCTGCGGGACGCCCTGCGCGCCGCCCTCGATGCGGCGACGCCGCCGGGGAATCTGCGCGACCTGGCGCGGCAGATGCGCGAGGCGGTCGTGGAGGCGAAGCTGTCCGTGCAGGAGACCCGCCAGGCGGTGTCCCGTACCGAGGGCGAGCTCGCCGTCGAGCGCCAGCGGCTCGCCGACGCTGAGCGGCGCGGCCGGCTCGCGGGGGAGATCCAGGACCACGAGACGGTCGAGGTCGCGCACCGCTTCGCGGCGAAGCATCGCGAGCGCGTGGGGGTGCTGGAGCGCAAGCTGGCGGCGCTGCGCGACGAGCTGGCGCTGTACGAGCGCGAGCTCGGCGACATGCAGGCTCAGCTCGCCCGCGCCGAGCGCGACCGGCCGCTCACGGAAGCCGAGCGCTCGGCCGAGCGAGCCTGGCGCGACCTGCAGGAGGCGGGCGGCGCGCGGCCCGGGACGGATCTCAAGGACGAGCTGCTCAAGTCCGCCATGGACCGCGCGGCGCGCGAGGCCGCCGCCGACCGGCAGCTCAAGGACCTCAAGAAGAAGATGAAGAAGGACTAGAACGTGCTCTGCGTGCTGGTGACTCTCGCGTTGCAGCAGCAGCCCACGCGCCCGCCGGACCTGCTCAAGCGCGCCCATACCTACAGCATCGTCGCGTACGACTCCGTCACCGGAGACCTCGGGGTCGCGGTGCAGTCCAAGTTCCCCAACGTCGGGGGGATCGTGCCCTGGGCGAAGGCGGGGATCGGGGCGGTCGCGACCCAGTCGCTCGGCAACACCGATTACGGCGAGAAGGGCCTCGAGCTGTTGGCGCAGGGCGCGACGGCACCCGAAGCGATGCGGATCGTGATGCGCGCGGACCCGCGGCCGTCCCAGCGCCAGGTCGGCATGGTCGATGGCCGCGGCAACGCTGCCAGCTGGACTGGAGATTCGTGTTTCGACTGGGCGGGGGGGCGGGCGGGGGGCGCGGGCGCTCAGGCGGTCGGCGGAAAGGGACAGCTGATCACCGGCCGCACGTATGCCGCTCAGGCCAACATCATGGTGTCTGACCAGACGGTCAAGAACATGGCGGCGGCCTTCGAGCGCTCCACTGGTTCGTTGGCCGACCGGCTGCTGGCGGCGCTCGTGGCGGGGCAGGCGGGGGGCGGAGACAAGCGGGGGATGGAATCGGCGGCGCTGCTCGTGGTGCGCAGCCACGCCGGCTACCTCGGCTTGAACGACCGCTACATCGACATCCGCGTGTACGACGATACAAATCCGATTCGCGAGCTTCAGCGGCTGTACCAGCTCCACCAGCTGTATTTCTTTACGAGCCGCCCGGAGGATCTCGTCGCCATCACCCCGGACGTCGTGAAGCAGCTCGAGCCGATCCTGCTGAGCGAGCCCATGAATCAGCGGGACAAGTGGCTCGCCGCGCCGCAGGGCGTTGCCAATCGGAGGTTTCTCGAGGCGCTCGCGAACTTCATGTACTGGGAGAACTACGACGTGCGGGTGCGGATGGATGGGAAGATCGACCGGGTGGCGCTGGAAGACATCCTGAAGCGACGCAAGCCATGAGCGGGCTGCGGCGTTTCTGGTCCCGCATCCGCGCAACCCTGGTCGACTGGTACGGTGACCGCGCGACGCGCGACGGACGACGCTCCGGAGGCACCATGGAAATCAAGCGCGACCGGATGGTCTTTCTGGGATACGGCAAGTACTGGCGCTCGGACACCATCCTCGGGTTGATGCCGATCGAGGAGGATCGTGGGCCCAAGCGCCGGACCAACGTGTTCGTGGAAGGGCGCGCGGAGCCGATCATCGCCTCGCGCACCGAGCAGAGCATCCTCGAAGACATGGGCGCGACCGACGCCGGCTTCCAGGCGCAGGCCTCGCGCGAAGCGATTACCGAGCTGCTCGCCGCGTTGCACGAACTCTCCCCCGCGGTGCGCCGCACCCTCCAGCAGGATCACCGGTTCGACGTCGAGCGGTGGGAGCAGCGGCTGGGCGAGATGCTGCGCGCGCCGCGCGCGCCGGAGTCGGTCGATCAGAACGAGCTGTTCGACTGATGGCCGCGCCCAGCGCCGCGCCCGTCCCGACCGAGGCAGGCTGGTTCGGGCATCCTCGGGGGCTGTCCACGCTGTTCTTCACGGAGATGTGGGAGCGGTTCAGCTACTACGGGATGCGGGGGTTTCTCATCCTGTACGCCACAGCCGCGGCTGCCACCGGAGGGTTGGGGTTCGACGTCCGGCACGGTGCCAGCATATACAAGTGGTACACGAGCTCCGTGTGGCTCACCCCGATTCTCGGCGGTTTCATCGCGGACCGCTTCCTCGGGCAATACCGCAGCGTGTTCGTTGGCGGCGTCATCATCGCGCTCGGACATTTCACCCTCGCCCTCAAGGCCCTGCCGACTTTTTACGCAGGCCTCGGGCTGATCGTGCTGGGGACGGGCCTACTCAAGCCGAACATCAGCGCCATGGTCGGATCGCTGTACGAGCAAGGCGATGCCCGGCGCGATGCCGGTTTTTCCCTGTTCTACATGGGCATCAACATCGGCGCATTCCTCGGGATCACGTTAGCCGGATGGCTCGCGCAGAAAATCGATTGGCACATCGGCTTCGCTGCAGCCGGAGTCGGTATGACCCTTGGCCTCATCCAGTATGTGGTCGGCAGGCAGCGACTCAGTCCGGCCCTGGCACGACTCGCCGCTCCGCGCCGGCCGCCGGTCGATACCGGTCAGGTGCAGCACGTGTGGAAATCCCTGCGTGGCTTCACTACCGAGGAACGGAACCGCATCGCGGCGGTCTTCGTGTTCTTCCTGTTCGCGGCGCTCTTCTGGGGCGCGTATGAGCAGGCGGGGTCGACCCTCAACCTGTTCGCCGATCGCTACACCGACCTGAACATCCTGGGCTATCTGATTCCCTCGTCCTGGCTCCAGTCCGTGCAGCCGATCATGGTGATCGCCCTGGCCCCGGTGCTGGCCTGGCTGTGGGTGCGCCTCGGGCCCCGCGAGCCATCCAGTCCCGCGAAGTTTGCCATCGGGCTTCTCTGTGCGGGCGTGGCCTTCCTGCTGCTCGTTCCGGCCGGGTTGATGGCGCAGAGCGGGGCCGGCGTCAAGGTCAGCCCCTTGTGGCTGGTGGCCGCCTATATCATCGAGGAGATCGGAGAGCTCTGCCTCAGTCCGGTAGGCCTGAGCGCGGTGACGAAACTGGCACCGGCCCGAATCGTGAGCCTGATGATGGGTGTGTTCTTCCTCTCAAATTGGCTGGGGAACCTGCTCGCCGGCTGGACGGCCGGGTTCTTCAGCTCCATGCCGCTCTCGCGCCTGTTCGCGGCGGTCGCTGCCGTGTGTCTCGTCGCGGCCGCGATCATGGCCCTCCTCATCAAGCCGGTCCGCAACCTGATGGGAGACGTCCACTGACGACAGAAGCGAGGAGAACGGAAACGTGAGCCGCCGTGTCCTCCTGCTGCTGAGCGCCTGCATCGCCGCACCGACGCCGCTGCCGGGGCAACAGCCCTCTCCGGCCGGGCGCGACAGCGTCGTGGTCGTGTTGCTCGGCACCGGGATGCCCCGGCCCGACCCCGACGCCTCGGGCCCCGCGACGGCGGTCGTCGTGGGGAGACGCGTATTCCTGGTGGATGCCGGCCCCGGGATCGAGCGCCGCCTCGCCGCAGCGCATCTGCCGATCGACGGCGTCACGGCGCTGTTCATCACCCACCTCCACTCGGACCATACGCTGGGGTACCCGGATCTGATCTTCACGTCCTGGGTGATGGGGCGAAAACAACCGCTCGCCGCCTACGGCCCGCACGGCTTGCAGAAGATGACCGATCACCTCGTGGCCGCATGGGCGGAGGACATCGAGGTGCGAACCAACGGTTTGGAAAAGCGGACGCCCGGTGGTTATCGCGTGGACGTGCACGAGATCCGGCCAGGCGTGGTTTACGACTCGGCAGGCGTGCGCGTCACGGCGTTCCTGGTCGAGCACGGCACCTGGCGCGAGGCGTATGGGTACCGCATCGATGCGCCGGGTCGCAGTGTGGTGATCTCGGGTGACACCAAGCCCAGCGAGAACCTGGTACGGGCGGCTGCGGGCGCCGACGTGCTGGTGCACGAGGTGTACCCCGAGCCGCGCGCGGCGCCCAACCCCACCGAAAGCGCGACGTGGCCGACGTACATGCGGGACTTCCACACGTCGGACGTCGAGCTGGGCCAGCTCGCGGCGCGCATCCGGCCGAGGCTGTTGATTCTCAGCCACATCATCCGGCGCGGGGCGACGGACGAGGAGCTGCTCGCCAACGTGCGAAAATCGTTCAGCGGGCGCGCCGTGGTAGGACACGATCTGGATCGGTACTAGCGGCCGTCCATAGCACTCGAGGGCGGAGGTGGACCATGCTCAGGAAAACCGGCGCCGTGCTGCTCGCGGTCGGGCTGTTCCTCCCCTACAGTCCGGGCGTGGCGGTCATCACGAGCGTGTGGCACAACCTGGCCGAGGTGCTGTTCCAGGGCTTCCCGGTGCTGCTCGCCTTCGTCTATGCGTTGCACAGCTTCGTCCCGCCGCTGGCCCGGTTCCATCAGCGACACGGACAAGCCCTGCACGGCTCGTTGCGGATGGTGTATTTCGTGCTCGTCGGGGCCTATCTCGCGACCGCCACGGCCGGGCGCGCCGACTGGCCCGCGCTGGGGCCGGTGCTCGCAGCGCTCGTCATCACCGGCGGGCTGCTTTACTGGGGACAGGGGCGGGGGACCAAGGCAGAGCGCTTGCCGCTGCTGCTGCTGATCGCCGGGGGAGTACCGGTGATCGCCTACTTCATTGAGACGCTGCGTGCCGGCGCGCTGGCGTACGGCGGCTGGGTATTCACCGCAGGGTACGTCTTGGCGGTGGTGGGCGAGGTGCAAGGGCTGCGCGCGGCGCCCAAGATCGCGCACGGCGGCTGAGTCAGGGTCGGGCGCCCAGCTCCCACGTCAGCTCGCTCACCTCGGCCACGGCCCGGCCCTTGAGCCGGTGGGTATCGGCGCCGGCGCCCACCGCCACGAGGGCTCGGGACGCGCGGTTGAAGGCGACGCGGTAATCGGCGAACGGGTCGCGGCGCTCCATGTGCCACGACCCGTCCGCGTCCTCGGCGCGCTCGAGCACGATCACGGCCCGGCTCGGGCCGGTGCCGCTCAAGAAGCGCTCGCCCCGGCCTTCCTTATTTCCCCAGGTGTAGAGCAGCATCCGTCCGTCGTCGAACACGACGTAGACGCGCACCGGCGCGTCGTCCCGGGTGCGCTGGCGCAGGGCCGCGTCGCGCAGCGGCGTGCCGGTGCGCCAGCGCCAGGTGAGCGCCCCGGCCCGTGGCAAGAGGGGCGCGCGCAGCCGATACCGCGCGAATCCAGCACCGGCGAGCACGTCGATGCGGAGGGTGCGCGCCCGCGTCACTTCGAAGCTCGGGGGCTGGACGCCCTTGGTGCGCTGCAGCGCCCAGCCGGGTGGCAGGCCTGGGCCAGCCGAGGCCAGGCTCAGATTGGTCAGCGCCTGGAGCGCGCACAGGCAGACGGCCGTCACATCGGCTCCTCGGCGAAGTGGCACGCGGCGAGTTGGCCAGGCGCGACCTCGCGCAGGGCTGGCGGTTCGGTGCGGCAGCGGTCGTTCTTCTTGGGATGGGGGCAGCGCGGGTGGAACGGGCAACCGGGGGGCGGGGCCGCCGGCGACGGCACGTCCCCCTGCAACACGATCCGTTGTCGTTGCGCGGTTGGGTCTGGCACCGGGACTGCCGACAGGAGCGACGTGGTGTAAGGATGCCGCGGCGCCCCGTACAGCGCGGCGGCGGATGCTCGCTCGACGATCTTGCCCAGGTACATCACGGCGACATGGTCCGCGATGTGCTTCACCACCGCGAGGTCGTGTGCGATGAACAGGTAGGTGAGCCGTCGCTTGCGCTGCAGCTCGGCGAGCAGGTTCAGCACCTGGGCCTGAACCGATACGTCCAGCGCGCTCACCGGTTCGTCGAGCACCAGGAACTGCGGCTCGACCGAGAGCGCCCGCGCGATCCCGACTCGCTGCCGCTGGCCGCCGGACAGCTCGTGGGGGTAGGCCCGGGCGAACGCGGGGTCGAGCCCCACCTCCTCCAGCAGCGACCTGACCCGCCGTTCGACTTCCGGCCCGGCCGCGAGCCGGTGGATGGCGAGCGGTTCGGCGAGCGTCTGGTACACGGTCATCCGCGGGTTGAGCGAGCCGTAGGGGTCCTGGAACACGATCTGCATGCGGCGCCGCAACGCCCGCAGCTCGCGCGGGCCGAGCGCCAGCACCTCCACCCCGTCGAGCGTCACGCGGCCCGCGTCCGGCTCGATGAGCCGGAGGATGGAACGCCCCACCGTCGACTTGCCGCATCCCGACTCGCCCACCAGGCCGAGCGTCTGGCCAGACTCGATCGCGAACGACACCCCGTCCACGGCGCGCACCGGGCGACGCGCGCGGCCCAGCCCGAGCAGCGCCCGGGCTCCGGGGAAGTGCTTCACGAGACCGTCGACCTGGACGAGCCGTGCGCCCGGTGTCACGCCCGCCGCTCCCGCCGCTGGGGCTCGGTGAGAAGCCAGCAGCGGACGGTGTGGGCGCCCGCTTCGCCGCCGGGCGCGTCGAGCAGCGGCGGCTCCTCGCTCGCACAGCGGTCCCACGCGTAGGGGCAGCGGGGATGGAAGCGGCAGCCCGTAGGCCACGCCGTCGCGGCCGGCACCTGACCCGGGATGCTGTGCAGGCGTCCACGGACCTGGCTCACACGGGTGTCGAGGCGTGGCACCGAGGCCAGGAGCCCCTCGGTGTAGGGGTGCAGCGGGCGGGCGAACAGCGTCGTGGTCGGCGCCTGCTCGACGACCTGGCCGGCGTACATGACGACGACGCGATCGGCGGTGCCGGCAACGACGCCCAGATCGTGCGTGATCAGCATGACCGCCATGCCGAGCTCCCGTTGCAGCCGGTCGAGCAGCTCGAGGATCTGCGCCTGGATCGTGACGTCGAGCGCGGTCGTCGGCTCGTCGGCGATGAGGAGCTTCGGATGGCACACCAACGCCATCGCGATCATCACGCGTTGGCGCATGCCCCCGCTCATCTGGTGCGGGTAGTGATCCACGCGCTCCTGGGGGTCGGGAATACCGACCAGCGTCAGCATCTCGACGGCGCGCGCCCGTGCCGCGTTGCGCGACAGCCCCTGATGCACGATGGCCGCCTCCGCGATCTGGTCCCCCACGGTGAACACCGGATTGAGCGACGTCATCGGTTCCTGAAAAACCATGGCGATCCGGTTGCCGCGGATCGCGCGCAGCTCTTTCGGGGCCAGCGTCAGGAGGTTGCGCCCTTCGAACTCGATGAAGCTGCCGGGGCGGATGTGGCCGGGGGGCTCGGGGATGAGGCGGAGGATGGAGAGCGACGTCACGGTCTTGCCGCAGCCCGACTCGCCCACCAACCCGAGCGTCTCGCCGGGGAACAGGTCGAGCGAGACGCCGTCCACGGCGCGGGCGGTGCCCGACCCCTGCTCGGTGACGAAGTACGTCTTCAGGTCGCGCACGCGGAGCAAGGGCTCCGTCACGCAGTCTCCTTGCGGGGATCGAGCGCGTCACGCAGCCCGTCCCCCACCGCGTTGAGCGCCATGACGACGAGCGCGATGGCGCAGCCGGGAAACAGGGACGTCCACGGCGCGCCGGCCATGAACGGCTCGCCGTCGTAGATCATGCTGCCCCAGCTGGGCAAGGGCGAGGGGACCCCCAACCCGAGGTACGAGAGCCCGGCCTCGAGCAGCATGACGTTGCCGATGCCGAGCGCCGCCGAGACGATGATCGGCGCGGCGGCGTTAGGGAGGACATGGCGAAAGATCACGCGAGTCGGTCCGGCGCCCGCGGCCCGCGCCGCCGCCACGAATTCCCGCTCGCGCAGGCTGAGCACTTCGGCGCGCACCAGCCGGCTCGTGGCGAACCATCCGGTGAGGCCGATCAGCAGCACCAGCACCGCGAGCGGCAGGTGCTCCCATAGCGCCACCGCCATGAGGAGCACGAACATACGCGGCATCGCGAGCCCGACGTCCACGCCCCGCATCAGCACCGCGCCGACCCAGCGCCGCACGTACCCCGCGACCGCTCCCACCCCGGCGCCCGCCGTGACGGCCACCAGCATCGCGATCGTACCGATGCCGAGTGAGATGCGCGCGCCGTACACGAGGCGACTCCACACGTCTCGGCTGTAGACGTCGGTGCCGAGGATATTCTGCGCGGAGGGAGCGTGGTTCTGCAGGTGGACGATGTCGATTTGGAAAGCGGGGTCATACGGCGCGAGCAAGGGCGCGGCGGTCGCGAGCGTCACGAAGAAGGCGAGAATGAACACCCCCGGCGTCGCCGTCGGGTGGCGCAGAAAGCGCCGTCCCGCGGCGCTCGCTGCCGCGCGCCGATGCGCCTCTTCCGCCACGAGCAAGGCCACGGCGACGGCACCGGCCAGCGCCAGCCACGTCAACGCGCTCATGTCACCTCGCTGCGCACGCGAATACGGGGATCGGCCACGGCGTAGAGCACGTCCGCCAACAGGTTCCCCAGCACCACCATTCCACTCGCCACCAGCGCGGAGGCGGTGACCACGGGGTAGTCGCGCTGGAAGATCGCCGTGACCGAGAGGCGGCCCATCCCCGACCACGCGAACACCGTCTCCACCAGCACCGCGCCGGTGAGCAGGAACGGGAACGCCAGTCCGAACAACGTGATGAACGGCAACAGCGCGTTGCGCAGCGCGTGCACCAGGACGACCCGGCGCTCCCTCAGGCCCTTGGCGCGAGCGGTACGCACGTAATCCTGGGCCATCACCTCGAGCATGGCGGCCCGCTGGTAGCGCGCGGTGCCCGCGGCCCCTACCAGACCGAGGGTGAGCGCCGGCAGCGTCAGGTGCCAGGCCCGATCGGCGACGCAGCGCAGCGTCGACAGCGTGGGGCACAGCACGGGGTCGCTCATCCCGCCGAGCGGGAACCAGCGCCGCCAGTACGAGAAGACGAGCAACAGTATCAGACCCAGCCAGAACGTCGGCATCGAATTGAACAGCAACCCGACATTGCCGAGGACGACGTCGCCGAAGCGGCGCGCCCGCACGGCCTGGTACACACCCAGCGCTAGGCCCAGCACGAAATCGATCAGCAGCGCGGCCCCTGCGAGCGTCAACGTGTTGGGGATCGCGTCAGCGAGGGCGTCAGCCACGGGGCGGTGCAGGGCGAACGACTCGCCCAGGTCGCCGTGCGACAGGGCCCACAGGTATTTCACGTACTGCACCGCGAGCGGCCGGTCGTACCCGAACTGGGCGCGCAGGCGCCGGCACACCTCGGGTGAGAGTTGGCGTTCGGATTCCCCGCAGGGGGAGCCCGGGGCGAGGTGGATAAGGAAGAAGGTGATCGTGACGACCGCGAGGACGATGGCGATCGCCGCGGCGAGGCGCCGCACGAGCCACGCCGTCACTTAGCGCTCCGCGCGGTCTCGATCGGTCAGCTGGTCGGCGGGGATGCGCCAGGTGCGCAGCAGCGCCCAGTAGGAGTCGGGTCGAATCACCACGCCCTGTACCCGGCGGTGCACCGCCGCCATGTTGTCGGTGGAGAACAGAAAAATCGCGGGCGCGTCGTCGTTCATGACCTCGAACGCCCGCCGCCAGAGGCGCTTCGCTTCATCGCGCTTCGTGGCAGCGCCGGCCTGTTCCACGAGCCGGTCGAAAGCGGGGTTCACCCATCGCACATAGTTCGAGCCCCCGATCCCGGCGTGGGTCCACACCTGTGTGACGGAGGACGACGGGGTGGGGTCGGGGTTGCGGCTGATCAGCGCGGCGTCGAATCGTCCGGATTGCACCCGCTCGTTGAAGACGCTGAACTCGACCTCGTCGAGCTGCACGTCGGCGCCCACCAGGCGGAACTGCTCCTGCAGCAGCCGGGCATACCGGAGGCGCAACGCGCTGGACGTCGGCACGAGGATACGGAACCCGAGCGGCTGGCCGTCCTTGTCCCGGATGCCGTCGCCGTTGGAGTCACGCCAGCCAAGCCACGTGAGCATCCGCCTGGCCTGGGCGGTGTCGTACGGCAGTTCGCGGGTCTCGGGGTCCCAGATCCACCACAGGCGCGCCAGCGGGCCGGGCGGAACGTGCGCGAGATCTTCCCATACGCTCTTGCGCAGCCCTTCGCGGTCCACCGCCATCGCGAGCGCGCGTCGCAGCCGCCGGTCGCCGAACAGCGGGTGCGGCTTCGTGGTGTCGCCGCCCGTGGACAGATTGAACCCGAGGAAGCCGTACAGCGCGCCGGGGTAGGGGTACAGGGTGAGCTGCGGCGCCGCACGAGCCAGCTTCACGTTGCCCGGCTGGCCCAGTACCTCCACGGCGTCGGCGTCACCGGCGATCACCTGCTTCACCGCCACATCGAGATTGGGAGTGAAGCGCCAGATGAGGCGGCGGATGTGCGGCCGCCCCAGGAAAAACGCGGAATCCGCCGCGAGCTCGAGGCTCTCACCCGCCTTCCAGGACACGAACCGATACGGGCCGTCGCCCACGGGGGCGCGCCCGAAGGCGGCGCTGCGCCACTGGGTGCGCGGCACGGGCCGCAACAAGTGCGCCGGCAGGATGCGCATGTGGTACACGGCATCGTAGAACATCTCCGGATACCGCGCATGGAACCGAAACACCGGCGTGAGCGAGTCCCGCGTCGTGACCGCGCTGATCGTGCGCAAGTTCGAGCGGAACGGCGAGTTGACGGTCGAATCGGTGTAGATGTCGAACGTGAACGCGACGTCGGCTGCGGTCACCGGCTGCCCGTCCTGCCAGTGCGCGCGCGGGTCGAGGTGGAACACCAGCGTGAGCGGGTCGTCCCACTCCCACCGCTCCGCGAGCAGCGGCTGGAAGTCCTCGTCGCCGATCGTGTTCTCCGACAGCCCGATGTCGGCCAGCTTGAGGAAGATCTGGTCGGTCACGTCGCGCGCGTACTGGAGGTCCGTGACGGGCGGCAGCAGCACATCCGGCTGGGCGGTGGCGACGATCAGGAACGCGCCGCAGTAGTCTCCCGTGCAACCGGGCCGGCGCTCGCACCCGACGAGCGCCAGCAGCAGCACGCTCGCGCCGACGAGCCGGCGGACGGACCAGGAGGGCGCTCGCATCGTGCCTAAGCTTTCACCCGTCGCGCTAGCGGCGCCAGGTCCAGGCGGGGTCGAGAAACCGGGAGGTCGAGGGCGGCCGAGGGCGCTCGAGGGCGGTCGCGGTACACTCGTCGCCCCAGGAAGCCGCGATCGCGTCCACGACCTCGGCGAATTGGACTGGGCGCCCCAGCGCGGCGGAGAGGGTCGTGGCGTTGACGGCGCAGGGCCGGCGGCTGACGGCGCGGACCATCTCTTGCGTCCCGCCCAGGAGAATGGAGCCGTGCTGCAGGAAGGCGCACCCCAGCCGCAGCTGCGCCGAACCGATCACCTTCTTCCCGCTCAGCAGGACCTCGCCACCGACGCTCGTCGCAAAGCAGGGCCCGCCGTCCAGCGACGCGGCTCGCCCCGCGGCGACCGTGGCCGGCGCGCCCAGCACTCTGAGCGCCGCCGCCAGCCGACGGTGAATCTCGCGGTACGCGCCCCGCAGTGAACCGAACGCCGCCAGCGGTGCGGCCACGGCATACGTCACCTCGTGCTCGTGCCACACTGCCCGACCGCCGGTCGGCCGGCGTACCACGTCGATGCCCAGATGGGTGATCGCGCTCGCGTCATAGCGCTGCCGCGCCGGCTCGTTCCGCCCCAACGAGAGACAGGGCGGGTCGAAGCGATACAGCCTGAGGAATGCCCGACCGGTGCGCTCCGCCTCGTCGAGCAGCGCCTGGTCCAACGCCATATTCTCGGCACCCGGCAGGCCGGTTGGACAGATGGAAAGGCGGAACGACGGAACGTGAGGCCCTCGTTCCATCAATCCCTCGTTCCACCTTGCCCTCGCTGTCTCAGTCTGCAGCGAGCGCATAGGCCTCCACCGGCGGGCACACGCACACCAGGTTCCGGTCGCCGTATGCCCCGTCCACCCGGCCCACCGACGGCCACACTTTGTGCTGGCGGGTCCAGACTGCCGGGAACGCCGCGCGCTCGCGCGAGTAGGGGCGGTCCCAGGCGTCGGCGATCACGTCCTCGAGGGTATGGGGCGCGCTGGTGAGCAGATTGTTGCCGCGCGGTTGCTTCCCCGTCTCGATCTCACGAATCTCCTCGCGGATCGAGATGAGCGCGTCACAAAACCGATCGAGCTCCTCCTTCGATTCGCTCTCCGTCGGCTCGATCATGAGCGTGCCCGCGACGGGAAACGAGACCGTGGGCGGATGGAACCCGTAGTCGATGATGCGCTTGGCGATGTCCTCGACCTCGATCCCCGCCGAATGCTTGAACGGCCGGGTGTCGATGATGCACTCGTGTGCGACACGGCCGTTCGCCCCGCTGTACAGCACGGCATAGTGCGGCGCGAGCCGCTGGGCCACGTAGTTGGCGTTGAGGATGGCGACCTTGGTGGCTTCGACGAGTCCCTCCCGCCCCATGAGCGCGATGTACGCCCAGGAGACGGGCAGGATCCAAGGGCTCCCCCATGGGGCGGCCGACACGGTGCCGCACGGCTGCTCCCGGCGCAGCGGCACGACCGGGTGGTCCGGCAGGAAAGGCGCGAGGTGGGGGGCTACACAGATCGGCCCCATCCCCGGGCCGCCGCCGCCGTGCGGGATGCAGAACGTCTTGTGGAGATTCAGGTGGCACACGTCGGCGCCGATGTCCGCCGGCCGACACAGGCCCACCTGGGCGTTCATGTTGGCGCCGTCCATGTACACCTGCCCGCCGTGGGCGTGGACGATCTCGCAGACCTGCCGGATCGACGCCTCGAAGACGCCGGTCGTGGAGGGGTAGGTCACCATCAGGGCGGCGAGCGTCGCTTCGTGCTCGGCGGCCTTGGCGCGCAGGTCGGCGACGTCGATGTTGCCCTGTGGGTCGGTCTGGACGGGGACGACCTGGAGACCAGCCATCACGGCGCTCGCCGGGTTCGTGCCGTGCGCGGAGGTGGGGATGAGACAGGTCGTACGCCGCGCCTCCCCGCGCGAGCGATGGTAGGCGCGGATCACGAGCAGACCGGTGAACTCGCCCTGCGATCCCGCGTTCGGCTGCAGCGACACCTGCGCAAAGCCGGTGATCTCGGCGAGCATGTCCTCCAGCTGGCGGAACAACGTGCGGTAGCCCGTCGCCTGCTCGCGCGGCGCGAAGGGGTGCAGTCGATTGAACTCCCGCCACGAGAGCGGCACC
>MNIR01000086.1:0-17786 GCA_001919865.1 Gemmatimonadetes bacterium 13_1_20CM_4_69_16 | reverse complement strand
AAACGAGCCGAGCGGGATCATCGACGTAGTGAGCGACAGGTCCCGTGCTTCGAGCCGTTTGATGTAGCGCAACATCTCCGTTTCCGAGCGATAGCGGTGGAAGACGGGGTGCGTGAGATACGGCGAGCGGCGCCGCAGCGCATCCGGGATGGCGGTCTCGGCCTTTACGCCGAGATCCTCCACCATGAACGGCAGGACCTCGTTGAGCGAGAATGCAGCGACCAGGTCGGCCAGGTCGCCCAGCGTGGTGGACTCGTCGAGCGAGACGCCCAGCCGCGTCGGCGACACGGTCCGCAGGTTGATCCGGCGGGCGCGCGCGGCGTCGATGAGCCGGGGCAGGGCCCACGACTCGACTTCGATACACAGCGTGTCGAAGAAGTGCGGGTGGACGACGCGGTACCCGAGGCGCGCCACCGCACTCGCGAGCAGCACGGTGAGCGTGTGCACCCGCTCGGCGATGCGGCGCAGCCCCTCGGGACCGTGGTACACCGCGTACATGCTCGCCATCACCGCGAGCAGCACCTGCGCCGTACAGATGTTGCTCGTCGCCTTCTCGCGGCGGATGTGCTGCTCGCGCGTCTGCAACGCCATGCGTAGCGCCGGCCGCCCGTTGGCGTCGCGCGATACGCCGATGATGCGCCCCGGCACGTGCCGCTTATGCTCCTCGCGCGTCGCGAAGAACGCCGCGTGCGGGCCGCCGTAGCCCATCGGCACCCCGAAGCGCTGCGAGTTGCCGACGGCGATGTCGGCGCCCCACTCGCCGGGGGGTGCGAGCAGCGTGAGCGCGAGCAGGTCCGTCGCCACGGTGACGAGTGCTCCCACCGCGTGCGCCTGCTCGCACACGGCGCGATAGTCCTCGATCCTGCCGTCGGTCGTCGGGTACTGGAGCAGCGCCCCGATCACGCCGGGTCGGAACTCGAAGCTCGTGGGGGCGGCGATCACGGTCTGCACGCCGCGGGCCTCGGCCCGGGTGCGCACGACGGCAATCGTCTGCGGATGGCAACCATCGGCGATCAGGAACCGGGGGGTGGCGCCCGGCGGCGTCTTGGCGACGGCCTCGGTCAGGTGCATGGCTTCGGCAGCGGCGGTGGCTTCATCGAGCAGGGAGGCGTTGGCGATCGGCAGGGCGGTGAGGTCGGCGACCATCGTCTGGAAATTGAGCAGCGCCTCGAGTCGCCCCTGAGCGATCTCCGGCTGATACGGCGTGTAGGCGGTGTACCAGCCCGGGTTCTCCACGATGTTTCGCTGGATCACCTGCGGTGTGAAGGTGTGGTGGTAGCCCATCCCGATGTAGGAGCGGAACAGTTGGTTCTGGGCGGCCAGGCCGCGCAACGCCTGCAGTACCTCGCGCTCTGTCCGGCCGGGGGGCAGCGCGAGCGGCCGGCGCAACCGGATGTCCTCGGGGACCACCGTGTCGATGAACTCGTCCAACGAGGCGGCGCCGAGCGCCTGCAGCATCGCCCGCGTCTCATCGGCGCTCGGCCCAATGTGGCGGGTCACGAAGCGGTCGGCGGGGAGCAGTGAAGCGCGTGCCGTGGCCATAGGCGATGGGCGAGTCAGGGTGAGCCGTCGACGCTATTGCGCAATGTGCTTCTTATACTCCTCACTGCCCATCAGGTGGTTCAGTTCGGTCGCGTCCTTGATCCGGAGCTGGATCATCCACCCCGCACCATAGGGATCGCGGTTCACCAGCGCGGGGTCGCCCTCGAGCGCCGGGTTGACTTGCGTCACCGTGCCCGCCAGGGGGGCGTACAGGTCCGAGACCGCCTTCACGGCCTCGATCGTGCCGAAGACGTCCATCCGTCCGAACGTGGCGCCGACCTTGGGCAACTCCACGTACACGACGTCCCCCAACTCGCCCTGCGCGTAATCCGTGATTCCGATTTGCACGACAGCGGGGTCGCTCGTCTGCTTCGCGTACTCGTGCTCTTCGCTGTAGCGCAGATCCGAAGGGATTTTCGACATGCGGCGTCGCTTTCACCGGTGGCGTGAAGAGTCGGGGCGAAGGTTACCGGGGCACCAAACCCCTGTCAAGGCAACGGGTTGGCCTCAGGGAACAGGTCGGGCCGCGGCGCCACGCCGGCCGCTCCGGGCTCGGCCAGCCGGAGTCGCTCGTGACCCCACGGCCGCAGGTCCAAGCGCACTGCGACGGGATCGGGGTCGTCGCTCAGCAGCACCAACACGCCGGGTCGGCCGGCCCGCTGCCACGCCCGCTCCACGACCGCCGCCACGGTCGGCGCCGCCACGATCGCGTCCGGCGGCGCGGCGGCGTGCGCCAGCGCTTTCTCGACGGCGGCTCCACTGGCGACGCGGCGGACCGCGAGGCCCGCGTCGCTGTAGCGGTCGGCGATGGCGCTCAGCGCCGGATGCTCGCTCGTCGCGGCGGCGAGCAGGAGCGACTGCGCCGGTCGACCGAGCGCGGCGCGGGCTGCGCTGCGGCGCAGCTCCTCGAACACGACACGCGCGCGGCGCTCGAGCTCCGCGAGCGAGCCGTCGTTGTCGATCACGAACTGGCTGCGCGGCCGCTTGCGCTCGGCGGGCATCTGCGCGGCGATCATGCGGTCCGCCTCTTCGTTCGACAGGCCGCGCATGGCGCGGAGCCGCGTGCGGCGTAGCGGCACGGCGGCGTCCACGAGCACCACGAGGTCGAACTGCCCGGGGTCCAGTACCTCGAAGAGCAGTGGGATGTCGTTCACGACGAGCACGTCGCCCCGCTCGCGCGCCTCGCGGGCCAGCTCGTCGCGGCGCCGTCGGACGGCGGGGTGGACGATCGCGTTGAGGGCGTCGAGCCCGGCCTGATCGCCCATCACCTTCGACCGCAGCGCCGCGCGGTCGAGCGAGCCGTCCGGCGCGAGGACGTCCGATCCAAAACGCCGAGCGATCGCGGCGAGTACCTCCCCCCCCGGCGCCTGCGCCTGTCGGGTCAGCTCGTCGGCGTCGATGATCGTCGCGCCCCAGCGCCGCAATAGCTCGACGACCGTGGACTTGCCGGCCGCGATGTTGCCGGTGAGGGCGACGTTTAGCATGGCAAAGGCGCCGTCAGCATTCGGCTGTCAGCCGAGACTGCTGAAAGCCGACGGCTGACAGCGCCTCACAACAACGCCGTCTGATCCTCATCCTGCCTCGGCACCCGGTGGCAATGCCGGCACCGCGCCTCGTAGGTCTCCCGGCCCCCGACCATGATCGTGGGACTGTCCCAGAGGGCGGGCTGGCCGTTCACGAGGCGCTGATTGCGGCTGGCCGGGTCGCCGCACACCACGCAAATCGCCTGAAGCTTGTCGACCACCTCCGCGACGGCGAGGAGCGTGGGCACCGGGCCGAACGGCAGTCCCCGAAAATCCATGTCGATGCCGGCGAGCACGACCCGCACGCCCCGGTCGGCGAGCGTGTTGGCGACGGCTACGATGCCGTCGTCCAAGAACTGAACCTCGTCCACCGCGAGCACCTCGGTCTCGGGACGCCAGCGGCTCATGATCTCCTCGGAGCAGTCCACCGGCTCCGCCTCCACCGTGCCGCCGTCGTGGGTGCTCACCGAATAGAGCCCGGCGTACCGAGCATCGAGGTGGGACTTGAAGACCTGCACGCGCTTGCGCGCGATCACCGCGCGTCGGACACGGCGGATCAATTCTTCACTCTTCCCGGAGAACATGACCCCGGCGATCACTTCGATCCAGCCGGAGCGGGCCAGGTGTCCTTGCGGCATGCGGCTTCGTGTCTGGGAACGGGGCGGGGGAAGGGTAGTGAGTCGGGGAGGACGGGTCAAGGAAAGCCCAGGCATCTTGCGGACTCTCGGGGGGGTACCCCATATTGTGGCGGTTTTATGCGGCTTTCCGGGCGCCATACCGTAAAAAGGGCGGAATTCCAAGGCTTCTCCGGGCCCTAGACCCTCACAAGGAGACACCGTGAACAAAGCCGAGCTGACCGCCGCGCTGGCCATGCGGACGAAGATGTCCAAGGCCGACGCCAGCCGAGCCGTCGAGGCGCTGTTCGACGACAAGGGCATCATTGCCGGCGAGCTGAAAAAGGGCGCGAAGGTGCAGATCACGGGTTTCGGGAATTTCGAAGCGCGCAAGCGCGCGGCGCGCATGGGCCGCAACCCGAAAACCGGCGGCGTGATTCAAATCAAGGCGTCGATTGCGCCGGCGTTCCGCGCCGGGAAGCAGCTGAAGATGGCGGTGAACAACCGGAAATAGCCGTCAGACATCAGACGTCAGACGTCAGACCTCAGATACTGAAGGATGCCGGTCACGGGCTGCCCCGCTGGGCGGCCCGTCGGCGTTTCGGGGGTTGTGAGGCAGTGCTGCCTCGCCCGCTAGGCTTGACGGTCGAGCCGTGCCGACACCCGGCGCCCCTTGATAGTCACGCCGGTTAGACCGCGCACCACCTTTTCCACGACCGCGGGAGCGACCTCGACCAGGGTGAAGGTGTCGCGCACGTCGATCCGGCCGATCTGGCTCTTCTCGATGCCCACCTCCCGGATCAGGGCGCCTACGAGGTCCTTCGCGGCCGCGCGGTCTTTCTTTCCCAGGTTGACGAACAGCTTGATCCCGCTCGCTGCCGGCGTGGGTAGTGCCTGAGTGGGAGGGGGAGGGAGCGGCTGACGACCGATGGCCAGCAACGCCGCGGCCACTTCGGCTGGGTCGAACCGCTCGAACAGCGGGCCGAGTAGCGCGAGCTCGGCGTCGACGTCGCCCTCCCCGAGCCGCCGCGCGACCTGCTCGCGTAACGCCTCCATGCGATCGCGGGCGCGATCGGCGGCGGAGGGGAGCTCGAGCGGCGTCAGCGGAGCGGCGAGCGAGCGGAGGTACGGCAGTTGCGCCGCCGTCACGAACAGCGCCGGCTCGCCGAGGCGGGCGAGCGTGGCGAATTGCTCGCGCGTCGGCAACCGGGTGCACAGCACGGCGTCGGGCCGGTCGGCAGGGGGGTGGGCGTCGAGCGGCCCGCCGTCCCACACGAAGGGGCGCTGGGGATCGAGCGCGTCGAGCAGTTCGCGCACCGCGGCGGGGCGGCGGGCCTGGGGAACGACCGCGTAGCGTGCGGGCCCGATCGGGCCGAGCGGGGCACCGCTCTCGCCCACCGGCGGCGTGCCGACCATGAGGGCCCGGCGCGCGTGACGCTCCAGGAAGTCGGTCAGCACGGCGGGGTTCCAGCTCAGCACGATGCGGTGCGCAGCGCGCGCGTCGCCCAGCAGGCCGTCGAGCGCGGCCGCCTGCTCGCCCGCGGCGAACAGCTCGGGCCACGCGACGACGACGGTGGAGACGGCGTCCAGCTTGACGGCGGAGCCCGCGACCAGCGCGGCAATGTCTTTCACCGCGCCGGCGAGAACGGTGATGCCGCGTTGCTTGAGGATGCGGGTGGCGCGGGCGAGTCCGGTGACGGCGTGAACACGAAGCTGCGTCGGAGCGGCGGCGGCCCACTCCGCGGCGGACACGTCATCGGCGCACAGAATCAGCACGGGTATCCCGACCCCTGAGCCATGCCCCGGGATCGTCGCCTGCACGAGCTCCCATACCGTCCCCGCATGCTCCACCGCTGGTGGCGTCACCAGTACGACATGCCGCCCCCGCTCCAGGGCGGTCTGTGCCTCGTCCAACGTCACACGATCCTCGGTTGTCAAAGGGCGCGAAAATGGTACCTTCCGGGCAACCGAAAGGCAACGCCATCGTGCAAACGCAGCGGAGTCAGTCGCCCATGACCCAGGGCTCGGTGTTCGGCCTGTCCCCCAACCTGCAGCACCTCGAGACCTCCGCGACCATCGCGATCTCACAGGAGGCGAAGCGCCGCAAGGCAGCGGGCGAGGACGTGATCGACCTCGGGGCCGGGGAGCCCGACTTCGCGACGCCGACGATTGCCGCAGACGCGGGGGTGCGGGCGATCCGCGACGGCAAGACGCACTACCCGGCCAACGAAGGGATCCTCGAGCTGCGGGCGGCGGCGGCGACGCATCTCTCCCTGCTCTCGGGCGGCCGTCCAGTGAACGCCGATCACATCGTCGTGTCGAACGGGTCGAAGCAATCCCTCTTCAACGTGTGCTTCAGCGTGTTCGGTCCGGGCGACGTGGTGGCGATCCCCGCACCCGCCTGGGTGTCCTATCCTCAGATCGTGCACCTCGCCCGCGCGCGCCCGGCGCTCGTCCCGGGCGACCCGGAGTGGGGCCTCAAGATGAGCGTACGAGACCTGGAGCGGGTGGTGCCCGGCGCGCAGGGGCTGATTCTCTGCTCGCCCTGCAACCCGACGGGGGCGGTGTACACGCACGCCGAGCTCAAGGCGATCGCCACCTGGGCGCGCGACCGCAAAGTCTGGGTGATCGCCGACGAGATCTACCGCCGCATCCACTACGGCCCGGGGCCGGCGCCGTCGTTCCTCGACCTGCCGGACGACCTGCTCGAGCGGGTCGTGATCATCTATGGCGTGAGCAAGGCCTATGCGATGACTGGGTGGCGCGTCGGGCTCGCCCTCGCCCCGGCCAAGGTCGCCAAAGCGATGGCCGCCCTACAGTCCCACACCACCACGGGGGCCAACCATCCCGCACAATGGGCCGCCGCCGCCGCGCTCGGCGACGAGCGCGTAGAGCAGGACGTAACGCGGATGGTCGCCGAGTTCCGCAAGCGGCGGGAGCTGGTGGTGGGCCGCTTCCGCCAGGATCTGCCCGGCGTCGAGTTCGTCGACCCGCTCGGCGCGTTCTACTTCTTCTTTCGCGTGGACTCGTTCGGCGGGATCAGCGGCACCGAGTTCTGCACGCGGCTGATCACCACCACCGGCGTGGCGCTCGTGCCGGGCGCGGCGTTCGGCGACGATCGCTGGGCGCGGCTCAGCTACGCGGCGGCGACGGAGGACATCGCGAGGGCGCTCGACCGGATCGTGGGCTTCGCGACGAAGCTCGCCGACTAGAGCTTCGGCGGCCGGTGCGACAGCACCTCCACGCCCTGGTCCGTCATGAGGCAATCGTCTTCGATCCGGACGCCGAACTTTCCGAGCTGATAGATCCCCGGTTCGATCGTGAATACCATGCCCGGCTCGAGGCGCGTGTCGTTGCCCTCGACGAGGTAGGGCACTTCGTGACCGTCCATCCCGAGGCCGTGACCGAGGCGGTGCGTGAAGAAGCGACCGTAGCCCCCGTCGCTGATCACCTTGCGCGCGGCGCGGTCCATCTCCTGGCACTGCGTGTAGAGCGGCTTCCCAAGCTGCATCGCGGCGGTCTGAGCGTCATGGAGCAGATTGAAGACCTGCTTGAATTCGGGCGCCGGGCTGTCGCCGAACCAGATGGTGCGCGTGATGTCGGACTCGTACCCTGAAACCCGACAACCACAATCGATCAGCACCACGCTCTCCCGCGCCAGTTTCGGGCCGGCCGGACCGCCGTGGGGCAGGGCGCTCGAGGGTCCGAATTGCACCAGGCCGCCGCCCGGCGCGCCGCGCTGCTCCATCTGACGGGACAAGAGCTGCGCCACGTCGCGCTCCGTGACCCCGGCGGCGAGCTGCGCGAACGTCGCGGCGATCGCCGCTTCGGTGATCTCGATGGCGCGCCGGATCAACGCGACCTCCTCGGGCGCCTTGATGATCCGCAGCCGCTCCGTCACGGGAGCGCCGTCCACGAATTTCCACCCTCCCAGCTCCTCCAGCAGCGCCAGGTAGACTCCGTAGGTCGTGGTCGACTCGAGGGCGATCACTCCGTTGCCGCGCGGCTTGAGCTCACGGACTACGTCTTTCGCCAGCGTGTAAGGATTCTGCTGCTCCTCCCATCCCCGAGCGTCGGCGATCGCGCCGTGCCGCTTGATGCGCTCGACCTCGAACGACGGACACACCACGACCGGCTTGCCGGAGGCGGGCAGCACGATGGCGATGAGCCGCTCGCTGCGTCCGGGGTTGTAGCCGGTGAGGTATTCGTAGTTGGTGCTCGGGGTCGCGATCAGGAAGTCGAGCTTGCGGCGCTGCAGCTCGGCTTGAGCCCCCGCGAGGCGGCGGGCGAATACCTCCGGAGAGAGGGAGGGTTCTTGGGTCGATTGCGGATTGGCGATTGCGGATTGCGGATTAGTCGGTCCGGACGTCGCGTGCGGCCAATCCGCAATCCGCAATCCGAAATCCGCAATTGTGGCGCCGCCCACCGTCAGAAACTCCCGCCGCTCCATTGTCCTGGCCCCTCCCGCGAGTGCGGCCTATATTATCCGCCCTCCCGGGTCCTTGGAAGGCGTCGTTCCGGATGAACTTCGAAGCACGCATCGAGCCGCTCGACGGCAAGCTCCCCAAGGTCAGCTACCACTGGGATCCGGAGACCGACATCCTCTCCGTTGCCTGCAAAGGCGGCGGGAAGGCGAGCGGCTTGAACGGCACGGTCGATCTCGAGGGAAACGACGGCTCCTTCGTGGTCATCGACGTCGCCGGGGGATGCTTGCGCGGCGTCGACGTGGTCACCTGGCCGGAGGACATCCGCACGCTGGACACGCTCGCCGTCCCGGAGCCCAACAAGGAGGGGAGCGTCATCTTCCCCAGTCGGCGGTCGCAGCCGGGCGTCGCGGCCGTCGAGGTGGACACGGCACTCACGGTGGAGAAGAACCAGCAGGAGTCGGTGTTCCACCTGCGCGTGGGGCGCACGCGAGCCGCCACCGTGGTGCGGGTCGCGGATCGGCTGCTGGTCGAAGTGGACAAGCACTCCCGCCTCGTCGGGCTCTGGTTCCTCGACGTACCTCCCTTCCCGAACGTCGAGGCGACTGCCTGAGCGTGGACGAGCGGCTCGAGCGCTACATCACCGAGCTGTTCGCCCGCGAAGACCCCATCCTGGCCGCTATCAGGGAGCGGCACGAAGCACTGCAGCTCCCGCCGATCTACATCTCCCCCGACGAGGGGAAGCTGCTGCACGTGCTGCTGCGCGCCATCGGAGCCGCCCGGGTGCTCGAACTCGGCGCGCTGGCAGGCTACTCGGGGGTTTGGCTCGCCCGGGCGCTACCGCCCCACGGCCGCCTCACGACGATCGAGCGGGATCCGCGGCACGCGGCCCTGGCGCGCCGGGCGTTCGTCGAAGCGGGGCTCGCCGAGCGCGTGGAGCTGATCGAGGGCGCCGCGCTCGACGTCCTGCCGACGCTCCCGCCCGGGTTCGACGCCGTTTTCGTGGACGCCGACAAGGCGCCCCTCGCACAATATTTCGAGTGGAGCGTGAAGCTGCTGCGCGCCGGCGGGCTGCTGCTGTGCGACAATGCGTTCTTTCACGGCTCGGTGGTGGACGACGCTGACCATTCCTCCGGCACGGAGGGAGTGCGGGCCTTCAACCGGCTGGCCGCGACCGATCCCCGGGTCGTGTCCGCCGTCGCGCCGATCCGCGATGGGCTCGTGATCGGGGTAAGAGTCTCGACATGAGCGATCGACTTCCCCGGGTCGGGGGTCTGCCCGAGCCCGACAAATACGAGCGACTGGTCCAGGCCGCGCCGGACATCTGGTGGAGTGGCGCCGGGCCGTTCGCGGGCCTGCACGAGTTGAATGTCGTCCGCGTGGAGTACTTCAGCCGGGTGTTCGGAGGGTTCGGCGGCAAGCGCGCGCTCGACATCGGTTGCGGGGGAGGAATCCTCGCCGAGGCGCTCGCTTCGGCGGGCGCGGTCGTCACCGGCGTCGATCCGTCCGAGAAATCGCTGGAAGTCGCGCGACAGCATGCCAAGCGGTCCCAGTTGTCGATCGACTATCGCCTGGCGACCGCTGAAACCTTAGCGTCCGGCACGTTCCCCGACCGGTTCGATCTCGTTTTCGCGGTGGACGTGCTGGAGCATGTGGACGAGCTGGATCGGACGCTGGCGAGCATCGCCGCCGTGCTGGCGCCGGGTGGCGGACTGGGCTTTCTCACCCACAACCGCACGATCGCCGCGTTCCTGCAGCTGATCTGGGAAGAGGAATACGTGCACCACACGATGCCCGAGGGATTCCACGACTTCGCCCGCTTCATCACGCCGGACGATCTGACCGCGGCGCTGGCGCGCAACGGGATGGTAGTGCAGGAGATGCAGGGGATCGTGCGGGCCGACGACGGCAGCGGTCGCCGGGTCCTCACCGCCGACTTGACGGTGACCTACCTCGGCTGGGCGCTGCGGACCCGCTAGCGATGGCGCGTGGTTGGGTGGACGCGATCGTGGCGGCCGGGGCGGTGCCGGTCTCGTATGTCCCCGAAGCGAGCATCGGGAGGCAGGCCGATGCCGCGGAGGCGACGGTCGCGGAGCTGGTCGAGGATGCGGAGCTGCGGACCCATCGGGTGGACGCGGCCGCGCCCGCACCGGCGGCCGTGTCGTTCCTGGACGGTATCCAGCAGTGGCGCGTGGTGGGACAGAGCGGCGTGGTGCCGCTGGTGCGTGCCTACGTGGCGGCGGCGGTGCGGCGCCGCGGCGGCGACCGACGGCTCCGCACCGTCGCCGAGCGCTCGCTGGAGTTCGCGATCACGCACGTCGAGGCGCTCGCCGCGCCGGTGCGCCGGGCGCTCGAGGACAGCGGTGTGACGGTCGTGAACCTCGCCGCGACCGACCTCGGCCAGCCGTCGCGCACGCTGCGTGCGGCGCACGTGCAGGTGGATCGCGCGCGGGAGCAGCTGGAGCGGCAACTGGGCGAGCGCTGCGTCACCGACCTGCGCGATGGGGAGTGGCTGATCGTGGACGGGCTGCTGTCGGAGTCCGAGCTCCTGGCACGGCACCCGCGCACGCTGGGCGTCATCAAGAGCCACGGCGCGCAGTTTTTTTCGGGCGCCGACCTGGAGCGGGCACTGACCGTCCCGGCGGGACACCGCACCAGCGTGTTCGCGCCGCAGTCGCACGCGCACCAGCCTATCTACTCCTGGTATCTGCGCCTCTGGCCGTGGGAGGGGAACGACCTGTTGTACGGGCTGTTGCGAATCGAGGCGCGCGCGCATCGCGAAACGGTCGCGGCGGCGGCGGGTGCGAGCGGCTGGCTGGTGCAGGAGCGGGCGCCCGTTTCCACCCCCGACGAGCGCTGGGATCGTTTACTTTACGCTATCCATGATGTGGAGACCTATCTGAGGGCCCGCGCCCCGCGCGATTTCCTCTCGCCTACCGCCTCGCGCCTCCCGAGAGCGGCGTCGTGATCCAGCGGCAGACGCCGGAGTCGATCGGCCGCGTCGTCGCCACCGAGCTCAAACCGGCGACGCCGCACCAATTCCACTTTTGGACGGCGAACGAAACGACGATCGGCATCGGGGCGATCGTGAAAGTCGAGGGGCCAGGGGCCGGGGATCAGGGGTCTGGGCGGGTCGTGTTCGGTGTGGTGACGGATGGATTTGCCTACTCCGACCTCGCCACCCCGCTGCACGATGTCGTGGGCGCCGAGGGCGATCCGGCGAAGGCGGCCGAGCGCCCGACGGTCCGTCAGGAAATCCGGCTGTGGACCGCCGCGGTGCTGCGCCAGGAACCCGAGGAGCCGCTTCAGCCCGTGCCGCTCGGCGCGGTGTACCTCGCGAGCGACGCCGACGTGGCGCAGGCGCTGCGCATGGACGCGTACCTCACCGGCGCGCAGCCGACGGGCATCCCCGTCGGCCTGTACACGGCGGCGGGCCATGAGGCACCGGTCTATCTCGACGCCGACTTTCTGCTCGGCCCCGAAGCGGCGCACCTCAACATCTCGGGAGTCTCGGGGCTCGCCACCAAGACGAGCGCGGTCGAGTTCCTCCTGGCGTCCATCTTCCAGCACTTTCCGGCCCACAAGGGGAGGATCGCGGCCCTGTGCTTCAATGTGAAGGGGCCGGACCTGTGCTTCCTCGATCGCCCCGGCGCGCTCGACGACGCGGACCGCCGCCGCTACGAGCGCCTCGGCATCACGCCGCAGCCGTTCGAGCGGGTCCGCTATTACGCGCCCTGTAAGGCGGACGGCGTGAACCTCAACACGCTGCGCACCCACCCCGACCTCGTGGGAGACGTCGAGCCCCTCGTGTGGGGGCTCGAGGAAGTGCTCGATTTCGCGGAAGTGCTCCTGAACCGCGACGACATCGACGCCAAGGCGGACGCGTTCATCGACTTCCTGTCCGACCGCGTCCTCAACAAGGAGTTCGACGACGGCTTCGGCGGCAGCCACCGCGTGCAGACGTTTGCCGACCTGGACGGCCTGTTCCGGGCGATCTTCGACGGGCTGGAGCTGACGGGGCGCAGCGACATGTGGCGCACCCATCACATCGCCACGATCCGCAAGGTCCGCAACCGGCTCTCCAACATCTCCACGCGGTGCAAGGGCCTCGTCACCGACGACGGCCCGTCCAACGACCTCCCGTGGGGCCGGTTCGAGGACCGGACGGTGTACGTCGTGGACGTCGCGAACGTCGATGCGCTCGGCCAGGATCTCGTGTTCGCCCGCGCCGTTTCCAAGCTGCGCGAGCACCTCGAGCGCCGCGACCTGGGCGTCGAGGCCGTCGTCGTCTTCGTGGACGAGCTCAACAAGTACGCGCCCGGTGACGGACCCGAGACGTACGTGCGGAAGATGTTGCTCGATATCTCGGAACGCGGGCGTTACCTTGGTCTGGTGCTGTTCGCCGCGGAGCAGTTCCGCTCGCAAGTGCATCGGCGGGTGGTGGGGAACGCGGGGACGACCCTGTTCGGGCGGATGGATGCCGACGAGCTCGCGACCCCTGGCTATCAGGTGCTCTCGCCGGCGACCAAGATCAAGCTCGCCACCCTCCCGATCGGCGAGCTGATGGTGCGGCACCCCCACTTCACGCAGCCGATCTTCCTGCGGTTCCCGCGACCCGCCGTGTTGCGCGGCCGGGACGGCGTCGAGCGGTTCCCACCCGCGACGGACCTGCCGTTCGAGGACGCGGTGGTGCGCCAGCTGGTGCGGCTCGACCGGCGCATCCGGCCGAACCAGGTGAAGGACCTGATCGCCGAGCGGCGCCCGGACGACGTGCGGCGGGCGCTCGCCGCGGTGCGTCGCACCCGCCCCGAGGATGCGCTGGCGTATTTCCGTCGGATTCTGGGCGCGCGGGTCGCGCCCGTGACGGCGCCCGCCCGCGAGGCGGTGCCGCCGCTCAACCCGATCTCGGAAGAGCCGTACTGAGCGCGTGAAGCTCGCCCACCTCGCCGACCTCCACCTGGGCTTCCGCCAGTACGACCGGCAAACGTCCCGCGGCGGGAATCAGCGCGAGGCGGACGTGGCCGAAGCGTTCCGCCGGGCGGTGGACGACCTGCTGGTGCAGCGACCCGAGCTCGTCCTGCTCGCCGGGGACGTCTTCCACTCCGTCCGGCCGACCAATCCGGCGATTCTGTTCCTGTTCCAGCAATTGCACCGGCTCCGCGTCGGGCTGCCGGAATCGCCCGTCGTTCTCATCGCGGGAAACCACGACACGCCGCGCTCGGCCGAAACCGGGACCATCCTCAAGCTGTACGAAGCGCTGGGCGTCGAAGTCGTAACGGATCAGGCTCGGCGGATTTCCTTCCCGCAGCTCGATTGCGCGGTGCTCGCCGTGCCGCACCAGGCGCTGGTGCAAGCCGAGCGGCCTGCGCTCCGCCCGGAGCGCGGCGCCGCGCACAACATCCTCGTGCTGCACGGGGTGCTGGAAGACATCATGGATCCCGAGTGGAGCGTCTCCGACTACGGGAGCGCCCGTCTCACGCGCGCCGACCTCGCCGCGGCCCAGTGGGACTACGTAGCGCTCGGAGGCTATCACGTCCGCCACGACGTCGCGCCCAACGCGTGTTACCCCGGAAGCCTCGAGTACGTGAACCCCAGAGCGTGGGTCCAGTTGCGCGAGGAGGCGAAGCAGAAGGTCCCCGGCAAGGGCTACCTCCTGGTGGACGTACCGGGGGCGCGCACGACGTTTCGCCCGGTGCCGTCGGTGCGCCGGCACATCGACCTGCCTCCGGTGCACGGCGCCGGGTTGACGGCCAAAGAGCTGGATGCCGAGATCGCGCGGCGGGTGGCGGGCTCGAAGCCGCCGATCGACGATCAAGTGGTGCGCCTGATCGTGTACGACGTCGCGGCCGGGACGGCGCGGGATCTGGACCACCCGACGATCCGGCAGTACAAGGCGCGCGCGCTCAACTTCCATCTCGACCTGCGACGGCCGGAGCAGCGGCGCGTGGTGGGCGTCGGCGCCCCGGGCCAGCGGCACACGCTTCCGGACACGTTGCGCGAGTTCCTCACGCGGCGCCCGCTCGACGCGGACTTGAATCGCGACGCATTCGTGCGCCTGGGCGTCGAATATCTCGATCGGGTGGGCGGCGCCGCCGGGGAGCAGGGCTGATGCGGCTCCACCGGCTCCACCTGCTGAACTTCCGCCAGCACGCCGACACCGACCTCGTGTTCGGGCCGGGGATCACGGGGATCATCGGCCCCAACGGGTCGGGGAAGACGACGCTGCTCGAGGCGATCGCCTGGGCGATCTACGGCAATGCCGCGGCGCGGGGCGATAAGGACTCCATCCGCAACTTCCGCGCGAAGGCGCGCTCCAGCGTACGGGTGGAGCTCGAGTTCGGGGTCGGCGCGCACGAGTACAAAGTCGTCCGGGGGCTGCACGCCGCCGAGCTGTACCAGGACGGGCAGCTCGTCGCGAATTCCCTCACGGAGGTGACGGCGAAGCTCGAGCGCGGGCTCGGCATGTCGCACGACGAGTTCTTCAATACCTACTTCACGGGGCAGAAGGATCTCGCCGTGATGGCGAAGCTGACCCGGCCCGAGCGCGCCGCCTTCCTGTCGCGCGTGTTGCGGTACGAGCAGCTGAGCATCGCGCAGCAGCGGATCCGGGAAGAGAAGAACGCGCTCGCGGCGGAGCTGCACGGGCGCGAGGCGGGCCTGCCCGAGCGGGCGACGATCGAGGGCGAGCGGGCCGCCGCTGGCCTGCGGCTCGAGCAGGCGCAGCGGGCGGCCGCGCAGGCGCAGGCAGCGCGCGGAGCAGCGCAGGAAGCGGACGCGCGGGAGGCGCCGCGCTGGAAGGAATGGGTGGAGAAGGAGAAGCGGGTCCATTCGCTGGACGGCGACCGGCGGATGGCGGAGCAGGCGGTGACGGTCGCGAAACAGGAGTGCGAGCGCCTGGACCGCGAGATGGCGGAGGCCTTGAAAGCGCGCGAGCAGCTGGACGGACTGTGGGCGGAGCTCGAGCCGATCGAGCGGCTCAAGCGCGAGCTGGCCGCGCTCGAGACGCTACAGAAAGAGGAGACCGCCCGTCGGGCGGACGAGGGGCAGTTGGCGGAGCTGATGCGGACGATGGCAGCGCTGGACCGCCGCATCGCGGAGCTGGCACCGGCGCTGGAGGCGCTCGTCGGAGTGGAGCGCGAGGCGCAGGCACTCACCGAGCGGCTCGAGGCCGCCGAGCGGGACGCCGAGGAGCAACGCGCCGTGTGGGTCCGGGAAAAGGAATACGCCAACACGCGCCGCGCCGACCTGCTGAAGCAGTACGACGAAGTCAAGGAGCAACGGGACAAGATCGAGCGGCTCGGGCCCGAAGGGACGTGCCCGACGTGCCGGCGACCGCTCGGCAGCGAGTACGCGGAGGTGCTGGGCATCCTCGACCGCCAGATGCAGGCGATCGTGGACGACGGCAAGTATTTCCGGCAACGCCTCGAGCAGCTGGCCCAGCCGCCCGAGGCGGTGACCGCCGCGGAGGCGGCACGCGAAGCACTGTTGGTCGAAAGCCGCCGGGCGAGCGAGCGCGCCGGCGAGCTGCGCGCCCAGAGCGAGGAGCGCGACCGCGCGGCCGCGCAACGTCGTGGCCTCCAGACCCGGGCCCGGGTGCTCGACGGGTTGATTCGCGCGCGGCCGACCGGCTACGACCCGCAGCGACACGACACGGTCCGGGCCGAGCTCACGAAGCTCGAGCCGGTGGCGCTCGAGGCGGCGAAACTCGCCGAGCGGGCGAAGCGGGCGGAGATCCTGGTCAAGGAAGCCGAGCTCGCCGAGCAGGCGCTGTCCGTGCACGAGCGGCGGGCGCGGCAGCTCGCCGCAGCGGTGGCGGCCGAGCGGTTCTCGGAGGACGCGTTCGCGGGGGCGCGCGACCGGCACGACCGCGCGGCGCGGGCGTTGCGGGAGGCGGAGCTGGCGGTGGCGGAGACCCGCGGCGAGCTGACGGCGGCCGAGACGGGCATCCGCGAGGTCGAGCGGCGAGAGGCGGAGCGCACGGCGCGCGAGCACGAGATCGCGGAGCTCAAGATCCGGCTGCGGCTGCACCACGAGCTGGACCGCGCGTTCGGCGATCTGCGGGCCGACCTCAACGCCGCGATGCGGCCCGAGATCGCGGAGCTCGCGTCGGGGTTCCTCGCCGACCTGACCGATGGGCGGTACGAGGCGCTCGACCTCAACGACGATTACGTCGTCACCATCTTCGATGACGGCACCCCGAAACCGGTGATCTCCGGCGGCGAGGAGGACGTGGCGAACCTGGTGCTGCGCCTGGCGATCTCGCAGATGATCGCCGAGCGGGCGGGCCAGCCGCTGACGCTTCTCGTGCTGGACGAGATCTTCGGCTCGCTCGACGAGAGCCGCCGGCAACACGTGGTCGGCTTGCTGCGGCATCTCGCGGACCGCTTCCCCCAGGTCGTACTCATCACGCACATTGAGCAGGTACGCGAGGGACTGGACCGGGTGATCCGCGTGGACTACGACGCCGCTGGCGGGACGAGCGTGGTGCGCGACGACACGGCAACCTTGGGAGCCGCCGATGCGGGCGTGGCTGCCTGAGCAGCAGGTCTACGGCCCCGAGCCCGCCACCGAGCGGGACGTCGCGGGCCTGAACCGCGTCTTCGCCGAGGCGTTCACCGACCGGTACCGGCGGGATGGGCTGGTGGGGGTGCGGGTGCCGCACCTGAACCCGCAAGTCTGGCGCTACGCGTTGCTCGACGCCGGCGCCGGCTCGATGCTGTGGCGCGATGAGGCCGGGCAGATCGCGGCGTTCAACATCGCCCACCGCTCCGGGGCGGAAGGCTGGATGGGCCCGCTCGCCGTGCGGCCCGACCGTCAGGGGGCGGGGGTCGGCAAGACGCTGGTCCGCACCGCGGTCGATTGGCTGCTCGAGCAGCGGGTCGCCACGCTCGGGCTCGAGACGATGCCGCGCACCGTCGAGAACATCGGGTTCTACGCCCGGCTCGGCTTTTCGCCCGCCCACCTCACCATCACGCTGACGAACGACATCGCCACGCGCGGCCACGCGGCCCCATCGCTCTTGTCCCAGCGCAAAGGGGGGGCAGGGGACGAGGCCGTGGCGGCGGCGCGCCGACTGGCGCACGAGCTGGCGGCAGGATACGACTTCACCCGCGAGATTCTGCTCACGGCCGAGCTGCGCCTGGGCGACGCGTCGCTGGTGGATGGGGACGATGGCCTGAACGGCGTCGTGCTGTGGCACTCGGCATCCCTCGCCGAGGGCCGGCCCAAGGACGAAGTGCGCATCCTCAAGCTCGCGGCGCGCGACGCGCGGGCGTTCGAGGCCGCCATCGCCGGCACCGAAGCCGCCGCGGCGCGCCTCGGCATCCGGCGCGTGGCGATCCGGTGTCAGACCCGCTACGACGAAGCCTTCCGCTACCTCGTGGCGCGTGGGTACCGCGTCCGCTGGACCGATCTCCGCATGACGTACGAGGGGTACCCGGAGCCCCATCCGCCCCGCGGAGTGCTGTTCTCCAACTGGGAGATCTAGCAGCGTTCCGCGCTTGGATTAACCCGCTCTAACCGCTCGCTGTCGCCGCCGACGCGACACACGTTGCGCATGCGCACGCCACCTCGGCGCTCGGCGCTGCCCACCGGCGGGTCTCCCAGTTCGGAATGAAATTTGCGCCCCCCATCGGGCCAATCTCCATCGGTCACGAGGGGTCCCATGCGGTCAGCGGCACGTC
>MNIR01000079.1 GCA_001919865.1 Gemmatimonadetes bacterium 13_1_20CM_4_69_16 | reverse complement strand
GTTGAACGACCTGATCCGCCCCGACCAGGCGTTGCTGCTCACCGGAGGCCACAGCGCACGGGACCGGGACGAGGAGCAGGCGCCGTTCATTGTAGAGGGAGCCCAATCACTCGAGCAGCTGCGGGCGAACGGGGCAATCGGTGTGGCGTTGGTGTGGTCGCGGGGCGCGCCCCCGCCCCCCGACGCCGCCCGGGCGGTCGCGGCGGTGTGTGCCGCACACCCGGGCCCCTGCCCCGTGCTGCTCGAATGGGCGGATGGAGCGGCCAATGACACCGGCGCCGGCAACGGCGGCCGCAACCCCGGTGATACGGCCCGGCTCCGCAGCCGCTCGCTGCGCGTCGAGGTCGCGGACGACCTGCTGGGGGCGCTGCGCGGACTGCTCGGCACCGACCACGTGCATCTCGTGAGGACGACCTGACCGATGGCGACCCATACCCTGGACTTCGAGCGCCCGCTGCTGGAGCTCGAGCGCCAGATCGAAGAGATGAAGCGTGTCGCCAGCGACACGGCGGTGGACGTGTCGAAGGAGCTCACGGCGCTCGAGCGGAAGCTGGCGGAGCTGCGCGAGGAGATCTACAAGAGCCTGACGCCGATGCAGCGCGTCCAGGTGGCGCGCCACCCCAAGCGCCCCTACACGCTCGACTACGTCAATACCGTCTTCACGGACTTCGTCGAGCTGCACGGCGACCGGCTGTTCCGCGACGACCCCGCGCTGGTGGGCGGCTGGGCCCGGCTCGACGGCATGACGGTGATGTTGATCGGGCACCAGAAGGGCCGTGACACGAAGGAGAACCTGTACCGCAACTTCGGGATGGCCCACCCCGAGGGCTACCGCAAGGCGCTGCGGCTGATGCACCTCGCGGAGAAGTTCGGCGCTCCGGTGATCACGCTGGTGGACACGCCCGGCGCCTACCCCGGGCTCGGCGCCGAGGAGCGCGGGCAGGCCGAGGCGATCGCCCGGAACCTGGTGGACATGGCGACGCTGCGGACGCCCATCATCACCGCCGTGATCGGCGAGGGCGGCTCCGGCGGCGCCCTCGCGGTCGGGCTCGCCGACCGGGTGCTGATGTTCGAGAACTCGGTGTATTCCGTGATTTCTCCTGAGGGCTGCGCGGCGATCCTCTGGAAGGACGCGAGTCAGCGCGAGCGGGCGGCCGAAGCCCTCAAGATCACCGCGGACGACCTGCTCGAGCTCAGCGTGATCGACGAGATCATCCCCGAGCCCCCGGGTGGCGCCCACGCCGATCCCGAAGCCGCGGCCCAGGCCCTGGGGGAGGCGCTGCGCCGCCAGCTGCGCCAGCTCCGCAAGACCAAACTGGAGAAGCTGCTCAAACGGCGGGAGGAGAAGTACCTTTCCATGGGTGCCTTGAGCGAGAAGTGAGTTGACGCCGGTCGTCGAAGTCCGGTTCAAGGGGAACCGTAAGGAATACTTCACTTGGCCGTCCGAGGAGCCGCTCGCGCTGCACGATCCGGTGATCGTGGAGGTCGAGCGGGGCCATGATCTCGGGCGCGTGTCGGCCCTCGGGCCCGTCGCTGCGCGCAAGTGCGGCACGGCGTGCTCGGGATGCAGCCTCGCCGAGGCCGCCGCGACCCCACCCGCCCCTGAGCGGCACATCGTCCGTCGCGCCACCACCGAGGACGCGGCGCTCGCCGACCGGCTGCATGGCGAGGAGGAAGCCGTGCGTCACAAAGTCACCGAGCGGGTCAAGCAGCACGCCCTCCCGATGAAGGTGTCTGACGCCGAGTGGCAGTGGGATAGGAAAAAGCTGACGCTCTACTTCACGGCGGAGCAGCGAGTGGACTTTCGCTCGCTGGTGCGCGACCTCGCGGGCCTGTTCCACACGCGGATCGAGCTGCGCCAGATCGGCGCGCGCGACGAAGCGAAGCGCCTGGACGGCGTGGGCCGCTGCGGCCGCCAGTTCTGCTGCTCGAGCTGGCTTCCCGAGCTGCGGCCGGTGAGCCTGTCGCTCGCCAAGGACCAGCACCTGTCGCTCAACCCGTCGCAGATCTCCGGTGGCTGCGGGCGGCTGCTGTGCTGCCTGCGCTACGAGCACGACTTCTACGTCCAGACTCGCAAGCGGTTCCCGAAGGAGGGGAAGGTGTTGCGGACCGCGGTGGGGGCCGAGCGGGTGCTCGCCGTGGACATCTTCCGGGAGACCGTGACGCTGCGCGTCACCGACGGCGATACGCGCGTGGTGTCGCTCGAGAAGCTGAAGGACGAGGTCGCCCGGTTCGCCTCCCCGCCCCCCCTCGGTCTCGGTGATGCCTAAGTTCTACATCACGACGGCGATCGACTACTCCAACGGCGACCCCCACCTCGGCCACGCGCTCGAGAAGATCGGCGCGGACTGCATCGCGCGGTATCGGCGGCTCGCCGGCGATGCCGTTCACTTTCTGATGGGGATGGACGAGCACAGCCAGTCGGTCATCCAGGCCGCCGCCGCGGCCGGCGTGACGCCGCAGGCGTGGGTCGACCGCATGGCGTCGAGCTTCGCGGACTACTGGCGTAGGCTGCAGTGCAGCAATGACGACTGGATCCGCACCACGGAGCCGCGCCACGCCCGCGCCGTGACGGCGCTGCTGGAGCGCATCCGGGCGCGCCACCCCGACGATCTGTTCGAGGCGGAGTACGCAGGGCTGTATTGCACGGGGTGCGAGGAGTTCAAGACCGGGGCGCAGATCGTCGACGGTCACTGCATCGAGCACCCTACCCTCACCCTGATACCCACCAAGGAGCGCAACCACTTTTTCCGGCTGAGCGGGTACCGCGACGCGGTGCTCGAGCGCATCCGGTCCGGCGTGCTCGCGGTCGAGCCCGAGATCCGTCGCAACGAGGTGGTGCGGCTGCTCGAGGCGGGGCTCCAGGACATCTCGATCTCGCGGCAGCGGCAGCCGTGGGGCATCCCGTTCCCCGGCGACCCGCAGCAGACCGTGTACGTCTGGTTCGATGCGCTCATCAACTACCTCTCGGCGACCGGCTTCCCCGACGCCGGCTACGATCGCCTCTGGCCCGCCGATCTTCACGTGATCGGGAAGGGCATCACACGGTTCCACTGCATCATCTGGCCGGCGATGCTGCTGGCCGCGGAGCTGCCGCCGCCCAGGGCGGTGTGGGCGCACGGCTACGTGCAGTGGTCGGGGGCGAAGATGAGCAAGACCGCGGGCACGGCGGTGAGCCTCGGGGAAGCGATCGATCACTACGGCGCCGACGCGCTCCGCTACTTCCTGCTGCGCGAGGTCGGGTTCGCCAACGACGGCGACTTCACGTGGGAGCGGTTCGACGCCCGTTACACGGCGGACCTCGCCAACACACTCGGCAATCTCGTGAAGCGCTCGCTCGACATGATCCACAGCTACCGGGCGGGCACGGTGCCGAAGGGAGAACGCGGGGCGGGGCCGCTCGGGCCGCCCGGGCCGCCCGGGCCGCTCGACGACGCCGCGCGCGTGTGCAGCGCGGCGTACCAGAAAGCGATGGACGCCTGTCGCCTCGAGGAGGGCGCGGTGCAGTGGATGGAGCTCGCCGGACGCGCTAATCGCTACATCCAAGAGACCGCGCCGTGGGAGCTCAAGAAAGCGGGGAAGGACGCCGAGCTCGACACCGTGCTGGCGAGCCTCGCCCGCACCGTCGCACGCTTGGCGGTGCTCGCCCACCCCTTCGTCCCGACGACGTCCGAGACGATTTGGGGATTGTTCGGGCCCCCCGCCCCGCTGGCGCAGGTCCGCCTCGCGCACCTCTCCGACCTCGACGTGGGGGGTCGCGCAGTCGCGAAGCCGCCCATTCTGTTTCCCAAGCCGCGGCTGGCCCCAGCGTGAGGCCACGGGGCCGGTGACGTAGCTCACGTTCGGCTCAGTGCTTACGCTGTTGACGCCTCGCGAGGCGACCCGTAGGTTTGAGCGCCCACCGGGAACCCGGCCCGTGCCCTGTCCGGATTCTCCCTTCTGTCGGTACAAGCTGTCCCGGCGCCACCCGGCGCCGGACCGCACGCGTTGACACGAGGTCGCTGAGGGAGATGCGCAAGAAGGCGGAGCGACGTTGGACGGTCATGGTGGTGCCTCACGGCTCGGGAGCGTCCCGCGCCGTCGAGCTGTCGCAGACCGTCGTGAAGGTCCTAGCCGGGATCGGCAGCGTGGTCGCGCTGACGTTCCTGGTGCTGGGCGCCGCCGCCATCTCGCGCGGGGTCAACATCACGCGCAGCCGTGCGCTCGAGAACGAGAACCGCGTCCTCGCCGAGGAAGTGCGGCGGATGCGCGAGCGACTGGTAGGCCTCACCGACACCATGAACCAGTTCAGCGAGCGGGAGCGGGAGCTGCGGCTCCTCGCCGGGCTCACGCCCACGGACTCGGGCGTGCAGCGGGCGGGGATCGGCGGGCCGGCCGGTGCCTGGTCGGAGCGCGACAGCTTGGCGGCGCTGGGGTCGAGGGGCCAGGAAGCGCTCGCGGCGCGGGTGGACGTGGACGCGCTCAGCCGGCGCGCCGACATTCTCGTGCGGTCGCTGAACGAAGCGTACGGCTCGCTCGCCAAGCAGCGCGAGCGGCTGGCGGCGACGCCGTCGATCATGCCGACCAAGGGATGGATCTCGAGCGCCTTCGCCGCCGAGCGTATCCACCCCATCCTCCATCTGGCGCGGCCGCACGAGGGCATCGACGTGACGGCTCCGATGGGCGCCGAGATCGAGGCACCCGCGGCCGGCATCGTCACGGACGTCAAATGGGAAGAGGGCTACGGCAACATGGTCACCCTCGATCACGGCGGCGGGCTCGTGACGCGCTACGCTCACTGCTCCAAGATCCTCGTGGCTCGCGGGAAGCGCGTGAAGCGCGGAGACGTGATCGCGAAGGTCGGCTCGACCGGTCTTTCCACGGGGCCGCACCTGCACTACGAGGTGTGGGTGAACGGCCACGCGGTGGATCCGAAGAAGTTCGTGCTACCGGATGCGATTGTGGACTGACAGGCTAGACGGGTAGACGGGTAGACGGGCAGAAAGCGGAACGGGGACGCAATTGCCTGCGCCCCCGTTTCTCTTTCCAACTACCCGTCTACCCGTCTAGCCTTATGGCATCGTATTGGGCGGCCTCCGGTCGACCAGAATCACCGCGCTCGCCGTGGTGAAGGCGGCCGTCTGTGGCGCCGTGCTCCCCGCGACCGAGCGCGGCACGAGTACCGCCGTCATCACGGAGCGCGCGACCCGCGCGCCGGCGATCGGATTCTTGGTGACGTCGCCCGCCTCACCGGCCGGCAGCGCTACATTGGCGAGGATCGGCGCGGTCGTGCCCGCCGCCGTGACCACGACGCGCAGCGAGTCGGCGGCCGCCGCATCCGCCGCCACCGTGACGTACGTGCTGGCCGCACCATAGGTGAGGTTGGCGATCAGCGGCGTGGCTGGCAACGTCAGCGTGTCCGCCCGATGCCGGATGAGATTCACGTCCAGGTTCGCCATCCCGGCACCGGCGTGGATCGCGCGGAACCCGATGTTCGTGCCAGCGGGATCGGCAGCCTTGTCGGTGAAGAGCCGCACCTGACGCGCCGGCGTCGACCCGGTGCGAGCGAACCCCATGTGGATGAACGTGACGGAGTCGGTCACCGCGAAGTCGATCGCCGTGTCTTTCATGACCTGTTGCGCGATCGCCGGGTCGGTGCTCGAGTTGAAGATTCTGACGTGGCGCGATCCGACCTCGATCCCCTGGTAGAACATGTTCGCACCACGGAAGTCGGCGTCGTAGAGCCCGGCATTCGACACGATGTCCACGATCCGCATGTCTTCCTGCATCGTGTCGGGGACGGCGTGCACCCAGTGGATCGCCGCAAGCGGCGGCGTGGGCTCGACGAAGGTCGCGTCGCGGCTACAGGCGGCCAGCGCAGCGACGGCGAGCGCGGGGACGCACAGCATCGAAGACCGGAATGCAATCATGGTGGGCTCGGGCTCATATAAGTGGTGGTTGGAATGACTCACTGCTGGCCTCCCCCACCGCCGGGCGGGTTCTCCACGAATGGGCCAGAGCTGCCGAACAGAGTGCGACTTGCTATGAATGCGACGACTCCCACGGTAAGCGCGCTGGCGAGCAGGTAGGTACGGGACTTCGAGAGCCGCCGCTCGTAAGCGTTGCCCACCCACGACCGCTGCAGCGTGACCGTCTCCGCACTCCACCGACTCACCGCGCCGCGAATGTCGATCACTTCAGCCACGCGGAGCGTATAGTCGCTGTCGGTCGAGCCGATCAGCATGCCCTCGACCCGGGCGAGACCCGCTCCCATGGTGGGACCAGCCCCCACGCGACCCTGGTCCGTGAGCACCAGGGCTACGCGTTCCTGTGGCGCCGGGCTCGGCGCCTCGAGCGGCGTGTAGGTGTAGCATCCGGCCACGAAGAGCGTGAGCGCCGCAGCGCTGACGGTGACGGGCAATCGGCCCCGCCCGAGCGTTCGCACGAGCCCCGACCTCAGTAGATGCCGCCCGAGAACAGGCCGTAGTTCCCTGGGCCCGCCGCGTCGCGGCCACCCGTGCCTCCCGTGCCGTAAAACGGCTCGCTGCGGGCGTCCATCTCCTGGTTGGGCACCGCCCAGTCGAACGCGGTGTACTGAGGCAGGTCGCCCCAGCCTCGACCCGCGAAGAACCACATGCCGTAGCCGGTGTAGGCGGTTTCCATCCGATACTCCCACTTCAGGGCGTCCCAGATGTTGCCGCACTTGGTGGCCTTGAAGGCGCCGGCGCCGGCGGCCGGATCAGGCACGCGTGGCACGCAGGAGTTGCTCCCTTGCACCCCATTGACGCCGGGTACGCGCATCACCGTGTCGACGATGCCAGCGGTCACGAGCGACGACAGCTGCCCCTTGCTGACCCTCGACGAGTCGATCAGCCCCGCCGCTAGCGCAACCTGTCCCTGACGCAGGTATCCCTCCGCCGCCAGGAGCCGGATCTCCGCCGCCGTCATGACCGGGTAGGTCCCGATGCGGCTGGCCACGCGAAACGCCCGTGACCGGAAGAAGTCGTACTGCGAAATCCCCAGCGGGTCTCCCGGCTGATCGGCGGAAGCCGGGCGGTTTCGGAAATAGGGTGTCGCCGTGAACGTTCCCGGCACTGTAACGCCGCTCTGAACGGTGCGGGTGGCGCCCTGGGGGAACCGCCGGTCGGGTGTCACGACCGTGAACGGCACCCGGTTCGCCACCGGCAAGCTGAGCCACAAGTTGTAGCCGCCGGACGTGTCCGCCATCCCCAGCCAGAATTGCGACATCTGGTGCCAGCTGGCTGAGCCCGTTGCGTAGTGCTGGATCACCCAAGCCACGTCCCACCCATTCGTCGGGTCCATGAAGATGCTGAAGTCCAACTTGATACCCGCATTGGCGTCGCCGATCACAGCGCTCCAATCGACGATGCCACCTTGGGATACGTCGGCGCGCTCCGCGGGCGTGCGGGCAACACCGGCACGGAACCTGGCCTTGTAAGACCGCGCGAGCTGAACGAAGGAACCGGTCGCGCCGCTGGTGAGTGCCTGCCCGTTGATCCAGGTCGACGGGAGCGGGAACCAGTCGCCTGCGGGCCCGGCGGGCACAGGGCCGGACGCGATGGCGATCGCCGAGTCGAGGTAGGCCAGAGCAGCGCTCATCACGGCGCGGTACCCGGAGAGCGGCACAATCACAGCGGCGTCTGCCTCGGGGTTGTCGTTCTCGGTCAGAACCGAAGCCGAGTCGTACGCGAGCGCGAGGTTACCGAGCGCCACGCCCTGGCTGAATCGCCCGAACGCGCGGGCCCGCGCGTCTCGGGCGGGCGAGCCCAGGCTGAAGGTCTTGAGCCGCGCCATGCCAAGGGCCGCCGTGCGCGCCGCGCTGTGTTGCACCACCCAGTCGCGATAGTTGCCGATGTTCCCTTGGCTCCCCCGCGCGTTGGTGATGGGGTTGCGCGGGATCGCACTCCGCGGGCCCATGGCGAAGTTCGCGAGCGCCGACACGTTCTCCATTCCCATGACGAGGAGCTGCGGCTGGAGCGCATCGTTCGAGCCCCCGGTCAGGACGGTCGCGGCGCCGAGCGTCCCGGCATGGGCTCGCGCGTAGCCGCTGGCAATGAACTGCTCCAGGTCCGCCGCGCTGTTGAACACGCGGCCCCGGTCCGGGTTGTTCGAGTTAGCCACGACGAGCGGGTCCTGGCAGGCCCCCAAGGCAATCGTCAGTACGCCGTACAGTGCGGAGCGAAAGTTTCCCATCGGTCCCCCTCAACGAATGAAGGACAGGCCGGCCCGCTGCGGCTGCCCGGCCGCAGCGGGATGGACCAGGTCTAGAAGCTTGTGGTAATCCCGATCGCGAACGTGCGCAGGTTCGGGAACGAAAAGGCGTCGATCGCGTTGACCGCACCGGATGACGCCTGGCCGCCGTTGCTCCCACCCGCGAGCCCCGGCTGGGGCGCCAGGGCGCCGATGCCGATCTCAGGATCAAAGCCCCGATAGCCGGTAATCGTGAACAGGTTGCGGCCGATCAGGCTGACGCCCCAGTCGCCCACCCCGCCGACCGGACCCAGGTGGTACGACACCAGGAGCTCGCGCAACTTCGCGTAGCTCGCATCCTCCACCGAGAAGTTGTTCGGACCGAGAATGTCGTACAGCCCTCCGAGCCCAGCGGAGTTGTCGGGTGGCGCCGCGCGGTAGTAGTAGCCGATCGGCTTGGCGCTCTCGACGGACTTGCCGGTCTGGTCGACGTCGTGCGACAGGAAATCGAGGTGCGCCCAATGGAAGCCCTGATTCCAGACGCGCTGGCCGATCGCCGCGTCCACCAAGCCGTATACCGAGAGCCGCTTCCATCGGAAATTCTGCGTGACGGCGAAGCGGAAATCGGGGAGCGCATTGCCGAGCGGCACGATCTGCGCATCCGAAACGTTATTCGCGTTGCCGCGCAGGATGATCGGCATGCCCCAATTGAGCGCCACGCCCCAAGGCGCCTGGGACCCGGCCAGCTTGGTCTCCCACAGGTTGCTCGTGATGCCCATACGCGGGTTGTTCCCCGTGCCCACCCATACGAGGAAGCCCTGGTCGTTGGTCTGGAACGAGCTCGTCGGCCCGCCGCAATCGGTATTGAATGGGGCCGGCAGCTCGCCACAACCCGTGAGGAACCTGCGCCCGTAGAATGTCCCGTACAGCTCCCCTTCTTTCGCCTGGAAGATCTGGTCGGTGGCTTGCAACGTCGACCCGTAGAAGTACGGCGGCACGTCGAGCTGTTGGACCCACGAGCGGTTGTGCTCGTACACCACGCTCATGGACCACGAGACGTCGGGCCGCTGGACCACGGGGATGTTGAGCGAGAGCTCGTGGGTGATGTTCAGCAGCGTGCCCGCGTTCTGCCATTGGTTGGTGTAGCCGGTGGACGACGAAACCGGCGCAAGCAGAATCTGGTGCTCGATCTTCGACCGGGCGTAGGTCGCGCTGAGCCCGAACCGACTGAGCACCTCGAGGTCGGCACCGAGCTCGATCTCATGGTGCACTTCGGGCCGCAGGTTGCGGTTCCCGAGGATGGCGAGGCTGAGGTAGCCGCCCGCGGCAATGCCGAAGGTTTCGTACTGCGCCGTGAAGTTGGGCGAGCCTCCAGCCGTGCCGTACGAAGCGTGCAGTTTGAGCTCGCTGACCTGCGACACCGGCCACCACGGCTCCTGCGCGACCCGCCAAGCACCCGACACACGACCGAACGTCGCCCAACGATTGCCCAGTCCGAACAGGGAACTGCCGTCCCGACGAATCAGCGCGTCGAGGATGTAGCGATCCTTGTACTCGAGGCCGGTGCCAGCGAACAAGCCGATCTGCCGGATGCTGGTGGAGCCCGAGGCCACCGTCTTGTTCTGCGTGGCATTGCCGAGAGAGGTCACTCCCTTCACCGCCAGGAAGTTCCCCTGCCCCGTTTGGATCGTGCTGTCCCGCTGCTCGAAGGCATAGCGTAGGTTCCAGCGGGCGCGCAGGTCGCGATTGAACTCGTGGCGCAACGTCGCGCTCACGCCGGTGCCGATGGCCTCGTTGCTCGAGGAGCCTTGGAAGATCAGGCCGGTGTTCGTGACGGGGTCGTAGCCGGTCGTGCGGTACCCCTTGTCCAGGATCTGTGAGAAGTTCGTGCGACGCAGATCGTAGCCGACGTCGCCCTCAATGTCGAACCAGTTGAGTGGCGCATATCGCAACGTGAGGCCGCCGACGAACCGATTGGTGATGTCGTCCCGATTCACGTTCTGGAGCGAGTACAGGGGGTTCTCGTTTTGCGAGCCGCCGCCCTGCAGGTTCGGCCGGATGTAGAGCCGCCCCAGGGTGTCCTGCTGGAGCACGTTGGCAATAGCCGGGACGCGGGTCAGGCGGAAGAACGCCGTGCCGCCGCCCTCCTGGTTCAAGCCGTCCTGCGTGCTGCGGCTGTACGACGTCCGCAACGCGACGTTCCACGCCGAGCCGATCGCCTGATCCACGTTGGCGCGGAACGAATTCCGAACGAAGCCCTGCAGATAACGGATCGCGCCGCTCTCCGTCAGGTTCGAGCCGCTGACGTAAAATCGCGTACCGCCGAATCGCCCCGTCATGTCGACGCTGTTGTTGATGTAGGCGTGGGGCTGCACCACCTGGTTCACGGCGTTGTAGCTCGTGCCGGGCCAGGGCGTGATCTGGAACCGCTGGCGCAGCACATTGCCCGAAATGGTGGCGCCCGGGTCCACCGGGAAGCCGACCGTGGTGGTGGCAGAGTCGGCCGGGTAGTCATTGATCCGGGCCTGTTCCTTCTGGTAGTCGAACGTCCGCGCGCACAGCGGCTGCCCGCTCACGAACTGACAGAACTGTTGGTCGCGCTCATCCATTACGAGCGCCTGGAACCGCGCGAGCCCGAAGTCGCGCTCGATGTCACTCACACCGCCCTCACTGCGGACGCTGAACGTCACGCCCTCGCTCGCCCGGCGGCCCGACTTCGTTGTGATGTTGATGACGCCATTACCGGCGCGCGCCCCGTACAGCGACGCGCCCGCGGCGCCCTTGACGACCTCGATGCTTTCGATGTCGTTGGGGTTGAAGTCGGGGAGCGACCCGTTGATGATCACGCCGTCCACGATATAGAGCGGGTCCTGACCGCGACCCGACGCGTTGATGGACGTCGGCCCGCGTAGCAGCACGGCCGGCTGCGCGCCCGGCCGCCCGCTGCTCGACACGATATTCGCGGAGATCTTCCCCTGCAGCTGGGTCAGCGGATCGGCCGCCGACACCGGCAGCTTCGACGCATCCAGCCGCGTGACGTTGAACGGCACCTTCACCTGCTCGGTCGCCTCCTGCACGCCCGTCACCACCACGGCTTCGAGCAAGTTGACGTCCGTGGCGAGCGTGAAATCCTCCGTCTGCTCGCCGGCCCGCAGCGTGATCTGACGCAGCCCGGGCTTGTGCCCAATGGTGCGCACCCGGAGCGTCACCGTCTGCCCGGAGATTCGGGCGGCCGGGATCTGAATCGCGTAGGTGCCGTCGTTGGTCGTGAAGACGCCGAGGTTCAACTCCGGGATCTGCACGGTGGCGACCGGCAGCGCATCTCCACGGTCGTTGATGACTCGGCCGCGAATCACCGCGTCCTGCGCCCGCGCCGGGCCCGCTAGGGCGAGCAGCCCGAACGCAACAAGCACCACACCTAACCAATCCCGATGACGAGGTAGGGTCATACGCGGAATCCTCGAGTGCGTGGTGAACTGCTTGGGGACGACACACGGCCGCCGCCGCACCGTGATCGGCACGGCCGGGAGGCCTGAGGCAGGATCCTGCCGCCGGAAACGGCAAACACGAGCGTGACGGTCATGGCGCTCGGACGGTTGAGGGCGGATTAGCTCTCTGCAGTTAATACGCCAGCCCGGGAGAGACGTCAAGAGCCTGCCGGCGGAAGGCTTACGGCCAGTCCTCGCCCGTGGACAGGGGGGGGTGCTGGCGAACTGAAGCATGGCTGTCGCAGACCTGCTACATCCCGCCCCCGCGCCGGAGATCTTTCCAACCCTGCAACCGGGGCGTACTATCCCTGGCGAACGTTCCAGCGGGTGACTCGCCTCATGGCAAGTCGGTTCCGCCATTGCTGCGCCTTTCGCGTGCTTGTAGTGGGGCTGGCGCTTAGCGCGCGGCCTAGCCGGCTCAGTCACGCGGCGACCCAGCAGGGCAGCGGGGCCCTCATCGGGCGGCTCATCGACCACGAAACTCACACTCCCATCCGCGGCGCCAGCATCGCGCTGCTCGGCACGCCCCGGGGATTCGCTTCGGACAGCGAGGGCCGGTTCGCCCGGGACGGCTTGGGCGCCGGGAACTACGTCCTCCAGGTGCGGGCGATCGGGTACGTCAGGGCATCGTGGGTGCTCCAGCTGGCCGAAGGCGAAGTGCACACCGAGGTGTTCGAGCTCGAGCGGCTTCCCGTCGTGCTCGACCCGGTGACGGTCGAGCGCACGCCCGGCTTCGCCGAGGAGCGGCGGCGGGCTTTCGAGCGCCGCCGCGCGGCTGGCCGGGGCTACTTCCTCACCGAGGAGCAGATCGCGCAAGCCGGACCCCGCGCCCTCGGCGACCTGTTCCGGAATGTTCCGGGCGTCCGCATGCAGTGTCGGGGATCGTCCGCCGGGTGCTCCATTCGTATGACCCGTGCGCCGCGAGAGTGTCGGCCCGACTTCGTCGTGGACGGCTTTCCGGCGACCAACGCCACCAGTCTCGACATGCCGACCATCGGCATCATCGGCATCGAGATCTACCGCACGCTGTCCGAGACCCCGTTGGACTTCCTGCGGATCAGCAATCAGTGCGGCATCGTCGTCATCTGGACCAGGTCCGGGCCGGGGTGACCGGGCTCAAGGCTGCCACCGGGGCATGATGTCGGTTTCCTGGCCGCTGGTGAGGCGCCGCAGCCCGGTGCCGTCTGCTTTCATCATGTAGATGTCGGCATCGCTGTCGAACGCGATATACTGGCCGTCGGGCGACCAGGCAGGCAGCTCGTCCGGCACCGCACTCGTCGTGAGCTTCACCACGCCGCCACCGTTTGCGTTCATAACGTAAATGGCGAAGGCGCCGTCGCGGTCCGAGTAGAACGCAAGCTTGCTGCCGTCCGGCGACCAGGCGGGCCCATCATCGGCAGAGGCGCTATGCGTCACGTTGACCGGGTTCGTTCCGTCGGCGTTCATCACGTAGATCTCGTCATTGCCGTCGCGGTTCGTCGCAAAGGCGATCTTGGTGCCGTCGGGTGACCACGCCGGCTGCACGTCGAAGCCGCTGCTGTTGGTCAGTCGAACGACGCTGTCCCCGTTCGCCTTCATCACATAGATCTGGGGCGTCGTCCCGTTGCGCGTCGACGCGAACGCGATCTTCGCGCCGTCCGGGGACCACGCCGGCTGGCCGTCGAACGCCGTGTCGGCGGTGAGCCGGACCACCACCGAGCCATCCAAGGTCGTGGTGTAGATGTCGAAGTTGAGTGCGCGATCCGATTCGAACGCGATGTGGGTGCCGTCCGGGGACCAGCTCGGCCAGTCGTCTTGGGCGAGGTGATTGGTCACGAGCTGCACGCTGCCGTCTGCGTTCATGAGCCAGATATCCTGCTGGTTGAGCCGCCGGTCGCTCACGAACGCGATCCGTCCCGGGATCGGCACCGGCGCGGGAGCCGCCGCATTGTCGCGACACCCACCGAGGGTGCCACACACCATAGCGATCGAACACGTCGTTGGTAACAGAGCCTTCACGCTCCGGCTCCTGTGGCGAGTGCTGATCAAGCTACGCGCCGAGGGAGCGACTTTCCATCCGGGCGCGCTGGCTCCAGACGACGCTGTGCGACATATTGACAAGTCCCATCTCGCCTCGCTGCCACGGGAGGAAGTTCATGGCGCTCCGGAGTCGAAGCACCCTGTTCGCGACGGCGCTCGCGGTGATCGGCGCGGCGTCCGCGGCGGCCCAGGATCACGTAGTGACCCTGGCCGCCTACGGTGGAGGGTACAGCGCGCTGAAGCAGCTCAACACGGCTGGCACGGCAGAATTCGCGCCCGGATTCACGCTGGGTGGCGGCATCGGGTACAAGATCGACAAGAGCGTGGAGCTGCGAGCCACACTGACCGGCGCGCAGAGTCAGCTCCGGCAAGGGGCCACACCGACCGGCGTGTATCTGAACCGCTATTACTTGGCTGTCGACGTGAAGGCGGAGCATCCAACGGCCAGCGGCATCGCGCCGTACGGCTTTTTCGGCGCCGGAGCCGTGTTGCTCCATGAAAAGGCCTCGACCGGCGCCGACAAGACTCAGGGGTTCGCCCATTTGGGCGTCGGGATCGCCTACACGATCAAGTCAGGGCTGTCCATTTTCGCGCAGGGAGACGGCCTGTTCTACTCCCTGACCGAAATGACCAGTCCGACCTTCACGAGCTTCAGCGCGGCGCAGATCGACGTCGGCTGGAGCGCGGGCGTCTCGTACCGGTTGGGGTCATAGCAGGCGAGGCCGATGCTGGCGCGCTCCATGCTCCGACTGCTGCGCCGCACGGTGTCACTGGCGACGCCGTTGGTGTCCGCCGCCTGCGCCGGCGCCACATCCGGCGGCGCGTACGCACCCCCTCCCACTCCCGGCTCGCTCATCACCCAGGAAACGATCGCCGCGTCCGGCGCGAAGACGGCGTGGGACGCGCTCAAGCGCACGGTCCCCTACGTCCGGCTGCGCGAGAGCCGGGGTCGGCCCGCTCGCATGACCCGCCGCGGCCCCGCGAGCATTTACCTTGACGATCAGGTCCGCTTGATGGTGGACAACGTCCGCGTGTACGACCTTCAGGTGCTCGACCAGATGCCGGCGAGTGACATTCTGACGATCGAGGTGCTGGACGGACTCGAGGCGACGACGCGCTACGGCGGAACGTCCACGGCCGGCCTCGTCATCATCCACACGAAGACCGGCTCCCAGTAGCAAAGCACGGGAGCGCCGCCTTCGTGGCGCCCCCGTGCATCGGGACAGAACGCTTCAGATCACGGGCTTTGGTTGGTGCACTGCACAAACTTGGGGTTGTTCTGCTCGTCCCGGGGGATGGGCAGGCTCACCGCGTTGCCGTACAACCCACCTTTGACGTACAGCCCCGTGGGGTACACGCTCTCGACCGGCCGGCCGTACTGGCGCGCGAGCCGCCGCAGGTCGCCGAGGCGGTGCCCGGTGCTGAATAGCCAAAAAGCGCGCTCGCTGAAGTTGAGGTCTTCCCGACCGGCCTGCGTCGCAGGGACGGCGAGCGCTCCGAGCACCGTTCCGCGCCTGGGCTTGTAGGTTGTGTCCGCTGGCACGGACGGATAGAGCGTCGTGTCCGCCCGCAACGTGTTCAGCTTGGCGATCCAGGTGGCGTTGTCACCAGCCTTGAGCGCCGCCTCGGCTTCGATCAACCGAGCCTCGATCCCGCCCGCGATCGTGACGGAGCTGAAGCGTGCCCAGATCCCCTGCAAGATCGCGGTGAGCGGCGTTGCGCTGTCGAACACCGGGCCGCCGATCCTCCGCGGGACGCGAGGATCGAGCGCCGACGCGAACGGTAGCCCGTTGCCGCCC
>MNIR01000011.1 GCA_001919865.1 Gemmatimonadetes bacterium 13_1_20CM_4_69_16 | reverse complement strand
GCAGCATCCACGGGGATACGGCCCGGTAGTAGTCGATCAAGTCGCCCTTGGTGTAGCCCTCGTCGGGCCAGAAGACCTTGTCGAGGTTGGAGAACTTGACCTCTCTTGGGAGAGGGGAGATGGGAGAAGGACTCTCCGGTGGCACCTCAACGTCCCTCTCCCCTCTCCCTTCTCCCTTTTTCGCGATCTCCGTGACTGGCTTGTCATCCCGGAATCTCACGAACACCGGCTGCCTGAGGAGTCCCTCGTCGGTCCATTCCTTGTATCGCACCTCCACGACGAGCGTCGGCTCGACCCAGGTATGCCCGGGGTCCTGGGGGACGGGCCCGGTGAAGGCCGGCGTCGGGCGAACGCCGCGCTCGAGCGCGGCGCTCACCTCCTTGAGCTGCGCGGCGGTGAACCCGCTGCCGACACGCCCGGCGTACACCAGCTTCCCGTTCTCGTACGCGCCCAAGTCGAGCGCGCCGAAGCCGGAGCGTGAGCCTTTGGGCCGGGTGAAGCCCACGACGACGAAGTCGTCGGCTCGGTCGGCGCGGATCTTGAGCCAGTTGGGCGAGCGGCCGGCGCGGTACGGTGAGTCCGCCTTCTTCGCCACGATCCCCTCGAGCCCCATTTTCACGACCTGCTCGTACAGGGCTTCGCCGTCCTTCTCGAAGTGCGAGAGATACTTAATCGGCCCCACGCGGGGCACGATCTGCTCGAGCAGCGCCTTACGCCGCTCGAGCGGCAGGGGCCGGACGTCGTACCCGTCGAAGGCGAGCAAATCGAACACGTACAGCACCGCCGGGGTCTCGACCGCGGCGCGTCTCACCTCCAGCGCCCGCGACACCTTGGCGCGGTTCTGGAGTCGCTGGAAGCTGGGCCGGCCAGCCTCATCCGGCACGACGAGCTCGCCGTCGAAGCTGAACCCCTCGTACGGCAGCGCCGTGAGGGCCCGCGAAATCTCGGGGAACGCGGGCGCAATGTCGTGCCCGTTGCGGGTGACGAGCCGTGCCTCTCCTCCCTCGTGCGCGGCGCGGACGCGGTACCCGTCGAGCTTGAGCTCGAACAGCCATCCGGGCTTCGAGAACGGCTGCTCGCGCGTCTCGGCGAGCATCGGCTCCGCTTCCCCGACCGCGACGGCGCGGCGCGGGGCCTTGCGACGCGCGAGCTCCTTCACCACCGGCGCCGCCCGGTCCTTCCCCGCCTTCAGCTCCTCGACCGTGAGCCCGGACAGCACCGACTCGGGCGGCAGGGCACCGTCGGCCGCGGCGTAGCCGTCTTTCTCCTTGATCAGCAGCCACTCTTTTTCACCTTTCTTCAACTTCACGAGCGTCCATTTGCCCTTGAGCTTGTAGCCATGCAGCTCGAACAGCAGCTTGCCCTTCTTCATCCCCTCCTCGGGATCCTCGAGCGGCACCCAGCGCCCGCGGTCCCATACGATCACCCCGCCGGCGCCGTAGTTGCCTTCGGGGATGATTCCCTCGAACTCGCCGTACTCGAGCGGGTGGTCCTCTACGTGGACAGCGAGTCGCTTGTCGGCGCGGTTGGGCGAGGGACCCTTCGGGACGGCCCAGGACCTGAGCACGCCATCCATCTCGAGGCGCAGGTCCCAGTGGAGCCGCCGGGCGGCATGCATATGGACCACGAAGAGCCCGCCCGCCGATGCCCCGGGGGTCGCCGGACGGGCGCCGGGCTCGGGCGTGCGGTCCAGGGACCGTTTGGCGCGGTACGTACCTAGCGGATCGGGCCCGGGCTTCCGTTTTGCTGGCATTGGGGTGAAATCTTATCATTCGACCTCCATGAGCGCACCGATCGATTTATGAGCGCACACCCACTAGGTTCCGCGACGTTGTCCTTCGGCCTTGTTTCCGTGCCGATCAAGATGTTCTCGACCGGCGAGTCGTCGGCCGCCATCAGCTTCAACTGGCTGCACAAGAAGGACGGCGCGCGCCTGAAGCAGCAGTACGTGTGCTCCAAGGACGGCGACAAGATCGAGAAGGACGAGATGGTGAAGGGCTACGAGTTCACCAAGGGGCAGTACGTGATCTTCACACCCGAGGAGCTGAAGGCCCTCGACGAGAAGTCCACCAACACGGTCGAGATCACCGAGTTCGTGCCGGCGGACCAGGTCGACAGGAAATACGTCGAGAAGTCGTACTTCCTCGGCCCCGACAAGGGCGGCGACCGGGCCTACCGTCTGCTGGCGGAGGCGCTGAAGCAGACGGGGCGGGTGGCGGTCGGGCAGTACGCGGCGCGCGGCAAGCAGTATCTCATCGCCGTGCGCCCCGAGGCGAGCGGTCTCGTCATGGAGCAGTTGCGCTACGCGAACGAGATCCGCTCGATCGCCGATGTGCCGATTCCCAAGGTCGAGGTGAAGAAGCCGGAGTTGCAGCTCGCCGTGCAGCTGGTGGAGCAGGCGGCGTCCGAGGCCTTCCAACCCGACAAGTACGAGGACAACGTGCGCAAGCGCGTGCTCGAGCAGATTCAGCGCAAGGTGGAGGGCAAGGAGATCACCGAGGAGCCCACCGAGGCGCCCAAGACGCAGATCATCGATCTGATGGAGGCGCTCAAGGCGAGCCTGAAAGGCAAGGGCGCTGTGGGCGAGCGCAAACCCGCCAAGCGGGTCGAGGGCAAGGAGGCGAAGGCGGCTCCGGCGGCCAAGCGCAAAGTAGGAGGGGCTAGGGGCTAGGGGGGGGATGAAGGGATACACTTCCCGGGACGTCTCCAGGCTGCTGGGATTGACCGTCGCGCAGGTGCGGGGCTTCGCGCGCGACGGTTTTTTGTCGCCCGGCCACGGGCGCCGCGGCGAGCTGCTGTTTTCCTTCCAGGACCTCGTGATTCTCCGCACCGCCAAAGGACTGGTCGCCGCGCGCATCCCGGCGCAGCGCATCCGCGGCGCACTGCGACGGCTCCGCGCCCAGCTGCCGCGCGGACGCTCGCTCGCCGAGCTGCGTATCGCCGCCGAAGGCGGTCGCATCATCGTGAGTGACGGTGAAGCCACCTGGAGCCCGGAATCCGGGCAGACCCAGCTCGATTTCGCGGTCTCCGAGCTCGCGAGCCGCGCGGCGCCGATGGCGCGACGTGCCGCCAAGGCGGCGCGGCGCGTGGAGCAGGACCTGTCCGCCGAGGACTGGTACGAGCTCGGGCTCGAGCTCGAGGTCGCGGCCCCGGGCGACGCGCGGGACGCCTACCGGCGGGCGCTCGAGCTGGACGCCCACCACGCCGACGCCCACGTGAACCTCGGCCGGCTGCTGCACGAGCAAGGCCTGGCAACCGAGGCGGAGCGGCACTATCGGGCGGCCCTCAGCGAAAACCCGGACCATGCCACCGCGGCCTACAATCTCGGCATCGCGTTCGAAGACCTGGACCGCCCGGCAGATGCCATCGAGGCCTACCGCAAGGCGCTGTCCCTCGACCCGGGCCTCGCCGACGCCCATTTCAACCTGGCCCGCCTGTATGAGACCGCCGGCAAACGGGCCGCCGCGTTGCGACACTTGAGCAGCTATCGGAGGCTCGTGCCCGAGAAGGAGGGATGACCCCCCGCGGTCCTACCCACTTGGGCGGTTGACCCCCGCGCTGTTCGCCCTTTAAGGTCTTGCATGCAGGCTACCATGGCATCCCACGCCCCGACGAAGTACGGCGCCGCGCGCCTCATCCGGCACGAGAAATGCGTACTCCGAGGCATGCCGGGCGTCGTGGTCCATCACTGTACGCCGCTGGCGCAGCAGCGTGCGTCGGGTGATCGAATGCGTGGCAGATAGGTTGTCGCAGCTGAATCGTTCGGCTGACAGCAACGCCCCCACCGTCGATCCTAAACGAGTGGGGGCGTTGGCATTCCAGTATCGAGGAGGGTGTGCTCGTGAGTGTGTTGATCGTGACGGGAAAGCTGCTCTTGGGCCTCGGCAGCGCGGGCTTCGGTGCGTCGCTCGGATTCGCCGTGAAACAGTGGCTCGAGCGACGTGACAAGCTGGAGCAGGGCGAAGATCGATGATCCTGCGGGCCCGCAGGGGTCACTCCAGCAGCTTCGCGAACTCCTGTGCCAGCTTCGGGCCGATGCCCGATTCTTCGTGCTTGAAGAACACGAACGCCTCCCCCCAGCCCTTGCCGAGCTCCTTGAGCGTCCCGGCCCATTGCCGGAGCTCGGTTGTGCCGTACCCCTCGTCCCGCAGACGGAAATAGCCGAAATCCGCCGTCGCTACCAGCGGCGTGTGGCCCACCTCCGTGTCGGCGACGCACAGCGCGGCGTTCCCGGTCCGCAGCACGCCGTACACGTCGTCCGCGAACCACGATTCGTGGCGGAACTCCCAAGCGCAGCGCACATCGGCGGGGAACTGGGTGAGCAGGTCCCCGAGGGCAGCCACGTCCTTCTTGAAGTTCGGGGGAAGCTGGAACAGCACGGGCCCGAGCTTGGGCCCGAGCTTGCGGGCGGTGTCGAGGAAGTATCGCAGCGGATCGTCGATGTCCTTGAGTCGGGCGAAGTGGGTGATCCGTTGCGGCGCCTTGAGCACGAACGTGAACTCCTGCGGGGTCGCCGCGTCCCAGCCCTCGACGGCCTTCGCGTTCGGCATGCGGTAGAACGTGTAGTTGACCTCCACGGTGGACAGGCGCTGCGCGTAGAACTCGAGCATCTGGGACGCCGGCAGCTTCGCCGGATAGAATGTGCCCTTCCATTCGGGGAAGTTGTAGCCGGACGTGCCGACGCGGACCCTCACGCCACCCAGACCGTCTTGATGTTGACGAACTCCTTGAGCCCGTACTCCGACAACTCGCGTCCGTACCCCGAGCGCTTGACTCCCCCGAACGGGAGCCGGGGATCGGATCTCACGAGGCCGTTCACGAACACGCTACCGACCTCGAGCTCCCGGGCGAGCCGCTCGCCACGCGCCGGGTCCGTGCTCCACACCGAGGCCCCGAGGCCGTAGCGCGAGGCGTTGGCCACGCGCAGCGCCTGGGTCTCGTCTGGCACGCGGATCACCGCGGCGGCGGGTCCGAAGACCTCCTCGTCGAACGCCGGCATCCCCTCGTGCACTGCCGCCAGCACGGTGGCGGGATAGTAGCAGCCCGGCCCGTCGGGAAGCTTCCCGCCGAGCAACAGCCGAGCGCCGCGCCGCACGGATTCCGTCACCTGGCGGTGGAGATTCGCCCGCAAGTCCAGCCGGGCTTGCGGGCCGAGCTGCGTGGCGGGCGCCAGCGGATCGCCCAGGCGGCGCGCCGCCATCTCGCTGACGAACGTTTCGAGGAACCGGTCCGCGACCGACTCGACGACGATGAACCGTTTCGCGGCGATGCAGCTTTGGCCGCTGTTGAGCAGCCGTGCCTCGGCGGCGGTGCGCGCGGCCTGGTCCACGTCGGCGTCCTCCAGCACGAGGAACGGATCGCTCCCGCCGAGCTCGAGCACCATCTTCTTGAGGTGCGTGCCCGCCTGCGCCGCGACCTGGCTGCCGGCGCGATCCGAGCCGGTGAGCGTGGCGGCGCGGACTCTCGGGTCAGCGATGACCCCGGCCACCGCTTCGTTCTGCAGGATCACCGTGCGGAACAGCCCCTCCGGGAACCCGGCCTGCCGGAACACCTCCTCGATGGCGAGCGCGCAGCGCGTGACGTTAGGCGCATGCTTCAGCAGGCCGGCATTGCCCGCCATGAGCGCCGGCGCCGCGAACCGGAACACCTGCCAGAATGGGAAATTCCACGGCATGATCGCGAGCACGGGTCCGATCGGATCGAAGCGGACGTAGCTCCGAGAACCGTCGGTGACACGGGGTTGGTCGCCCAACATTGCCGCTGCCTGCTCGGCATAGTACTCGCACGCCCAGGCACACTTCTCCGCTTCGGCTTCGCCCTGCTGCAGGGGCTTCCCCATCTCGAGCGCCATGGTGCGCGCGTACTCGGCCCTGCGCTCCCGCAGGATGCGCGCCGCTTGGCGCATCGCCTGCCCGCGCTGCGCGTAGGAGAAGCGCCGCCACGCCCCGTAGGCGGCGACCGCCTGATCGAGGATTCGCTCGAGCGCGGCCGGCGCCGTCTCGGCGAACGTCTCCAGGATCTCGCCGGTGGCGGGATTGATGGAGCTGACGCTCACGCCGGTGCGACCTCCGGCCGGTCGCGTACCCGATCGACCGTGCAGAGGAACCCCAGCGGCTCGGCGCTCGTGGCCTGGAACTGGTGGTACACGCCGGGCGATACGTACACGCAATCGAACGGGGCGATGTCGTATGCCCGTTCGCCCAGGATCACGCGACCCGCGCCGCGCAGCACCACGACGGCGTGCGGATGCTGATGCCGCTCGAGCGTCGAGTAGCCGCCCGGCTGAATCTCGAAGTAGCGGGTGATGAAGCTGAACGCCTCTTCTCCCGGCGCCTCGCCCAAGAGGGTTTGCCGGGTCACGTCCTTGAACGGTGCGGCCGGCCCCTTGTAGGCCCTCACCTCCACACCACCCCAGCGGAACCGGGTGAACTTTAGGAGCTTGGATCGCTCATCCATCGCAGTGCCGCCTCACGACGTCGAGTAAGTCGCCCGCCGCGCGCGCGAGATCCCGCTGGGCGTACAGGCTTCCTCCGATGAGAAACATCGTATCAACGCCATAGCGATCGATCCACTCGGGCACGCGCGCCGCGTCGATCCCCCCAGCCGGGACCGGGAAGGCGGGCTTGAGCGAGCCCAGCGGCTTGCGGAGGCTCGCGTTGATCGCTTCGCACGTGGCGCGCGACAACGTAAAGCGCCCCGCCACGTTGGGATAGATCACGGCGTCGCTGCCCACGACCCGAAACAGCTCGCCCAGCAGCACCGCGGGCGCGATCCCGTGGCGGTCATGAAAAAACACACCGGCGAGCGACGGGTGCGCCATGACGGCCAGGTCGCCCGGCGCGGCGAGGCATCGTACCGCATCGAGGCCCACGAGCAGCGGGCTCACGAGCACGCCTCGGCACCCCGTTCGGCGCGCGAGATCCGCACGCTCGGGTAGCGCCGCCGCCGGGCCCGTGACGTTGGGAAAGTACAAGCTCGTCCCTCCGGTCTCACGATTCGCCCGCACGACGGCTTCCTGGCAGCGGCCTACCCGCTCCGCGAACGGAGCGACCGCCTGGTCCGAGAGGCTGTGGTCGTCCTTGATGATGTCGATGCCGCCCGAGGCAAAGCGATAGCAGATGTCGGCGAGCGCCTCGACGGGGAGGCCGACCGGCTTCACGGCGGCGCACAGCAGAGGGCGCGCGCGCGCACCGGTCAAGGACCGCAGGCCGTCGATCCCGAACCGCGGGCCGCCGAGCTGGTCGAGCAGCGCGCGCGGCCACTCCAGGCCTGTGAGCTCGATCCCCGCCTTCAGCGAGATGTTGCCGAACAACAGGTTGAGGAGTTGGGGGACGTCGCCGGCCCCCACCAGACCAGCGTCGAACGAAATGACCGCGCGCCAGCACCCGTCACCGGCCGGCTCGAGCGTCTCGACCCGGCCCACGCTGCGCGCCACGACGGCGGGCGACACGCTGTCGGCAGGAAGCTCCACCGTTTGCTCGTACGCGATGTCCCGCGCCTTGGCCGCCGGATCTTCGCCATCGGCGCAGCTGATCCGGTAGGTGACGTGTAAGCGTGTCGTGTCGCGATCGGGCGGCATGGCCGAGGAGTCGCTCCGAGAGTGATAGCCGTCACATCAACATTACAGTGTCATTGCGCCGCGCCGCGCACGACCTGCAGCGCGCCTGGCGTCCGGCGCCACTCGGCGCCGGCGACATATCCTCATGGTCTCCGGGCACTTGCTGCGGTGCCCCGAACGAGGCACGGGGCTTGCGTTCCTCAAGGGTGTGCCCCGGATTGGCGGGGACGAGGAGTGCACGTATGCGAGACCCATGGTTGCCTGAGCACGAGCCGGGCGACGACGAGCTGGAGGAGCTGTTCGCGCGAGACCGTGAGGCCTGGCGCGGCGCCATCCATCTCGGCGGCGCGTCCTGGCGGGGTGACGGCGCCGCTGAGTCTTGGCGGGGCGGCGAGCATCTCGCTGACTGGCCGGAGCACGCGGCCGGCCCCGAGTACTGGATGTTCAAGGGGATGACCGACAGCGATTGAGGTCGCGTCTTGCGACCTGCCGCGCCCGCGGGTATGGTGACAGCCATGCACCCGCTCAGTGCGCTCTCACTGTTGTTCGCGCTCGCCGACACCCTCTCGGGCCGCGTCACCGATCGAGCCGGCTCCCCCCTCCCCACGGCGACCGTGCTGGTCTCCGAGCTGCACCGCGTGGCGACGACCGGCGCGGATGGCGCCTTCGTTCTCGCGGACCTCCCCTCCGGGCAGTACACCGTGATCGTCCGCCATGTGGGCTTCGCGCCCGTGGCGCGCGAGGTGGTCATCCGCGGGGCGACGACTCTCGGAGTCGCGCTCGAGCGCGCGCCGCTGTGGCTCGAGCCCGTCACGATCACCGCCACGCGCGCGCCCATCCCGACGCTCGCATCGCCGCTCGCCACCGCCGCGCTGTCGGAAGACGCCCTCCGCCGTGAGCAGAGCGTTTCACTCGCGCACTCGCTTTCCCGACTGCCCGGCATCCACGCCCTGAGCACCGGCGCACAGATCGGCAAGCCGGTGATTCGGGGACTGGCAGGCGCGCGCGTCCTGGTGCTCGCCGATGGGAGCCGCCTGGAGGACTACTCGTGGAGCGACGAGGATGGCCCCTCCGTGGACGCCCGGCTCGCACAGCGCGTCGAGGTGATCCGCGGGCCCGCCAGCGTGCTGTACGGATCGGATGCGCTGGGCGGCGTGGTGAACGTCATCCCGGCCGAGCTGCCGGACGCGAACGGCGGGCCGCGCCTGATCCGGACGGGGTTTGAGGTCTCGGGCGCGACGAACAACGCCGAGGTGGGGGCGTCGGCGCGCGTCGAGGGAGCGGCCGGGCCCTGGGGGTGGCGCGTGTTCGGGATCGGGCGTGCCGCGGGCAGCCTGCACACGCCCGCCGGCAGGCTCGACAACACGGGCTTCGGCGCGGTGAACGGCGAGGCCGCCGTCGGCCGCCGTGGCACGCGCGGCAGTGCCACGCTGCGGTATACCCGCTACGCCGGGGAGTTCAAGTTGCTCGAGGCCAACGAGCCGCCGAGCGGCGCGGCCGCCGGAGGTCCCGAACGCCGGCTCTCGGACGATCGCATTCAGCTCGCCGCCGACCATCTCCTGGGATCGCTCCGGCTCGAAACCAAGGCACAGTGGGAGCGCCATTCGCTGGTCGAGATCTCGGATACGGGGACGGGCCCCGGCGGCGCGCCACTCGAAGGCACGGCGTTCGACTTGCTGCTCAACACCGGCACCCTCGACCTGCTGGCGCACCATGTGGCGGGGTCCGCCGTCCGCGGCACGGTCGGGCTGTCGGGCGTCTATCAGACGAACGACACCCGCGGACCGATCGCCCTCGTGCCGGACGCGCGCGTGCACGCCGCGGGAGGCTTCGTCTTCGAGCAGGCGACGCTGGGCCGCTGGAGCGTGCTCGCCGGGGGGCGGGTCGACCTGCGCCGTCTCACCGCGGACAGCAACACGGCGCTCGCCTTGTCGCCGCAGCGACGCAATTACACGGCGTGGTCGGGGGACGTGGGCCTGGTGTACCGCCCTGGTGCGGGGCTCGCCGTCAGCGGGAACGTCGGCCGGGCGTGGCGCGCACCCACGCTGTTCGAACTGTTCTCCAACGGGCCGCATCTGGGCGAAGCGCGCTACGAGATCGGACGCGCCGACCTCGTCCCGGAAGGGGCGGCCAACGTGGACGTGAGTGTGCGGTGGCAAGCGAACCGCGTCGAAGCGGAGGTGGCGGCGTATCGCAACGCGATCGCGCACTACGTCTTCATCACTCCCACCAATCAGTTCAAGGATACGCTCCGGATCTACCGCTACGACCAGGCGGACGCGCTGCTCACCGGCGCCGAAGTGTCGGTCGGCGTCGCCGTGGCCACACCGCTGTCGTTGCGTGGGCGATTCGACGCCGTGCGGGGTACGAACCGCACCACGCAGGAGCCGCTGCCCCTGATCCCGCCCGCGCGCGTGGCAGTCGGCGCCGAGTTGCACGGCACCGGGCTCCGGTGGGCGGACCGCGTCCGGCTCGCGGTCGAGGGGGAGTTCGTCACGCGCCAGACCCGGCTGAACCCCCTCGACCTCCCGACCGCGGGGTACGCCTTGCTCAACGTCGAAGCGGGCCTCGAGCGGCCCTTGTGGGGCCGCGCGATCCGGCTGGACGTCGCCGCGCGTAACCTGGGCAATACCGCCTACCGGAGCTTCCTCAGCCGCTACAAGGAGTTCGCGCTGGATCCCGGGCGGAACGTGGTGCTGCGAGTGTCGCTGGGAGAGTAACCCCTACATAGGAAGGACTGACGTGGCCGTACGGATACCTGCGGCCGATCCTGCCGCACTAGTCCGGATCCGACTGCTCGCGGCGGCGGCCGTCCTGGTCGCGGTCGCCGCGCTGCGCTTCTACGAGAGCCCGGCGGTGGCGACCTGGCTCTACGTCCTGGCGTGGTATCCCACGCTCTTGATCCTCGACCAGGTGGTCGTGCTGCGCGGGGGCGAATCGCTGCTGGCCCAGCCTCGCGCGCTCGTCACCATGCTGTGGTGGTCCGCCGTCATCTGGTTCCTGTTCGAGGCGATCAACTTCCGGCTGCAGGACTGGTACTACGTATTCCTGCCGGCGAGTCTGCCCGAGCGCTGGATCGGGATCACGCTGTCGCTCGCGACTGTCGTGCCGGCTGTGCTCCTCCCCGAGCGCCTGCTGGATCGACTGGGCGTGTGGCAGCAACTGCGCGCACGCCCCATCCCGCTGCGCGCTCAAGACCCGCGCGTCGTGTTCTGGGTCGGCTGGGGGACGCTCGCGGCGGCGCTCGCGCTGCCGCGGTACTTTCACCCCCTCACGTGGGTCGCCGTGTGGCTCGTGGCCGAACCCGTGCTGTACCGCACGGACCCGGCGCATTCTCTCCTCGTCGACCTCGCAGCCGGGCGCTGGGGCCGCATCGCGCGACTCATGGCTGCCGGGCTGTTCGCCGGCGCGCTGTGGGAGGCGTTTAATTTCGTGGCGCGTGGGCAGTGGATCTACACGGTGCCGTTCCTCGAGCACATCAAGCTCTTCGAGATGCCGCCGATCGGTTTCCTCGGCTTCCCGTTTTTCGCACTCGAGGTCTGGTCGGTGTATCACCTGCTCGCGCCGCGGACGAGTAACCGCACGGTGCTCGCGTCGGCGGCGTTTGCGATCCTTGTCCTCGTGGGGATGGATCACTGGACCGTCAGCTCAGTCACGCCGCGCCTCGCGGACCTGCCAGGCATCAGCCAGGAGGTGCGGGACCGGCTCGCGCAAGCGGGATGGACCGACATCTTCCGACTCGCCCGAGCCCCCACGGCGGAGCTGGCCTACCGCGCCCGCATCACGCCCGCCGAAGCGCAAGCGGCGCGTGACGTCGCGCGACTCAGCACGCTGCGGGGTATCGGGACGATTCACGCCGCCGCGCTCATCGCGGGCGGCATCCCGAGCGTGGCGGCCCTGGGGCAGGCGGACGCCGACTCGGTCTGGCGCATCGCCCACCGCGGCCCGCGCCCCACGCCGGCGGAAGTGCGGGTGTGGATCCGGGCTGCCCAACGAGAGACCGGCGGCGTTTCTGGCGACGCCGGTCGGTGAGTCCCCCGGGTACTGCGCTCAGAAGCGGAAGCTCACTCCGCCGTAGCCCAGCGGGATTCATCCCCCCGAGAGCCGCACGCCGACCTCGTCCAAGTGCCGTGACAGATCGGCGGGGTCTTGATAGACCCGGTAGGCGCCCCCGCGCTCCAGCTCGTCTTGACCGTACCCACCTGACAGGAGACCCACACCGAGCGCCCGCGCGCGGCGGGCGGCGAGCAGATCCCAAACGCTGTCTCCCACTACCACCGAATCTTCCGCCGCCACCTTGAGGCGCTCCGCGGCAGCGAGGAACAGGTCGGGATCGGGCTTGGCGTGCTCCACCTGATCGCGCGTGACCACCGGTGCCTCGGCCGGGACGCCGAGCATCTCGAGCAGCGGCCGGGCGCTCTCCAACCAACCGCTGGTCGCGACGGCCCACGGCACGCCGGCCTGCGATAGGTACGCGAGCAGTTCGGCTGCGCCCGGGAGGGGTCGCACCTGGGACACCTGCCGCTTGAAGGCGACGGCGTGCGCCTTCTGAATGCGCGCCACGTCCTCAGGCGTCAGCCGCCGGCCGGTCTCGCGGGCCAGTCCGTCCAGGAACAGCCCGCCGCTCATGCCGATGCGCCGGTGGATGCGCCACACCGCGAGCTCGATGCCCCCCTGCTCCAGCGCCTCGCGCCACGCGAGGACGTGCTGGTACACGCTGTCGACCAGCGTGCCGTCCAGATCGAACAGGAACGCCGGCCCACGCCGCTGCCGTGACGTCATGAGCACTCTCCCGCGTTGCCGCTACGGAATCAACAGCACTTTTCCGGTGGTCTTACGTCCCTCCAGGGCGCGGTGCGCCTCGGCCGCCTGCGCCAGGGGGAACTCGTGATCGATGCGGAGCTTGAGCTTGCCGCTCTTGATCCACCCCAGCACCTCGCCCGCCCGCTCCAGCAGCTCCGCGCGCGTGGCGATGTAGTCACCGAGCGTCGGCCGGGTCAGGAACAGCGAGCCCTTTTGGCTCAGAAGCAGGGGGTCGAATGACCCGACCGGCCCGCTCGACTGCCCGTACAGCACCATCAAGCCACGCCGCGCGAGACAGTTCAGCCCCTTGTCGAACGTCGTCTTGCCGACGGAGTCGTACACGACCTGCAACCCTGCGCCCTGGGTCAGACGTTTGACCTCGACTTCGAAATCCTGCTCCGTATAGAGAATCACGTCCTCGGCGCCGGCCTCCCGGGCGAGCGTCGCCTTCGCGCGGGTCGAGACCGTCCCGATCACCCGCGCGCCGCGCAGCTGCGCGATCTGGCACAACAGCAGGCCCACGCCGCCTGCCGCGGCGTGCACGAGGCACACATCGCCCGGCTTGAGCGGATACGTCGCGCTCGCGAGGTAGTACGCGGTCATCCCCTGCAGCATGGCGGCCGCGCCTTGCTGCGTGCTCACGCCCTCCGGCAGTCGCACGATTCGGTCGGCGGGCACGACCGCGTACTCGGCGTAGGCGCCCATCACATGGCAGTAGGCCACCCGGTCGCCGACCTTCACCTCGCTCACCCCGGAACCGACGGCGGTCACAACGCCCGCCGCTTCCTGTCCCAGCGTGAACGGGAGCGCCACCTTGTACAGCCCGGTCCGCTGGTACACGTCGACGAAGTTCACGCCGGCGGCTTCGACCTTGACGAGCACCTGTCCTGCGCCGGGCGCCGGCTGGGGAACGTCCTCATAGCGCAGCGCCTCGGAGCCGCCGGGCGAGTGGACGCGAATCGCTTTCACTGAGGTTGTCCCTTTCGGACCGAGCGCGCGGGGGAACCGTGCGATTCGTCCCGTCTGTTAGAATGTCTACTATGAAAACCGCATTCCTCGGACTCGGTAGTATGGGCCTTCCGCTGGCCCGTCACCTGTTGCAGGCCGGCCACACGGTCACCGTTTACAACCGCACTCGCGCCCGGGCGGACCTGCTCAAGCAGCTGGACCCCGTCATCGCCGAATCGCCCGCCGCCGCGGCGCGCGGCGCCGAGGTGCTGATCACTATGGTCGCGGACGATGCCGCGCTCGAAGCCGTGTTGCTCGGCGACCAGGGCGCGCTTCCGGCTCTGCCTCGCGGCGCGATCCACGTCTCCATGAGCACCATCAGCCCGGCGCTGTCGCGCCGGCTTGCCGAGCGCCACCACGCCGCAGGTCAAACGTACGTTGCCGCGCCGGTGTTCGGGCGCCCGGAAGCGGCGGAGGCAAAGCAGCTGTGGATCGTGGCGGCGGGCCCGCCGGCCGCGCTGGAGCGCTGCCGCCCGCTGTTCGACGCGATGGGTCAGGGCACGATCCCGGCAGGGGAGGATCCCGCGCGAGCGAACGTGATCAAGCTCGCCGGCAACTTCCTGCTCGCCGCGGCCATCGAAGCGCTGGGCGAAGCGTTCGCGCTCGGCCGCAAGTACGGGATCGCGCCGGCGGAGCTGCTCGACATCGCGAACGGCAAGCTGTTCCGCTCCCCGATCTACGAGAACTACGGAAAGCTGATCGCCGAGCAGCGGTACGAGCCGGCGGGGTTCAAGCTCAGGTACGGGCTCAAAGACGTGCGACTGGCGCTCGCGGCGGCCGACGAGGTGGCCGCGCCGCTGCCGCTCGCCAGCCTGCTGCGAGATCACTACCTCTCCGCGGTGGCCCGCGGCTGGCAGGAGATCGATTGGGCCGGGCTGGCGCGCGTCGCCGCGGCGGACGCCGGACTGTGAGCCTGCTGCGGCTCAGCCCCCCGCGATAGCGGGAATGACCGTCACTTCGTCGCCGTCCCGCACCGGCGCGGCGAAGCCGCCGCGGAACCGCACGTCTTCGTCGTTCACGTAGAAGACCACGAACGGATACGGGTTGCCGTCCTTGTCGCGCAGGCGCGGCCCGAGCGCGGGATAACGCGCCGCCACGTCGGCGACGGCGTCGCCGAGAGTCCGGCCGCTCGCCTGGAGCGAGCGCACGCCGCCCGCGTGAGCCGCGAGCACGGAGGGAAGGTTCACGGTAATGGACATGGACTGTCTCTCCCGAATCAAACTGGTTGGACCAACGCCGCGACTTCCTGGAGTCGCGGCCCGATCAGCGGCGCCTGCGGCAGCGCGCCGCCCACCGCCTCGACCGTCTTCAGGCCGTGCCCGGTGATGCACAGCACCACCTCGTCGTCGGGGCGGAGCCGTCCCGCGCGGGCGAGTGCCAGCGCGGCCGCCGCCGTCACGCCACCGGCGGTCTCCGCGAAAACGCCGCTGTCCTCCGCGAGGAAACGGATGGCCTGGACGAGCTCCGCGTCGCTCACCGCCGCGGCCCAGCCACCCGACTCGAGCAGCGCGCGGGCGGCGAAGGGTCCGTCCGCCGGATTGCCGATCGCGAGCGAGCGACAGATCGTGTCCGGGACTTCGGGCTCGATCCGCGTCCCACCGCGCTCCACCAGTCGCACGATCGGCGCGCATCCGCTCGGCTGCGCGCCGTAGAGCCGCGGCAGGACCCCGTGGACCAACCCGGCGTCCTGAAACTCCCCGAATCCCTTGCGTAGCTTGGTGACGAGCGAGCCCCCGGCCATCGGAGCGACGACCGCCGTCGGCAGCCGCCACCCGAGCTGCTCCATGATCTCGTAGGCGACCGTCTTCGAGCCTTCGCCGTAGTAACCACGCAGGTTGACGTTGACGATCCCCCAGCCGAACCGGTCCGCCAGCTGCGCGCACAGCCGGTTCACGTCGTCGTACGTGCCGCGCACCCGTACCATCCGCGGCGCGTAGACGGTCGTGGCGATCACCTTGGGCATCTCGAGGTTCTCGGGGATGAAGATCCACGCCTTGAGCCCGGCACGGGCGGCGTGGGCGGCCACGGCGTTCGCGAGATTGCCGGTCGAGGCGCAGCCGATCGTATCGAGCCCGAACGCCGCCGCCGCGTTGACCGCCACCGCGACGACGCGGTCCTTGAACGACAGCGACGGGTGGCTGACGGTATCGTTCTTCACCCAGGCGCGCGCGACGCCGAGACGCCGCGCCAGGGCCGGCGCCTCGACCAGCGGCGTGAACCCGGTGTCGAGCGACAGCACGGGGTCGCCGTCGAACGGCAGCCACTCCCGGTACCGCCACAGCGACGGCGCCCGCGCTGCGATCGCCTTCCGATCGGGCAGGCGCCGCCCCGGCTCATAGCGAGGGTCGAGCGGCCCGAGGCATTGCTCGCAAATGGAGACCGGGGCGGCCGCGTGCTCCGCGCCGCAGTTGCGGCAGCGCAGCGGACGGGCGCTGAGCGACGCTGGCGAGCTGATCGGCGTGGTGGTGGACGTCATCGAGACCTCAACAAAAAAACCCGGGCAATGAACGCCGCGGGCGGTCGCTTTTTAGCACCTTGTTTAACGTGGCGGCAATACGCGGCAAATCACCACGGAAACAGTTGTCGCCTCTAAGATAGCCCCAGACCGGGGGAGGTCAAGGCGCCCGAGTCCTACCCTGAAGGGTGGGACCTACGGCGCGCTCGCCACTGCCAGGCTCGATATCCACGCGCGGATCCGCTGTAGGGCGAGGTCGATCTGGACAGGATCGGTGGCGTAGCACAACCGCAGGTGCCCCGTCCCCGCCGGACCGAACGCCGTCCCGGCGAGCACGGCGACGTGCGCCTCCTCGAGCAGCCGTTCCGCGAACGACTCGCACGTCATGCCGGTGCGCTCCAGCATACCGCTGATGTCGGGGAAGCAGTAGAACGTCCCCGCCGGCACGGGGCACGTGATCCCGTCGATCGCCCCGAGGCCGCGGACCATCCGATCGCGCTTGCCACGCAAGCCCGCGATCATCCGCCGCACCGCGCCCTGCGGCCCGGTGAGCGCCGCCAGCCCCGCGTACTGCACGAAGGTCGCCGTGCAGGAGACGTTGTTGATGATGAACCGCGTGACGGGCTCCGCGAGCCAGGCCGGCATGACCCCGTACCCCAGCCGCCAGCCCGTCATCGAATACGTCTTGGAAAACCCGTCCACCAGGAACGTCCGCTCCGCCATGCCGGGAAGTGCCGCGATGCTGTCGAACGCATCGTCATAGCGGATCGGCCCGTACACCTCGTCCGAGATCACCCAGAGATCGTGCCGTTGGGCCAGCGCCGCGAGGCGGGCGAGCTCGTCCGGCGTTGCGATCCCGCCGGTCGGATTGTGCGGCAGGTTGACGATGATCGCCCGGCTGCGCGGCGTGATCCGTTCGGCGAGCGCCGCCACGTCGAGCGCGAACGCGCGGGACTCATGCAGCGGGTAGTACACCGGCCGGCCGCCCGCGAACCGCACCACGGACTCGTAGATCGGAAAGCCGGGATCGGGGGTGAGCACCTCGTCGCCCGGCTCGATGAGGGCGAGCGCCGCCGCAAACAGCATCGGCTTGGCGCCGGGGGCGACGATCACGTTCTCCGCCGTCGCGCGCACACCGCGCGCTATCAGGGATTGAGCGATCGCGTCCCGCAGCTCGGGCACTCCCGCCGCCAGCGCGTAGCGCGTGAGGCCGTCCCGCAGCGCGCGGATCCCCGCATCCACGACGTGCTGGGGCGTCGCCATGTCGGGCTCGCCGATCTCGAGGTGCACGACGGTGTGACCGGCCGCCTCGAGCCGCCGCGCCGCGGCGAGCACCGCGTACGCCTGTTCCGTGCCGAGCGTGTCGAGCCGTGTGGCGGAATGCATCGTGCACCTCTCGGTGACAAACGAACCCCGGGGGTGGGCCCCCCCGGGGTCGGGATGCCAGCCAATCTACGAGCGCGCGGCCGGCCGCGCCCTACCCGAACGGGCGGGGCTCACTTGGCGCGCTCAAGGTAGACCCCTTCCCTGGGGTCCACGCGCACCTTCTCCCCCTCGTTGACGAACTCCGGCACCTGGATGGTGACGCCGTTGGACAGTTTCGCCGGCTTGGTGCTGGCGGTCTTGGTGGCTCCGCGCATCACCGGAGAGGTCTGCACCACGGTGAGCTCGACCACCGACGGCAGCTCGATGCCGACGGGACGGCCGTTGAGCCACTCGACCTGGATGTGCATCTCGGGCTGCAGCCAATCGGCGTGGTCGCCCGTCGCCTCGGCATCAAGCGTGTGCTGCTCGTAGCTCGTGGTATCCATCACGTGGACGCCGCCCTGGTCGCGGTACAGCACCTGAAATTCCTTGGTCTCGAGCGGCGCCTCGTCCACGAAGTCGGTGGCCGAGAGCCGCATGTCGAACGTGTTGCCGGTGACGAGATTGCGGAGCCGCACCTGAACGAAGGCGCGCAGATTGCCCGGCGTGCGGTGCGTGAAATCCATGACCCGACATGGCTGGCCATCGATGAGGATGACGTGCCCGCGCCGGATGTCGGTGGCCTTCATGAACGAACTCCTAGGGAAGCAAACGGCGCGGGCCGACCCAGACGGCCCGCGCCTCACGGGGCGGAAGATAAACCGGATACGGCCAGGGTCAACGGGCGCATCGCCTTGCGCCGGCGGCGGTTGGCGCGTCTTATACGACGACTTGAGCAGTGGAGTGGGAACATGGCCATCGCACGGCCGGGGAAGATCGTCGGCATCGGGCGCAACTACCGCGAGCACGCAGCGGAGCTCGGGCACGTGGTCCCGAAACACCCGTTGATCTTCCTCAAGCCATCCACGGCCGTGATCGGCGACGGCGACACGATCGTGCTGCCGCCCGAAGCGGCGCGGGTCGAGCACGAAGCGGAGATCGGCGTCGTGATCGGCACCCGTATCCGCCGCGTGGGCGAGGCGCAGGCGCTCGCCGCCGTCGCTGGCGTCACCTGCGTGAACGACGTCACCGCGCGCGACCTGCAGAGAAGCGACGAGCAGTGGACCCGCGCGAAAGGGTTTGATACGTTCTGCCCGATCGGCCCGCGCCTCGCGCCGCTGGCGGTCGTACGGCTCGGGGAGCTCGAGGTCCGCTGTCGGGTGAACGGCGTCGAGCGTCAGCGCGGGCACGCCCGCGACATGGTGTTCGCGATCGCCTCGCTCATCGCGTTCGTCTCGCAGGTGATGACGCTCGAACCGGGAGATTTGATCGCGACGGGGACGCCCGCCGGAGTCGGCCCGCTCACGGCCGGCGACGTCGTGGAGGTCGAGATTCCGGGGGTGGGGGTGCTGCGGAATCCGGTGGTGCGTGAGTCTTGGGGAGGGCAAGCGCCCCCGTGAGGTACCCCACGAATTCCCGCGACCACCAGGCGCCGCTGCGCGACCGATCCGCCGACGTCGTGAAGCGATAGCGGTAGGAAACGAGCCGCACGTAGCGCGGCGGCGCGGCGGGGAATGGGTTCGAGTCGAGCAGCGACAGCACCTCCGGGCTCCCGTCCAGCAGACCGCGCACCAGGCCCGCCAACCACGGCTCCGCGCCGTCGGGATCGAGCGCGGCGAACCACATTTGCCAGTCGAGCCGCGGCTGGTGCGGCGCCACGAAGCGGGGCCGGCGCGTCACGGCACCGGGCTTCCAGGGGAACTCGTACTCGAGCCAGTGCGCGCCATCGGCGCTTCCCTCGATCACGATCTCGCGCCGCTCCGTCGTCATGACGCGAAACAGCCCGTAGCCGTTGACCGAGCGGAGCGGGGCGACGGCGCGGAGCAGCGGGTTCTCGACCGACGCACGGCCGCGCGGTAGCGTCGCGACGATCTCCCGGACGAACGCGAGCGCGGAGAGCAGCGCGATCACCGCCGCCAGCGTGAGCGTGGCGTGCCGCCGCCACGGCCGCTCCGGCTCCCCCGCGCGAAGCCGCAGTCGCAGCAACGGGCGCAACGTGGCATCGTCGAGCAGCGAGACGCACAGCACGAGCGCGAGCAGGTTGAAGAACCCGTAGTTCCCGGTGACCGCGATGCCGAGCTGTCCGAGCACGAGCAACGCGCACGCCGCGATGCGCCACCGGCGGAAGCGGGATGGCACGAAGATGAGCCAGGGCGCGCCCAACTCGATCGCGAATGTTCCCAGCGTCATGCCCTGGCGCATCCACGCCGGGAGCTGCTGCGCGTACCACGCCGTCCACGGCGGCAACGGCTGCGTCCAGAAGTGGTAGTCGAGCGCCGTGAGGTGACGCCACCTCGGGTCGCCGCTCGCGAGCTTCGTGATCCCGGCGAGGAACATCAGCTTGAAGAGGAGCAGCCACACGAGCCAACGCAGCGCCCGCGACGGCACCCGCTCCTGCTCGAGGCTCGGCAGCCACTGCGTGGGCGCGTACAGCAGCGCGAGCAGGCCCGCCTCGAGCAGCAGCCCATCCCATTGAAACCACAGGAAGGTCTGACCCACGACACTGAGCGACAGGTAGAACGCCCAGAGGAGCGCGAGCACCGGCGCCTGCGCCACCCCGGCGATCAGCAGCAGGGCAAGTGTCGCGCCGCCCCAGCAGAGGATCCGGAGAGCCCCATTCCCCGCACCCAGCCAGCACAAGGTCGGGAACAGCCGGTAAGCGTCGCCCCCGTACAGCGCGCGCGCCCGCTCGAGGAACCCGGTGGCGGGGAGGATCCCGTGCTCGCCCACCAGGCCCGTGACTTGCAGGGCAAGCGAGCCGAAGGCGATCAGGTAAACGAGCCCCAGGAGGCGCAGAAACAGCCAGCGCGACAGGACGTAAGTCGAGTCGCCCGTGGAGGATTCCCGATCGGCCGGGGGCGGAGGCGTCCCCCCGGGGTTGGTGACGTCCATCGCAGTGCTCTGAAGATGGGACTCGTTATTGATTCGGGGAACCCGCTGGGAGCGGCGAAACCGGGTCGCGCCCAACGGTGTAGAATTCTCCCCGCAGGCTGCTCGTGCCCGACAGCCATGTGACGCAGGACACCCAGCTACAGTAGGAGGTTTCTAGGACATGTTCACCAACAGCCGTCTGGCGACGAGCGCCGCCTGGCTCCCCCTCGCGCTCCTCGTCGCTGCGGGGTGCAAGCAGGGTCCCTCTCCGGAAGTGCAGGCGAGAATCGACAGTCTGTCACAGGCATCGTCGGAGAAAGAGCGCTTGATGCAGGAAGTCGCGGAGAACACGCGTCTCGTGAGCGAGATCAGCAAGGAGCTCGCGACCGTGGCCGTCCCGAAGAAGCGGCTGAAGGTAGGCGCGGCCGAGTCGCCGCTGCGGGCGTCGCGCGACACGATGGTCCAGAAGATCCGCTACATCACGGCCCGAGTGAAAGAGCTCGAGCCCAAGCTGCAGCAAAGCGAGCAACGCGTGCGCGAGCTCTCCACCCTCTCGGACAGCTTGAAGGACGCTCTCGCCTCGACCATTCAGAACCTGCAAGGCGTGATCGACAATCAGAAGGAGACCATCGCCGGTCTCACCGATCAGGTTGAGAAGCTCAGCGCCGAGAACGTGGCCCTGAAGGACACGATCGACAACATGGCCACCGAGGCGAACACCGTCTACTACATCGTGGGGACGAAGGACGAGCTGGAGCAGCGGGGCATCGTGAAAGAAGAGGGCGGCGCCCGATTCCTGTTCGTCCTCTGGAAGAGCGGCAAGACGCTCGTTCCGGCCCGCAATCTCGACCCCACCGCCTTCACGCCGGTCGACAGGCGGGCGCTGTCCGAGATCCCGCTTCCGGCCGGGGACAAGGAATACCACATCGTGTCGCGTCAGGACGCGACCGCGCTGGCGACGCCTCCCTCTGCGGACGGTACCATCACCGGCCGCGTCAAGATCGCCGACTCCGCACGGTTCTGGGCGAACTCGAAGTACTTGATCATCGTCGAAGGTTGAAACCCGGGCGCCCCGCACTCGGTCCTTGACCGAGTGCGGGGCCGCCGCTACAGTCCGCTCACAGGCCGGATTCGCCCCGAGCCCGGGCTGGGCCGGCCTGTTACGCACCCGCCTCACCTTCGGTGAAACTAGTCGTGCTGCGGGTGACGCACGCGCGACACTCCTGAGCACGATATCCCCCGCCGTTCGCTTGCAGGCGTGGGGAAACGCCAAGGCGCGGGACTTGCTTCACGGACGATCAAGCACAGGGGGGCTCATGCACGCAGTAATCCGTCGGTACCGGGTCAGGCTGGGGACGGTTGCCGAGGCGGTACGGTATGCCGAGAAGCAGTTCGTGCCGCTGGTGCGCCACATCCCGGGGTTCGTGGCGTGCTACCTGATGGACGCGGGCAACGACGTGCTGACGTCGATCGGGCTGTTCCAGACCTCCCAAGGAGCCGAGGCCGCCGTCACCCTGCAGCGCGACTGGTTCAGGGACGAGTGGTCGTCGTTCCGCCCACTGCCACCCGAGGTGGTCGCCGGCGCGATACTCGCGCAGGCTACCGTCCCCGCAACCTTGCCCGACCGGCGACGCGTGGCCGATCGGCGTAGCGCCGCCGCCTTGCTGGAAGGCTCGTGGAGTGGTCTGGAACAGCGGGGGGGTGGAGACCGGCGGGGCAGCCCGGAGCGGCGCGCCGAGTTCGCCGGCCAGTCGGAGTGGCAAGCTGCAGGGGCGTGGAGGGCGGCGGGCTGACACGCTGACATCCGACCGCGCGCCAGCGCGATCGGCCTGACGACATAAAGTGGGGAGTGGGCCGTTGTTCACCGGTGGATTTGTCCGGCCCGGTCGTGAGACCGAGTCAGGACCCCCGGTGGCGGTTCCACTCCCTGCGCCGTTTGACTGACTTCACGCAAGGTTCCGCCCCCCGCCCCCCGCCGGCCCCCGGGCGCCCTACCGGTCAGGGCCGATCGACGCTATCTCATTGCGCGCCATGTCCCTCCCCCGCCGGCTGTTGCTGCGCGCCTCGCGCAGCGCCTGGCTCGCGGACCAGCTCCGGCACCGCGCCTTCTTCCGGCGCGCGGTACGGCGTTTCCTCCCAGGGGAGGACGTCGATGCCGCGCTCGCGGCCGCCGCCGAGTTCGCGCGCGCCGGCATCGGCAGCATCCTCACCCAGCTCGGGGAACAGGTCACGACCCCCGCCGACGCGGCCGCCGTACGCGACCATTACCTCCGGGTGCTGGGCCTGGTGCGGGCGCGCCGGCTCCCGGTCCAGTTGTCCATCAAGCTCACGCACCTGGGACTCGAGGTAGACCGCGCCGCGTGCGAGCAGGCGTTGCACGCGCTCGTCGCTCGCGCCAAGCAAAGCGGCTCCTTTCTCTGGATCGATATGGAGGAGTCGCGCTACGTGGACGTCACGCTCGCCCTGTTCCGGGGCGCGCGGGCCGAGCACGACAATGTGGGGGTATGTCTGCAATCGTATCTGCGCCGCACCCCAGACGACGTGGTGGCGCTGCTGCCCCTGGGACCGGCGATCCGCCTCGTGAAGGGCGCGTACAACGAGCCGGCCAGCATCGCGTTCCCGCGCAAGCGCGACGTGGACGGGTGCTACGTCATGCTCGCGGATCGACTACTTCAGGAGGCCGCCCGCGGGCGGGGGCGGCCCGTCTTCGGGACTCACGATCTCCCTCTGATCGCGGGGATCCGCCAGCGCGCGGCGAGACATGGCACTCCCCCGAGCGCCTACGAGATCCACATGCTGTACGGCATCCAGAGCGCGTCGCAGCGCGCGCTCGCGGCCGACGGGTGTGTGGTGCGGGTGCTGATCAGCTACGGGACCGCCTGGTTCGCGTGGTACATGCGCCGCCTCGCGGAGCGGCCAGCGAACCTGTGGTTCGTGGTCAAGAACCTGGTGTAGAAGACACAACCGGGAGTGCGCGGGTAAACCCGCGCACACCCCGCAGTAACTCCTCTTGTTCCCACCCGAACCTGGGGTAGCTTCCTCTAAAATGTCCCCTGTAACGAGGTAGCTCCATGAGATACGCAACGCTGCTGCTGGTCTTCACCCTGCCGGCGTGGCTCGGGCCGGTGCCGTCGGGCCCGGAAGACGAGTCCGTGTTCGTGAAGAACCTGAGGCCGGACCAGCACGAATCGCTGCTGTACGTGTGGACCAGTGACGCGGACGCCCAGCAGCCCGACTTCCTCACGGTCGTCAACGCGGATCCCAAGTCGCCCGGCTACGGCAAGATCCTCACGACCGTGCCGACCGGCTCGACTGTGGACAATGAGGCGCACCACTTCGGCTACACGGTGAACGCGGACCGCATCTTCGCGGGCGGCCTCGTCTCGAACCGGCTGTTCATCTACGACGTCAAGACCGATCCGCAACGGCCCAAGCTGATCAAGACGATCCCCGACTTGGGCGCGCTGAGCGGTTACTCCGGCCCACACACCTACTATGCCGTGCCGGGCGGCGTGCTGATCGCGATGCTCGGCGCCAAGGACGGAGGGGGCCCGGGCGCGCTCGTCCGGCTCGATGAGGATGGAAACTTCGTCTCGGCACTGCCGGCGCCGAACCGGCCGGATGACCCGGGCTACATGTACGACGTCGGCATCAAGCCCGAGCTCAACCGCATCGTCACGTCGAGCTGGACGCACCCGCACCACTTCCGGGGGAACCCCATAGCCCCGGAGAACGTGGGCGATCAGGTCGTGGTGTGGGACTGGAAGGCCGGCACGGTGCTCCAGGTCGAGCACCTCGACAAGATGCCGCTGGAAGTGCGCTGGCAGCACGGGCCGGCGGCGCGCGGCGGGTTCATCAACTGCGCCGGCGCCAGCACGATCTGGTATTGGGAAGACAAGGACGGCAAGCTCGTGTTCAACCGGGTGATCCAGCTGCCGGCCAACTCGACTCCCGCGGACGTGCGGATTTCCTACGACAACCGGCTGCTGTACGTATCGCTGTTCACGGGCAACGCGGTCCAGCAGTACGACGTCTCGGATCCGCTGCATCCCAAGTTCGTGAGCGAAGTCAAGCTACAGCAGCCGAACATGATGAAGCTGACGCCCGACAGCAAACGCCTGTACGTGAGCAACTCGCTGCTCTCCAACTTGGACGGGAAGGTCCCGTTCCGCGTGTGGCTGCTGAACGTGGGGCCGAGCGGGATCGCGCTCGACCAGAAGTTCGCGGTGGACTTCGACAAGTTCCCGACCGGTCCGGGCCGGCCGCACGACATGCTGCTCAAGTAGCCTCCTCACGGTAGCCCTGGGCGCCAGCCCGGGGCTACTGTCCCGCCCGCCCCCACTCTGACGACTTAACTCTCATATCCGCGGATCCGCGTGCCGTCCCCCGGCACGCGCGCCTGCCGCAGCGCAGCGCTCGCGTGCTCCAGGAGATCGAGGGGCGCCACCGGCGTGGCGTGCCAATCGGCCACGGCTTTGTACCCGGCACGCACCCGGAGTGGCGGCACGCCGCCGGCTGGCGGCGAGGCGGTCTCGATCGCCTGGGTCAAACGGTCAGCCAGCTTTACGGCCCCCGCAGCGTCGGTCGCGGGGGCGAGAACCGCGAAGTCGCTGCGGTTGAGGCGACCGATGGCGTCCGACGTACGCCCACGGGCATGGAGCAACGCCGCGACGGAATCGAAGGCGGCGAGGGCGGTGGGCTCGGGCGCCCCGGCCGCCACTTCGACGCCGAGCGCCACACAGGCGAGCGCCGCATGGCGGCGGAACGCGTCGGCCGCGAGCTCCCCCGCCCGGCGTTCCAACCCCCGAGACGAGTACAGCCCGCTCGCCTGATCCACCGTGCTCTCCTCCAGCACCCGCGCCAACTCGAGCTTGGCGCGCGCGTAGGTGCCCAACTTCAGGAGCAGCTCCTCGGCGTCGGGAACCAGGCTGAGGTAATCCCACGCGCCGACCCTGAGGGCGGCGAGGCGCTGCTGCTTCGTGGCCTGGGTCGAGGTGATGAGGATGATGGGCGTGTGGCGCCCGAGCGCCGGAGTCTGTAGCAGCGCCTGGCACACCTGCAGGCCATCGAGGTCGGGGAGGTGGGCGTTCAGCAGGATGAGGTCCGGCCCGGCGGCCGCCGCGCGCTCCAGGAGCTGTCGGCCAGTGGACACGGCCAGCACCCGGTACCCCTGGGGCTCGAGTACGCTCTCCAGAGACTGGTTCAGCCACTCCTCGGCGTTCGCGATGAGCGCGAGTGGGTGGCGGAAGAAAGGCGTCTTGTCGACCACGCTCATCCCCGAGGTAAGGCGCCCCGGACGAGACCCGGGGCCGAATCATCGGTGACGAATCCCCGGGACGACACCCGGGAAAACCCTGGGGGGACGGGGGGAGAAGCCCGGGTCAGGGTGTGATCAGGCCCTCCCGGATGGCGTAGCGAACCAGGCCGGCGACGTCATGGATATCGAGTTTCTTCATCACGCGCATCCGGTGGAACTCCACGGTCTTGAGCGCGATCTGCAACGTCGCCGCGATCTGCTTGGTGGACTTCCCCTCGGCGACGAGCTGCACCACTTGGCGCTCCCGGGAGGTCAGCCGGTGGTCTGCCTCGGCCGCGGCTGCCTTACAGGCATCAACCAACACCTGGGACACGCCGGCGCTCACGTAGATACCCCCGCGCGCCACCTCCTGGATGGCGCGCACCAAGTCCTCCGCCGCCTGCGTCTTGAGGACAAAGCCGCGCACGCCTTCGCGTAGGCCCTGCATGACGTAGCGCTCGTCTTCCAGCGCGGTCAGCAGGATGACCTGGGTCTCGGGGCACGCATCCGCGATCTCGTGCGCGGCGTCGATGCCGTTCATGAGGGGCATCATGATGTCGAGCACGGCGGCGTCGGGCCGCAACTCGCGGACTAACTCGACTGCCACCCGGCCATCGGCGGCCTCCCCGACCACCTGCACGCCGTGTGGCGCGAGCAGGGCGCGCAGGCCCTGCCGCAGCACGAGGTGATCGTCCGCCAGCACAATCCGCAGCGACATGCTCCCTCCGCGCGCAGCGGACTCCGCTACAGGAAAGGGCGCTATCCGGGCGCGGTACCATGGGAGATGAGCGTCGCGGAGTCAAGGCTCGTCACCCTGAAATGACGTCGCTCAGTCGCGCGACTGCCACGCTTTCCAGGAGGCGGCGAAGACCTCCGCCTCATCCACGAAGTCGCCGTGGCGTGGTTGCCACCCGAGCAGCCGCACCGCCTTACGCGCGTCCACGTGCTGGTCCAGTGCCAGCGCGTCGGCGAAGTCCCCCATGGTCCTGCGAGCTTCGGCGAGGGGCGTCGGCCGCAGCTCACCAGAGTAGCCCAGCGCGCGCGCCGCCGCGGTCGCCATCTCGAGCACGGTGGCGCGCGACCGGTCGACCACGTCGAACGCCTCGCCCGCGAGCCCGCTCTCGGCGGCGCGCACGTAGGCATCCGCCAGGTCGTCACCGTGCACTATCGCCCAACGGTTGTGGCCGGTCCCCACCACCGTGGGCGGCTTGCCGGCCAGAGCGGCGGCGAACCAATCGCCCGTCAGCCCGCTCCGCCCGCCGTACACGCAGCCGGGTCGGATCACCAGCCCGCGCACGGTCTTCGCCTGCAGTACCATCTGCTCGTGCGCCGGTCGCCAGGCGACCAGTTTGATGGGATGGAGGGGAGTCGACTCGTCCACCAGCTTGCTGCCGGTGTCGCCGTGCACCCAGACGCCGCTCGTGAAAATCAGCGTCTTGGGCTGTGCGCCGCGCCGCCCGGCCTCGATCAGGGCGTCGATAGCGCTTTTGTCCTTGGCCACGGCGCTGGCCGAGGACTCGAACGCAGCATGTACCAGGACGCTGCATTCCTCGGCCGCATCGGCGTAACTCTTGGGGTCCCCGATGTCCCCCTGCACGGGATGAATCTCCTGGCGTGCGAGCTGTGACGCCTTGGCGGCGCCGCGGGTCAGCCCGTACACGTCGTGACCCGCCCGGCGTAACGCGGTGGCCACCGCGAAGCCTACGTACCCGGTGGCGCCCGTCACGAACACGCGCATAGGATGATCTCCTCAGTCTAGGACGGCCGACTTGTCTCCGCGAGTAAACTCGCGACTCGGCACTCGCCCGTAAACGGGCGGGACGCCGCTTAGCGGCACTGCCGAGCCGCGGCTTCAGCCGCGACACGTGGGACCGCGCTCATTACTGTTGGATATGACCCCGGAGTCACCCCGCCTCTCTAAGTCCCGCATCCTCTCCGGACTGCAGTGTCACAAGCAGCTGTGGTGGCGCGTGCACGAGCCTGACGCCCCGGAGCTCGTGCCCGACGCGGCGCTGCGCAACTTGCTGGACCAGGGAAGCGAGGTGGGCCGCAAGGCGAGAGAATACGTGCCGGGGGGCGTGCTGGTCGATCTGCCGTTCCACCAGTTCGACAACAAAGTGGCGGCCACCCGTGACATCCTGCAGCGCGACCCCCCGGCCCCGGCGATCTACGAGGCCACCTTCCTCGCCGACGACAGCTACGCCGCCGTAGACATTCTCGAGCGCGGACCGCGCGGCTACGGCGTGGTGGAGGTAAAGGCGACGAACAGCCTGAAGCCGGACCACATCCAGGACGTGGCCGTCCAGGTGCACGTGCTGCGGCGCGCGGGGCTCTCCGTCGAGCGAGCCGACCTGATGCATCTGAACCCCGACTGCCGCTATCCTGACCTGAGCAACCTGTTCGTGCGCGAGGACGTCGCGGCGCCCGTCGAAGGCGTGCTGTTGGGCATCCCCGACGAAATCGCTGCGCAGCGTCGGATGCTCGAGGGGCCTCTGCCCCAGGTGCCGATCGGCGACCACTGCACGCGGCCCCACGACTGCCCCTTCCTGAAGCGCTGCTGGCCCAAGCTGCCGGACTACCACGTCAGCAGCTTGTACCGCATCGAGCGCAAGCGAGTGCTCGAGTACGAAGCCAACGGCTACGCGACGCTGTACGACCTCCCGTCGGACCTCGAGCTCTCCCACATCCACGCACGCCAGGTCAGGGCCGTGACCGCTGGTCGGATGGTGGTCGAGCCGGCGCTCGCCCGCGCCCTGAGCGAGTTCGTGTCGCCGCTCGCCTTTCTCGACTTCGAGACCGTCAGTCTCGCCATCCCCCGCTGGGACGGCTGCCGGCCGTGGCAGAACGTGCCGGTGCAGTTCAGCTGTCACGTCGAGGAGCGCGGTCGCGGGCTGGTACATCATGAGTGGCTCGCGGCAGGCCCCGCCGACCCTCGCCCGGCACTCGCGGACGCAGTGGTGGCGGCGTGTGCGGGGGCGCGCAAGGTGGTCGCGTACCACGCGAGTTTCGAGCGTGAGTGCATCCGCCGACTGGCGGAGGCGGCGCCGCGTTGCGCCAGTGAGCTGCAGCGGATCGAGCAGAAGCTCGTCGACCTCCTTCCCCTCCTGCGCAAGCACATCTACCACCCGGACTTTGGCGGGAGCTTCAGCATCAAGCGGACGCTCCCCGCCCTCGTTCCGGGCCTCTCGTACCGGGACCTGAAGATCGGCGAAGGGGAGACGGCGACGCTCGAGCTGATGCGGCTCATGTTCACGGGCGACACGATGCCCCCGGAAGAGCGTGCCGAGCTGCGCGTGGCCCTGCTACGCTACTGCGAGCGAGACAGCTGGGCGATGGTCAAGATGCTGGAGCGGCTGGGAGGCCTCGTGGGCGGCCAGCTGGAGCTGTTCTAGGGGAGTCCCGATCGGCGGCGCTCGAGCAGCTCGAGAGCGCGCCGCGCGCGGTGGATCGCGGCTGACAGTACGTTGCTGTCCTCGGCTCCCAACGCGACGCTCCCACCAAGCTCATGGCTTGCTGCCAACTGGTGCAGCAGCTGCAACGCGTTTCGGATGTGCTCGCCGGGTGTTTCCACGGACTGGGCTCGCGTCGGTTGCGCCCGACGATCCAGCGTGCTCCGCCGCTCCCAACCGCGCCGCCGATCCACCACGCGCCGGCGCTCCAGGGAGAAGTGCCCGATGGCCAGCCGACGCGACTCGGCGCGTCGATCCCTGCCCGCTCGACGATCGGCAAACAGCCGTCTGCTGGTCACGTGTTCCAAGCGCTGAGAGAAGGGGTGGCAGGCCAAGTAAACTTGCGTCGCGCCCGCCCGATCTGCCAGCCCACCCCGTTCTAGAGGGGCAGTGCGCCTGGCGCAGGCCCCCATGTTTGAGTTCGCCTCAGGAGCCCATTATCTTGCTCCACCCACCTTCACCCGTGCGGGGGTCGATGGTCACAGCAGCAGCCTGGGGCGCGCGGCTCGCGGCCCACAAGGATCCCGACCTGAAGCGCAGCGTATGGCAGCTGGCCAACGCCGCGTTGCTGTTCGCCGGCGCTTGGGCGTTGATGTACGCGAGCCTCGGCGTGGGCTACTGGCTCACCTTGCTGTTGGCGGTGCCGGCGGCGTTTCTGCTGGTACGGCTGTTCATCATCCAGCACGACTGCGGGCACGGGGCGTTCTTCCGATCGCCCCGCGTCGCGGACGTCGTCGGCTCGATCCTCGGCGTGCTCACGCTGACCCCCTACCACTACTGGAAGAAGACCCACGCCATCCATCACGCGACGTCGGGGAATCTCGAGCACCGCGGGTTCGGCGACATCGACACCCTGACGGTGGACGAGTACCTGGCACGTTCGCGGTGGGAGCGCTTCAAGTACCGCGTGTACCGTCATCCGGCGGTGCTGTTCGGCGTCGGCGCGGTGCTCCACTTCTTTGTGCGGCACCGTCTCCCGACCATCGTGCCCCGCACCTGGACGCGCGAGCGGCGCAGCATTCTCTGGACCGACGTCGGGCTCGCCGGGTTCGTGGTCCTGATGGGGACGCTGGTGGGTTTCCGGGAATTCCTGCTGGTCCAGCTTCCGGTGGCGCTGCTGTCGTGCTCTATCGGGGTATGGCTGTTCTACGTCCAGCACCAGTTCGAGCCGACCTACTGGGAGCACGACGAGCGCTGGACGTACCACGCCGCGGCCCTAGAGGGGAGCTCGTACTACCGCCTCCCCAAGCTGTTGCAGTGGGCCACGGGAAACATCGGGCTGCACCACATCCACCATCTCAACGCCCGAATCCCCAATTACCGGCTGCAGCACGTCTTGGACACCTATCCCGAGCTGCAGCGGGTCGCGACACTCTCCTTGCGGGACAGCTTCCGCTGCGTGCGTCTCGTGCTGTGGGATGAGCGGGCGCGCAGACTGGTGCCGTTCCCGGCGTAACCTGGAGCGCGGCTCACTCGGGGCCGAGGATGGGGAGGGTCACCCGGGCTTCGCAGCCCTTCGCCGCCTCCCGATTGGCCAGGGTGAGCCTGCCGCCGTGTGCCTCGGCGATCTGGCGCGACAACGCCAGCCCGATGCCGGAGCCGTCCGCCTTCGTGGTGTAGAACGGCACGAACAGGTTGACCGTGTCGGCCAGGCCGGGGCCGTCGTCCCGCACCCACACCTCCAGCCGGCCGTCGTGCGTCGTCCACCCCAACTCCACCGCGCCGCCGCCCTCGAGTGTGGCATCGACGGCATTCCGCACCAGGTTGATCAGCAGCTGGTCGAGCTGCCCGCCGTCGGCGCGGATCGTCAGGTCTGGGCCGGGACACACGGTGACCGGCCGGCGCGTCTCCAGCGCGGCCACGCGGCGCACCCACTCGGCGACCGGGACGGGCTCGAGGCGCGGACGCGGCAGTCGCGCCAGCCGCGCGTAGGCCGCCATCAGACGACTGAGCGATTCCGCCCGGCCCCCGATCACTCCCAACCCCTTGCGGAGATCCTCGCGCCAATCGGGCGGCGGCGGATCCCGGCGCACCAGTTCCGCCAGGCTCTGGGCGATCGACTTGATCGGCGCGAGCGAGTTGTTGAGCTCATGGCTCAGCACGCGGATGAGGCGCTGCCACGCCTGCCGCTCCTCCTCGCTCAGCGCGCGGCTCACATCGGCGAGCACGAGGAGCTGATGGGGGAGCCCGCCCTGGCGAAACGTGCCACGTCGCAGCTCCCAGCGCCCCCGCCCCGGCCGTCCCGGGAACGCGATCTCGAGCACGCGAGGCGCGTCGCCCGCCAGGCTGTCGCCGAGCCCGAGCTCGGCGGCGTCCTTGCCGAGGAGCTGTTCGACCGGTCGCCCCAGCAGCGCCGCCCCGCCCCGGTTGACGAGTCGCAGCGCGCGCGATTCGTCGAACGCGAACACCGCGACGTCGATCTCCTCCATCACCCGGCGCAACAGCGCCGTCGCCTCCAGGGCGCCGAGCCGCTGGGCGCGCAGGTCCTCGCCGAGGCTGTTCAACTCTACCAGCAGCAGCCCGAGCGCGTCGTCCGGGTCCGAGCCGCGGGCCCGCAGCGAGAAGTCCCCTTCTCGAAGCGCCGCCAGCATGTTCGAGATCGTTTGGAGCGGCCGGACCACGCGCTCGCGCACCACGCCGACGAACGCCAACCACACGGCGACCAGCAGGATCGTCACGGTCCATTGAGTGCGCGCCGCGAAGTCGCCGCTCCACAGCAGCACCAGCGCGACGAGGACGGCGGGGAGCCCGGTGAGCAGCGCGAGCGTGAGTATGCGGCGCTCGTAGCGCGGCTTGCGCTTGCGGCGCCGCTCAGAGCCCATGCCGCTTGAGCCGGCGATACAGCGCGCTGCGGGAGAGCCCCAGCGCCTTCGCCGCGTCACTCACGTTCCCGGACGCGCGCGCCAGCGCCTTCTCAATGAGCACCCGCTCCACGTCCTCGAGGCTCATCTGGTCGAGCGGCGTAGCGCCGTTCGCCCCGGTGCCTAATCCCAAGTCGTGTGCTCGCACCGAGCTGTCCTCGGCCATCAACACGGCCCGCTCGATCGTGTGGTCGAGCTCCCGCACGTTCCCGGGCCAGGGATACGTCCGGAGGGCCTGCATCGCGTCCGCCGTGAAGCCGCTAATCCGTTTGCGGTAACGCGCCGCGTGGCGGCGCCCGAAATGGCCGGCGAGCAGGGGAATGTCCTCGCTGCGCTCGCGCAGTGGTGGGAGGCGAACTTCGACGGTATTGAGGCGAAACAACAGGTCTTGGCGAAACCTGCCGGCCGTCGCTTCCGCATGGATGTCCGAGTTCGTAGCCGAGATGACCCGGACATTGACGCGCTGTGTCTTGGAGGAGCCGACGCGCTCGAACTCACCTGTCTCGAGCACGCGCAACAGCTTCGCCTGCTGCGGCAGCGGCAGGTTCGCGATCTCGTCGAGAAACAGGGTGCCGCCCTCGGCGAGCTCGAACCGCCCGACCCGATCGAGCTTCGCGTCGGTGAAGGCGCCTTTCACGTGCCCGAACAGCTCGCTTTCGAACAGGCCGTCGGGAATGCCCCCCAGGTTGACGGCGACGAGCGGTCGCTCCACCCGGCCGGAGGCGGCGTGCAGCCAGCGGGCGACGACCTCCTTGCCGGTGCCGTGCTCGCCCAGGATCAGCACGTTCGCGTCCGACGGCCCGATGCGCTCGATCAGCTTGAGCACCGGCTGCATCGCGGGCGACTCGGCGATCAGCTCGGGCAAACCCTCGCGGCGCAACGCGCGGTTTTCACGCTCGAGCTGCTGGCTGCGACGCAACGCCCGGCCGAGCTCCACCTGGGTGCGCAGTGTCGCGAGCAGCCGACGGTTGTCCCACGGCTTCTCGATGAAGTCGCGCGCGCCGCGGCGCATCGCCTCGACAGCGCCGTCGATACTGGCCCAGGCGGTCATCACGACGACCGGCGGGGACGTGTCGAGCCCCTGGAGTCGCCCCAGCAAGTCCAAGCCTTCCGCCCCAGACGTCGTGTCGCGGGTGTAGTTCATGTCGATCAGGAGGGCGTCGAACTCCCGGGAGTCCAAGGCGGACAGCACCGCGCGGGGCGAGGTGGCGGCTTGCACCTCGTAGCCTTCACCCTTGAGGAGCAGCTTGAGGGCCTCGAGGACGTCCGGCTCGTCGTCGGCGACGAGGATGCGGGGGGCGGTCGGGGTCACGGGCTAAAGGTGTCGGGGGTCGGGGGTCAGGGGCCAGGGCAAGGTGTCGGGGGTCGGGGATCCGGGGTCAGCCCTGACCCCTGACCCCCGGCCCCTACTCATGTCGCAACGCTACCACCGCATCGATCCGCGTGCTCGACTGAGCCGGGGCGAAGCTCGCGAGCGCCGCGATCCCGATGAGGAACCCGGTGACCGCCGTGAGCGTCGCCAGGTCCGTGGGAGTCACGCCGTAGAGCAACGTCACCAGGAGACGGTTCGCCAGTAGCGCGCCGAGTAGCCCCAGCGCCGATCCCACGCTCGCGACCGCGAGGCCACGCCCCATCACCATGCGCCGCAGATCTCGAGCGGTAGCTCCCAGTGCCATCCGCACGCCGAGCTCCCGCGTGCGTTGGCGCACCATGGTCGCCATGGCGCCGAACAGGCCGACGGCGGCCAACGCCACCGCGCTACCCGCGAAGACGCCGAGCAACAGCGCGTTCAGTCGTGGCTGCGCCAGCGGCCCCTCGAGATACGTCCCGAACGGTGCGGCGCTCGCCAGCGCGACACCCGGCTCCGTCTCGCCGATGACGCGCCGGATGGTCGGCACCAGCTCGGCCGGCGGACGCGCCGTTCGTATCGCCAGCGTCATCGGCTCGAAGGGAAAGAATGGCTGACCCATCGGGAAGTAGACGCTGGGGCGCGCTTCGCGCAGCTCGCGGTAGCGCGTGTCCGGGACCACCCCGACGACGCTGACCGTCCGTTCCAAATGCTCCCCTATCTTGAGGCGCTTGCCAATGGGATCGTCGCTCCCCCAGTAGAGCCGCGCTACGGACTCGCTGACCACCACGACCGGCGGGGCGCCCTCGCGGTCGGCGTCCGTGAAGACCCGCCCGCGGCGCACCGCAATGTCTAACGTCGCGAAGTAATCCGGGGTTACGACCTCCATGTTGAGCATCGGGTTAGCGGCGGCCTGTTCGGTGGACTGTCCTTCGGCCGCAAACTTACCGTCCCACCCCCCCGGTCCCGAAAAGGGAGCGGCGACGACGGGTGAGACGGCGCGCACACCAGGAATCGCCCGTACCCGCGGCAGCAGCCCGTCGAGCAGCGTGCGCTGCTTCGCCTGGGTATCGAACAGATCGTAGCGCACCGCCAGGTCGCCGATCAGCAGGTGTGAAGGCTCGAACGAGAGCTCTGCCCGTTCGAGCTTGATGAGGCTGCGGGCGACCAGTCCCGAGGCCGAGAGGACGAGTAGCGCGAGCGCGACCTGTCCCGCCACCAAGCCTTCCGTCCCGAGGCGGGAGCGCCGGCTGGCGCTCTGCCGTGTTCCCGACCGGAGTACCGGCTCGATCCCGACGCGCGAGGTTATGACCGCGGGCGCGAGGCCGAAGAGGAGCATGGCGACGCCCGTGATGCCGACCGCGCCGGCGAGCGCGGACGTATTTAGCTGAATCTCGTCCAGGCGGGGCAGCCCGGCCGGCGCCACGGCGACGAAGCTCCGGACCGCAGCCGCCGCGGAGCAGGTTGGCGACGTTGATGCAGGTGATCAGGAGAAGGAGGCCGGCCGCCGCGGCGAAGGCGATGAGCGCGGGCCGGGTCTCGCCCAGGACGAGCCCCGGCAGCGCGTGGACCACGCCGTGCATGTCACGCTGCCACGGCGAGGCCTCGGCGCGTCTCAAGAAGGCCGTCAACTCGTCACGCGCCTGAGTGGCAATGGCGCCCGGCCGCAGCCGTCCGATCACCTCGACGTCGGCGACGGTCGAGTCGGTCCCCGGTCGCGTCCTGGCGGGGACCAGCGGCGCCCAAATGTCGGCGCCTCGCGGGTAGTCGAGTCCTTGGGGCATCACCCCGACAATCGTGTACGCCACACCGGTTCCATACGTCACGATCTGGCGGCCCAGCACCTTAGCGTCGCCCCCGAACTGCCGCTGCCAGATCCCATGACTCAGCACGACCACCGGTGCGGCGCCCACCACATCGTCCCCGGCGTGCAGCGCCCGGCCCAACACAGGTTGCGCTCCGAGCACGTCGAAGAACTCACCCGACACGAGTGCTGCGCGGAGGCGAGAGATGCGCTCGCCGTCGCGAATCGGCCTGGGCCAAGCGCCCTCGTAGCCGAAGAAGGCGACCTGGGTGAGAGAGCGGGTTCGCCGCGCAAACTGGCGCGCCTCATCGAGCGTGAACGGATAGTCGAACCCTCGGTCGGGTGCTTGTGACCAGAGCACGACGAGGCCGTCCTGATCGCGGACAGGGAGCCGGCGCAGCAGCAGCGCGTCGGCCACCGTGAACACCGCGGTCGCGAGACCGATCCCCAGGGCGAGGGTGAGAATAGCGGTGAGGGCGAAGCCGGGGCTCGTGCGCAGGGTGCGGAACGCGTGCATGTGCGGGGCTCGGGGCTCGGGGCTAGGGGCTCGTTTAGGGACTCGGGGCTCGGGGTTCGCGGTCTGCAAGAAGGCGACGGCGCGCGCAGTGAAATGATGACGCAAGTAGAGGCCCCGCGTGAAGCATTTGCACAGTCCCCTTCCGGAGTTTGTCATGAGCGCGCCCATGCAAGCAGCTGCTCCGGTGCTGAGCTATCGCGATCTCCGGGTCTGGCAACAGGCGATGGACCTCGTCGAGGCGACATATCGCGCCACGAAGCAGTTCCCCGCCGCGGAGCGCTACGGGCTCGTGACTCAGCTGCGGCGCGCTGCCGTGTCGGTCGCGTCGAACATCGCGGAAGGTCATGCACGCTCCCTGGGCGATTATCTCCGGCATCTGCTCGTTTCCAGCGGGTCGCTTACCGAGATGGAGACACAGATCGTCCTGAGCACCCGACTCGGTTTTCTCCAGGCGGCTGATGCAGACCCTCTGCTGCAATCATGCGACCAAATTGGACGCATGCTGAGCGGCCTTCGAAAGAGTCTCCGCGCCCGCCGTTCCCGAACCCCGAGCCCCTAACCCCGAACCCCTATTCGTACCGCAACGCCACCATCGGATCCACCTTCGTCGCCCGGCGGGCCGGGACCCACGTCGCCAGTAGCGCCACGGCTACCAGCAACAGGGCCGTCGCGCCGAACGTCACCGCGTCGCGCGGCGCCACCTCGAACAGCATGGCGCTGAGCGCGCGCGTGACGCCCAGCGCGGCGAGCAGCCCCAGTCCCACGCCCGCCGCCACGCGCCGCAGGCTCTCTCTCATCAGTAGCCTCACCACGTCCGCTCCGCGCGCCCCCAGGGCCATCCGAATGCCCAGCTCCCTGGTCCGCTGGGTCACGGCATACGCGGTGACGCCATAGATGCCGACCAGCGCGAGCCCCACCGCGAGCAGGGCGAAGATCGTGAGGAGGGTGGTGTTGAAGCGCCGCGCCGCGGTCTGGCGGCCGATCAGTTGCTCCAGGCTCACCACCTCGCCGATCGACTGCTCGGGATCCGACTGGTGCACGGCGTCGCGGATCGCGCCAACCAGCCGGAGCGGCCGACCGTTGCCCGCGCGGAGCGCCACCCACATCTCCCGCATATCGGACTGCTGCGACGCGGGGCGGTAGATCTCGGGTTGCGGCCGCGCGTCGAGCGAGGCGGAGCGCAGGTTGTCGATCAGCCCGACGATCGTGATCGGCCCCGCCGGTTGCCGGGCCCCAAAACCGATGGTGAGCTGTCGCCCAATGGGGTCCTGGCCGGGCCAGAGCTGATCCGCCGTCGCGCGGTTGATCACTGCGACGGGCGGCGCGCCGGCGCGATCCTGCGTCGTGAAGCCACGGCCCCGCCGGATCGGAATGCGGAACGTGGTGAAGTAGTCCGGGGAGATGACAGACAGCCGCAGCACCATGATCGGCTCGGGATAGTCCGGCCGCACCGTCCGCGGATCGAACGCGATCATGAACATGTTGCCACTCAGCGGCAGCGTGCCGGCGAGGCTGGCCGACTGGACCCCGGGGTAGGCCTGGAGCGCCGCGAGCATGTTCTCGAAAAACAGGGTCTGTTGAGCGCCTGCGGGATAGCGGGCGGGGGTGAGCCGGATGCGGGCCGCGAGCACGTCACGCGTGTCGAAGCCGGGGTCCACGTTGCTCAGCCGGATGAAGCTGCGGACCAACAGGCCGGCGCCGACGAGCAGCACCAGGGCGAGCGTCACCTCGCCCACAACGAGCGTGCTTTGCAACCGCCGTCGCCCACCGGTCGCGCCCGGGGCATCTTCCCGCAGCGCCTCCTCGATACCGGGCGCCGAGGCGCGCCAGGCGGGCAGGAGACCGAACGCCACACCCGTCACGACCGCCAGACCGAGGCTGAAGCCGAGAACCCGGCCGTCGAGCGCGATCTCGGTCGTGCGCGGGAGCGCGTGCGGCCACACGGCGAGCAGAGCGTCGAGTCCCCAGATGGACAGGACGACACCGACGACGCCCGCCGCGAGCGCCAGCAGGGTGCTTTCCGTGAGAAGCTGCCGGACGAGCCGGCCGCGTCCCGCGCCCAGCGCGCGCCGGACCGCCATCTCGCGGCGTCGCGCGGTGGCACGAGCCAGCAGCAGGTTGGCGCCGTTGGCGCAGGCGATCAGCAGCACCAGGCCCACAGCGCCCAGCAGAATGAGCAGTGGCCGGCGCACGTCGCCGATCCCAGCGTCCCGGAGCAGGGTGACGTCGAAGCCGGTGTCGAGCATCGATCGCCCGCCGCTGGAAGGAGCGGGGGGACCGCCGGCGCCGCCGGGGCTGGCCTGACCCGCCTCGATTCGCTGCCGCCCGCCACCCGCGCCCGAGTCGCTGGCGCTGAGGCGCGCCGCGAGCAGCTTGACGTCGCCGACCACACGCTCCAGGGTGACGCTGGGCCCCAGTCGCGCCACGGCGTTGAGGAAGTGCATGCCGCGGTTCGTTTCGGCCTGCGGATTCTGTGACAGGAACTCGCCGATCGGCGTCCACACCTGCACGTCCTCGTCGGGGAACTGGAACCCCGCCGGCATCACGCCCACCACGGTGAAGCTGCGGCCGTCGAGTGAGATCGTCCTGCCCAGGATGGCGGGATCGCGCCCGAAGCTCGTGACCCAGAGCCCATGGCTCAGCAGCGCGAGCGGGGTACGCTCGTCCGCCGGCGCGAAGCCGTGTCCGATCTCGGGGCGCACTTGCAGGACGTCGAATAGGTCCGCGGTCACCGCCGCGGCCTGGACTTCGCGCGGATCCCCGGCGCCGGTGAGGTTATACCGTTGCGTGGTAGTGGCCGCGACTCCGGTGAGGTCGTGCGACAGCGCGCGCAAGTCGTGGAGGTCCGGGAAGGACACGCCGAACCGCACGCCCCGGAATCCGGTGGACATGATCTGGACGAGCCGGTCCGATCCCGGATACGGCAGCGGCTTGAGGAGCACGGGGTTCACCGCGCTGAAGATGGCGGTGTTGGCGCCGATACCGAGGGCGAGCGTGAGCACGGCCACGGCGGTGAAGCCGGGGCTCTTCGCGAGCGTGCGGACGGCAAAACGGAGATCCTGGAGGAGCGTGTTCATCATTCGTACCTCAAGGCAACCATCGGGTCGACTCGGGCAGCGCGGCGCGACGGGACGAAGCTCGCCAGCACGGTCACGCCCAGCAGCACCACCGTGACCAACCCGAAGACGAGCGGATCGTGCGGGGATTCCTGGAACAAGAGAGGTCCTAGCCAGTGGCCGCCGGCGAGGGCGATCGCGACGCCGATCACGATACCGGCGGCGCCGAGCGACACACCTTCGTCGACGACGAGTCTCACGAGGTCTCGCTGCTGTGCCCCGAGGGCGGCCCGGACCCCCAGCTCCTGAGTGCGCTGCGAGACGGTGTAGGCCATCACGCTGTAGAGGCCGATCGCCGCGAGCGCCAGTGCCAGCGCGCCGAAGGCAAGGAACATGGTCGCGCCCAACTGCCACGAGCGCGTTTGCTCCCCGAGGATATCGCGCAGCGGCGTGACCGTGACGTACGATGCCCCAGGCATGAGTTGTTGCAGGCGGCGACGAATCATCTCCGCAAATCGCGCAGCCTCCCCGCGAGTCCGGATGAAGACTCCTCCTTGCTCGGGATGCCATTGAGCCGAGGACAGGTAGTAGAACAGCCCCGGGTCGTCGCCCAACTCCTGCGACTTGATGTTCTCAGCCACGCCCACCACGTAGCTGCACGGCACGGTGTCGGCGCCCACCTTGACGCACTGACCGATCGGATCCCGGCCGGGCCAGAGCGCCTTGGCCATCGCATCGCTCACCACCATGGCCCGCGGCGCATGTTGCGTGTCCTCCGCGCCGACGCCGCGGCCGCGCAGGATGCGCGTACCGAGCGTGGCGAAGTACTCCGGGGTCACGGCGTTCAAGTCGAACTCACCCAGGCGGCTCACCGAGTCGATGCCGGCGATGTGGAGATCCATGTTCCAGGTACTCCAGAACGGCACCGTGAGTTGGCGCGAGGCGTGCTCGACTCCCGGAATCGCCTGCGCGGTCTCGAGCAGCTCGCGGCGCAGCGCGACCCGCTGGGCGGTATCGAGCTGCACGCCGCGCATGTTCAGGTCCACGAGCAGCACGGGGGTCACGTCGTAGCCCAGGGGGATCACCCGCACGTGGTGCAGGCTGCGCACGAACAGCCCCGCGCCGACAAGCAGCACGACGGAGAGAGCCGCCTGCAGCACGAGCAGCGCGACCCGCGTGCGTGACCGTTGGAAGGCGCCTTCTCGGGCACCGGCCTTCAGGTCGCCGGCGAGGTCCGGCCGCCGCGTCTGGAACGCGGGGACGAGCCCGGTGAGAAATCCAGCGAACAGGGCCGCCGCCGCGGCGAACGTCAACGTGCGTGTGTCTCCCATTACGCTCACGTCCGCTCCCTTCGCCAGGAACTCCGCTCGTAGCACCGCGCCTCCCCACTCGGCGATGAGGAGGCCAGCCAGACCGCCCAACGTGGCCAGGAGCACGCTCTCGGTGAGGAGCTGGGACAAGAGGCGCGCCCGACTCACGCCCAGCGCCAGCCGAACGGCGATCTCGCGGCGGCGCCGGAGCGCGCGGGCGAGGAGGAGATTTGCGACGTTGGCGCAGGCGATGAGGAGGACGATCAGCGCGACCCCGCTGATCCACGTGGCGACTTTCGCGAAGCTCGACTCATTCGGCCCTCGCTCGCTCAGCACCGACGCGACGAGGGCGCGCGGCCGCGCGATCTCCGCTGGTGCGAGCCCCGGGCTTCCCGGCCGCTGGGCAGCGTAGCTGCGGAGGAAGGCGTTGGTGAGGTCGGCATCCGCGGTCGCGACGCTCACGCCCGGTTTCCGCTGCACCAGCATCGACAGCCACTGCCAGTGGTAGGTGGTCCACCAACTCTCACCCCGCCGGCCTACGGCCATCGCGCTTGCATAGCTCGTGATGGGGATGAAGGCCACCGGTCGCTGCACCGGCCACAAGCCGACGAATCCCTCTGGTGCGACGCCGATAATCGTGTAGAGCGTGGGACCGATCTGGAGCGTGGACCCGAGCGCCTCGCGGCGGCCGCCGTAGCGCGTTCGCCAGAATCCGTATGCGAGCACCGCAACCGCCGTTCCATTAGGAGGACTGTCCTCGGCCGCGCTGAAGTAGCGGCCCAACGCCGGTGGCGCATCGAAGCAGCCGAAGAAGCCGGCGCTCACGATGCCGACGCGCATTTCCCGCGCCTCGGTGCCGACCCCGATGGCGAGATCCTGCTCGGTGAACGCGGCGGTGCGCGCGAAGGCGGTCGTCCAGCTCGTCAGATCGACGTATCGGGCGTATTGCAGGTAGCCGGACGCATGCTCCTTGCCACTGAACGTCCTCGCGAGATAGATGCGATGCGTG